>JBPCLT010000340.1:0-22438 GCA_051003015.1 Rubrobacteraceae bacterium | reverse complement strand
CCCGAACCTTGGGTTGGACTCGACCACGCCGTTCATCTGGCCCTGGGCGAGCGCCTGGACGGCGCCCCCGGTCCCGTCAATGGAGGCGACCTTGACGTCCTTGCCTAGCTCATTACCGGCGTCCCTTATCGCCTGGATCGCACCCAAAGCCATCTCGTCGTTGTGCGCATAAACCGCGTTGATGTCAGGGTTGGACTGCAGGAGCTGCTCCATGACGGTCTGCCCCTCCGTCCTGACGAAGTTGGCGGTCTGGGAGGCGACGACCTCCATGTCCGGGTACTCGGCGTCCAACTGATCCACGAACCCGGCCTGCCGGTCGGCGCTCACCGACGCGCCCGGCGTGCCTTCAAGGATTGCGACCTGCGCCTCCTCGTTGGTGGCCTCGGCGAGGAGATCAGCGGCCTGCTGACCCTGGCGCAGGAAGTTCGAGCCCATGAAGGTGATGTAGTTCTCGCAGGGCTCGGCCGTGACCTCGCGGTCTATGAGGAACACCGGCACGTTCTGCTCGGCCGCCGCCTGGAACGCTGGCTCCAGGCCGTCGGCGTTCAGCGGCGCGACGATCAGGATCTCCGCCCCCTGGGCCAGCATGTCCCTGATGTCGGAGTTCTGCTTGCTGATCTGGGACGCCGCGTTGGTAACTATGAGCTCTTCGACGCCCACGTTCTCAGCTTCGTCCCTTATGGACTGGGTCTCGGCGATCCTGAACGGGTTCGTCTCCTCCTCGGACTGCGAGAACCCTACAACGGCATCTTCCAGGCTGATGTCCGGCGGCTCGATGTCGCAGACCGCCTGCTCCATGCCGCCGCCCATCGTGGTGCCGCCCATCATGGTCTCCTCCTCGACCACCTGCTGCGCGTCCTCGCCGCCACCGCCGCCACCGTCGGAACCGCCATCTTCACCAGTGTTCGTTCCCGGAGGCGAACACGCCGCCAGAAGCGCCAGAACCACCACGACCAACAGACCCCTGATCCACATCACTCTCACTCCTCGACTCCCTTTCCCGTTTCCTCGCCCCATCTGCCCCGAACAGCCCCGACTCTATAGCTCCGGATACAACCACAACCTCCTTCACACCCCCACCAACGCTCAACGTCCCGCCTCCACGCCTTCCCCATGCCGCGGAGCCGGATCACTACTTCTACCCCCATATGAACACAATTTCAAACATCAGTCAACTCTGCACGCCGTGTTTTTCTGGTTCATTGGTCTGAAGCCGTTGGGTGCGGTCACGGCGGCGTGCAGAAGGCCGCCTGGGCGAGGAAGGTCCGAGCCATCCTCGCCCGGCGAAGTTGCCGTTCGTCGAGCCGGGAATTCGCCTCCCTACCTGGGTTCGAACTCGAAGCCGCGCACCGTCTGGATAGCCTCGAAGACGAAGAAGTCGCCGTGGGTGCCGTAGCCCAGCACGGGCTCGAAGTACTGAGTTCCGTTGAAGGTGATCATGATGTACTTCGTCTTTTTCTGCCTTTTGTCCATGAAGGGCAGCGGCACGATCTGCGGGTGCGGTATGTTGGTCGGGTGCGGGGCGTCGAGGTAGCCATCGAACGTCATGTTGAGGTCGTACATCGGGTACTTGCCCCTGAGTTCAGCCGGCTCGTCGTCGCCGCAGGAGGCGAGCAGACGCCACTGTCCTCCGAGCTTCTGGAGGATCGGACCTTCCGTCGCCCGCTTGCTCTCGTCACGCCCAACGAGGGTGAGCGCCGTGTGGTCGGCGCCGGGAGCGCTCCTCGCCAGGGCCGGCTGGAAGTCCGAGAAGACGACGGGCGTATCCACGAAGGCCACGTACCAACGGCCGTCAATGAGCGTGAGACCAGGGTCCCAGTGTCCCGGAGATGCGGGGGTCAGCGCGTTCACGGGATGCGGCCGGAGGCCGCCCAATACGTGAACGCCGTTCAAGAGGTCCATTGCGGCCGGCGTTTCGACGTACTGGATGTCCACCCCGTTCTCGCCGAAGTCGCCCCAGGTGCTGACCATGACGATCCAACGTCCCAGAGACTCGTCGAGGACGAGCTGGCCGGCGTGATGCCCGAGCACCTTGCCATCGGCCCGCCGGAAGAACAGGTTGCCGGCCTGTTCGATCTTCGTGTAGTCGGAGAGGTCCATCGTCCAGACGCCCCAGTGCGCCTTCTCGAAGAAGCCCAGCCCCGCGTTGGTGAGCGTAAAGTAGAGTTTGTTGTCCTTGATGTAAGGAGTCCCGTCAGCGTACTGGATGACGTGCGGGTCGCGCACCCCGGCCTCGCCGAAGTAGCCGGCCTGGACGCTGTCGAGCACTATGGTCCCGCCCTCGTTCGCCCGCGCGCCGAAGCCGTTCTTGTACTGGGCTAGTACCGTCGTGTCGCGAAGGTCAAGGCCCGTTGGGTTGTTGGGCCTCCGAGCGTTCCTCTTTATGAGGGGCCGGAAACCGTAGTCGTTCGTGCTGTCGCTGACCAGGGCCGTGACCTCGTTCTCGTTGGCGACGAAGGCGAACCGGAAAGGCGGGATGAGGTCGGCCCGCGTGGTGCCAAGTCCGAAGACCTGGCCGTTCACCACTACGTCGAAGCCGGCGATCTTCTGGCGGTTGTTGTAGAAGGCGTGGACGTAGTTGTCCGCGTCCTTGTACAGACCGGCGAAGATGCTGTCCTCGGGGCCGTTGCCTGGGCCGACGAGAGATTTCACGTCCACGATCACGGCTGCGTACGGCGCTTCCTGGCCCGTATCGGACTGGAGGACGGTGAAATGCTGCTCTCCGCTCACCCGAAGCTCGCCGTCCCCCGACTCCACGGCGCCGGCTTTGCGCTCGGGACCAGGCGTGAGCACCGTGTAGCCGCCCGTCGTGTCAGTATCGAACCCGTCTTCGAGTTGGACGAAGTTCTCAGCCAGGAGGTCGAAAGGCCGATACTGCTCCTTCCTGACGAACGTGAAGTCCGTGGGATCCAGTTTAGTCTTCACCGCGCCGTCGGCCATCCCAGGCAGCACGTTCGCCCCGGCCGCCGCGCCTATGCCGGCCGCGCCCAGCAGCTTAAGAAAGTCTCCCCGGTCCAACGTCCGCCCGGACGTGCCGCTATCCATCGGGTGGTTCATGCTCATCGCGCTCCTCTCCCGGCGAGGTCTCCCCCACCTACGTCTCCTGGTTCGAGCTTCCTGGTGCGATCTCCGCGTGTGGCACGGGGCAGGCAAATGCACACTGCCCCGTACCGACTCTTTATCTGCTATCGGTTGGACGTATAGAGCTCCGTGACCTCGGTGTCCGAGAGCGCCCGGTCGTAGAGGTGGACCTGGTCAATGGAGCCAGGGAACCAGTCCACGGGGCCGTTGTTGAACCTCGCACGCCCGATAACGGCGTTGCCCGTCGGACCACCACCATCCGAGCACTGCCTCGGCTGGCCGTTGGTGTCCTGCAAGACGCCGTCCACGTACAGCTTGTAGGTCCCGCCCTCTGCGTCGCGCACGCCGACCATGTGGTACCACTGGCCGGCCACCGGGGGCGCATCGCTCCGCACGGACCCCTGCGGGAAGCTGAACTGGAGGCGGTTGTTCGCTAGGTGGTATTGCAGGAAGAACGCCGACTGAGGACCGGTGGTGTCCTGGCTCACCGCCGTGGAGAACGAGTTGAGCCTGTCCAGTTTGATCCAGGCCGCGACCGTATAGTTGCCCGCCGTGTCTATTACCGGGTCTCCGGTATTCACGAAGTCGTTCTGGCCGTCGAACTGCAACCCGCTGTCAGGCGTGGGAGATCCGGGATGTCCGGTGGTCCACGTTGGTCCGTTCAGCGTGCCGTCGGCGTCCTGGGCGTCATCGCCCTCGTCTTCGGTCGTCGTGCCGCTACCCTCGCTGAACGGATAGTAGCCGAGCCCGTTCGGGCCGGGCGTGCCGGGCGGGAGGTCGCGGATACCGTCGCTGTTGGCGTTCTCGGAGGCGGCTATGACGGACTCGTTGGCGGCGCGGATGCGCTCCATGCTGGATGGCTTGAAGACCTGACGGTCGTAGGTGTACATCCCGTTGATCTCGCCTTCGAGGTCGGTGATCTCGGTGTAGACCCCAGCAGAGACGCCGCAACTCTGCACGCCCTGCCTCATCCTATCCTGCAACTCCTCGTACCGCTCGGTGAGTGCCTCCGGGGATTCCTCCGACCCGTATGGCGTGAAGGTGAGGTTGGGATCGTACTCGTGCTCGCGCCCCGGATAGAGCGCGACGCCACCATATTCGCCCGCGACCGTTGCCCTATCGTCGAAGGGAATCGGGAGCGGCGGGTCCTGGTAGTTGTGCTGGTCGTAGATGTCGCCCGCTCCACTATCGCCCTGGGACTCGCAGCAGTTCACGCCGCTGTGCGCGTTGACCAGCCGGCTCGGGTCCAGGGTCTTCACCATGTCGGCGACGCGGGCCGTTGTCTCCTGGTTCAGCTCGCCCCAGCCCTCGTTGTAAGGGACCCAGGTGGTGATGGAGGTGAAGCTCTTGTGCTCGTTGACCATCTCCCGAAGCTCGGTCTCGAACTGCGCCTGATCCTCGGGGCTGGGGTCGTATACGGGCGAGAACGATGGCATGTCCTGCCACACGATCAGACCTAGCTGATCCGCATGGTAGAACCAGCGATCCGGCTCCACCTTGATGTGCTTGCGCACCATGTTGTAGCCGAGGTCCTTGTGTGCCTGCAAGTCGAACTTCAATGCCTCGTCCGTGGGCGCGGTGTAGACGCCATCGGGCCAGTAGCCCTGATCCAGGGTCCCCATGTTGGCGAGGAACTCGCCGTTGAGGTACATCCTGGGCTTGCCGTCTTCGCCCTTCTGGATGCTCACCGAGCGCATCCCGAAGTAGCTGTCCACGAAGTCAACGGCGCGCCTGCCATCCAGCAGTTCGACCTTCAGGTCGTAGAGGTAGGGGTTGTCCGGGCTCCACAGCTTCGGATCGGAGACCGGCAGCCTGAGTTCCTGGTTGGCCGGCCCGGTGACGCTGCTGACCTTGCGGCGCCCGCCGGCTTCGTAGGCGGTGACCTTCGCCTTCACGCCATCGGCGCTGGCGGCGTTCACGGTCACGCTCAAGGACTCGTCTTCGAGGTTGGGGGTCATATCCAGCCGCTCAATGTGCGCCCTGGAGACCGGCTCCATCCACACCGTCTGCCAGATGCCCGAGGCGGCCGTGTAGAAGATGCCGCCGGGCCTCAAGGTCTGCTTGCCCGTGGGCTGGCCGCCCCCGACGTAAGGGCGCTGGAACGGTCTGTTGCCCCTGTCGGTCAGGTCGGTGACGCCGACGACTATCTCCTGCTTGCCCGTCTTCTTCAGGGCGCCGGTGATGTCGAAGGAGAACTTGTCGTAGCCGCCCTCGTGCGAACCCAGACGCTGGCCGTTGACCCACACGGTCGTCTCGTAGTCAACGGCCCCGAAGTTCAGTTGCAGCCGTTCGTTCCTTCCGACGTTCCAGCCTTTGGGCACCTCGAAAGTCCGGCGATAGTACATGTGGTTTTCGTGGCGTTTGATCCCCGATAACGCGGACTCTATGGGATAAGGTACCAGCGCGCGCTCCGGAAGCTCACGCCCGATCGGAGGCTCCTCATCAGGGGCAGCCCCGTTGAACTGCCACACTCCATTGAGGTTCTTCCATTCATCACGGACCATCTGCGGCCTGGGATACTCAGGCAGCGCGTTGTCAGGCCCCACCTCATCCGTCCACGGCGTCTCCAGAGGCGAGACCTTCTTCTGGTAGCCACTCTCACTCGACTGGGCGAGCGCCGGGAGCGTCGCCCATACCATCAGCGCCGCCAGAGCGACGAGCAAACCAGCTCCTAACGCGGCCATCGGCCCGGACATGCGTCCAGATCCTCCGAACCTCGCGGCCTCCACGCCATTCTTCTCCATGTCTCCTCCTTGCTTCTTCGAGGTACTAACCAAGAAACTCGACCTCCGTGACCCCTGAGTAGACGTTGCCCCCACCATGCGACGTTCTTGCTTCCGTGTATTCTTGCGGATCCCACCCCCAAAGCTCCATGCCGCCACGTTTCTCGACTTCAAACCACACTCAGCGTCTCGGATGTCCCGCCGAGCCCGTACTCCAAACCACCCTCCGTCATCCGTCATGCCCTACCCCACATCCGTGTAACGAACGTTTCACTTATCACAGCAAACCACAAATTTCAACAATAATCAAGCGGTGCGATCTTTGATTTTTGTTCTCAACGTGGAGTTTCGCGCTGGGCTCAACGGACCTCCGGAGACGGCGCGAGGAGGTGGAGAGGTGAGAATAGAGGGCTCGGACATCGTATGGCGCATGTCGCGTTGCGCGAGGGTCCGGGGCCTCATTCAGTCCCTCCTCCTCGCCTCCACGCTCTCCAGGGACATTGTCCCGGAGTCCAGCCGGACGCCGAACCCGTATTTGTACTGGGACCGCACCGCAGGATCGCTCAGGTCGAGGACCCCGCCCACGTCTACCCTGAACAGGAACTCCCAGCCCTCTCCCTCGTTGGAGAACGCCGTGAAGGTAGTGTCCTCCAGGACGAACGAGTACCTGGAGCCGGGCGCGGAGAGGTCCACCTCGCCGTCCAGCGGAAACAGCGGCTCGGCGCCTCTGCGCGTCACGAATTCGCCGTTTAGCACCGCGTCCCAGCCGGAAGTCGTCAGCCCGTTGTGGTGCCTGAGGAGTACGTAGTTGTTCTCGTCCTTGATGAGGCCCACGAAGAGGGTGTCTTGAGCCCCGCCCGCGCCCCGCTCACCGGCGAACGCCCTCGTCTCCACGGTCACGGCGGCTGCGGCTGAGCCGGGAGAGACGTCCGTCTTGAAGAGGTTGAAGAACAGGGAGTCGCCGCTCACGTCGAGGGCTCCGTCCTCGTACCGCACCTCCCCGGCCTCCGACCCGGAAGGCCGCGTCAGCACGGTGTAGGCGCCCTTGTCGGCCTCGAAGCCGTCGGCGAACTCGACCGTCGGGTAATTCTCCGCCGTGGGCTCAGGAGGCAGTACGCCCGTCTCTTCGATGTGGGCGTCCAGCATCTTCCGCAGTTGGGCGGCTTTTTGGGGCATTGCCTGGGCCAGGTCTCTGGTCTCGCCGATGTCCTTCCGGAGGTTGTAGAGTTCGGTTCGTCCGTCTTTGAGGAATTTGATCAGCTTGTACTGACCTGACCGGACGGCGGCCTGCGGTATCGCCTGGAGGAAGTGGAAGTGGGGATAGACCCAGTAGAGCGTCTCGCGCTGTAGCTCGCCGGTCTGCCGGAAGATGGGGACCAGGCTCTCGCCGTCGAGAGCGTTTTCGGGCTGCGCCCTGATCCCGGCCAGTTCCAACACCGTCGGGAAGACGTCCACGTTGCTGACCGGAGAGCGGCTGATGTTTCCAGGTTCGATCCCCCCCGGCCAGTACGCGATCAGGGGCACGCGAATGCCACCCTCGTAGAGCTGGGACTTGTGACCGCGCAGCGGCGCGTTGGAGGTCACCGCGGGGTCTCCGCCATTGTCCGACGTGACCATCACGAGCGTGTTCTCCGCCAGCCCCAACTCCTCCAGCCTGGCGACGATCGCGCCCACCTGCTGGTCCACGCTCTCCAGCATCGCCGCCAGCTCCGGGTTGTTCTCGGTCACTCCGGCGCCTGGCTTGTTCTGGTACTTGGCGACCAACTCCGGTTTGGCATCCAGGACCGTATGGACCGCGTAGTTCGACAGATGCACGAAGAACGGCCTGTCTTTGTTCGCGGTTATGAAGTCCGCGGTCTCCCTGGCGAGGCGGTCGGTGAGGTACTCGCCTTCCTCGCCCTCTAGCTCGGGCATGAAGAAATACGGATGGAAGTAGTCCCCGTCGGCGATGTACCCCGTCTCGGTGGCGGTCACCTCGTCGAAGCCGTGGTCGTATGCGTTTCCGGGCCTCTCACGGTATTCGCCGCTGTAGTCTTCGGTCAGGTGCCACTTGCCGATCAGGGCCGAGGTGTAACCGGACCCACCGAGCAACTCTGGCAGGGTGACGAAATCCGTGGAGAGGAATTTGTCGCTGGGAGCCACCTCCGGCCTCAGGTAGTCGGTGATGCCGGTACGCGCCGGGTAGAGCCCCGTCACCAGGCTGGACCGCGCGGGCGAACAGATGGCGGCCCCCGAATAGGCGTCCGTGAACCTCAACCCCCGCCTAGCCAGCCGGTCTATGTTGGGCGTCTCGTTGAACGTGTTGCCGTAACAACCGAACTCCGTCCAACTCAGGTCGTCTATCGAGATGTAGACGACGTTGGGCGGCGGCTCGGCCCCGCTCTCACGGGAAAAGATGACGCCCGATCCCAAAGCAGCCCCGAGACCGGCCGCCGTCAGACCCCTCAGGAAGTCCCTCCTGCTGGGCTGTTGCTCGGCCATGTTCCTCTCTTCGCCCTCCATGCTTGCTCCTTCCTTTGCCCTCAGCCTGCTTTTTACGGAAGCGGGCGGGGCGGGAACTCGTAGCCTCGCGTGATTTCGGCTGCTTCCATGACGTAGAAGTTGCTGCGGGTTGTCGTCCCGAGCCCGTCGTAGGTCTCGCCGTCGAAGGTGATCATGATCCAACGCGTCCGCCCGTCCTCCGGTATGGGCACGACCATCGGGTGCGGGATGGTACCCTCCAGATACGGGGCATCGAGGTTCCCGACGAAGTTCATCCCGAGGTCGTAGATACGGTAATCTCCGAACCCGCTCACGAAGACGTACCACTCGCCCCCGACCTTCTGTAGCTTGGTCCCCTCGTAGACCCTGCCCGGAAGAGAGTTCACCGACGGGTCCTTGCCCACGATGGTCAGATCGTTGAAGTCCGGGCCGCTGGCCTTTGCAAGCACCGGGTAATGCCTCCCGAACGGCGACTGCCGGGTCTCGACGTAGCCTATCCACCAGTCGCCGCGGATGCGCGCAACGTGCGGATCGTACACTTCCGTCTGCGTCGGGATGGGCAGGAGGTCAGCCTCCAGGACGTGGACCCCTTCGAGGAGGTTGGTCCCCCCCACCTGGACGTGCGAGACCTGCACCCCGCTATCCGGCTCGAACCGGAAGTCTCCCCACGTGCTGGCGTAGACGTGGAAGCTCTCCGTGTCCTCATCGTAGGTGACGTGACCGGCGTGGTCCCCGAGTAGTTTTCCGTCCCGCTGGAAGAAGATCTTGCCTACCTCCTCCAGCTTCGCGTAGTCGGAGAGGTCGAGCGTATACACCCCGAAGTGAGCCGCCCGGACACCCGCTCCGCCGGCGTAGACACCGTCGCCGACCACGCCCGCGTTGGTCTGCGTGAAGTACAGCTTGCCGTCCTCGATGAAAGGCGTACCGTCGGAGTAGGTGACGATGTTCTCGTCGCGCACCCCGACCTCGCCGTAGTACCCGGCCTCCACGCCGTCGAGCACGATAGTCCCCGACGATGCCCGCGCCCCGAACCCATTCTTGTACTCCGAGAGCGTCGCCGGCTCGCGCAGGTCCACGAGCTCCTCCACGTTGCGCCGGAGCAGATGCTCGAAGCCATCGCCTGTGTCGGACAGTGAGATCACCAGGTTCTCGTTCAGCACGAACGCAAAGCGCGCCGGCGCCGGAAGGTCCACCTCCACCGTGCCCAGCGAGTTGACGGCCCCGTCCACCACCACGTCGAACCCGGCCTGCTTCTTCGCATCGTCGTACCAGGCGACCACGTAGTTGTCCGCGTCCTTCACCAGCCCGGCATAAACGGCGTCGTGCTCTCCACCGGAGCCGGCGAATCGCTCCACGTCCAAGATAATAGTCGTGAACGGCGCCCGCTGTCCGGTGTCGGACTTGAACAGGGCGAAGTACGAGTCTCCGCTCACCTGGAGTTTGCCGCTCCCGAAGGTGGCGCTGCCCGCGTCGCCCTCGGGAGCGGGGCTCAGGGTCTGGTAATTGGTCGCGCTGGCTAGCGTGTCGAAGCCATCGCGCAACTCCACGCAGTTCTCCGCCAGCAGTGAGACCGGACGATACTGCTCCTCTATGGAGAAATGGAGGTCCGTGGGTTTGAAGTTGCCCCTGCTCGGCGGCGCTTTCTGGGCGAGAGTCTCCCGGAGCAGCGCGTTGGAGCCTATAGCCGCCCCCGCCCCGGCAGCAGCCAGGGTCTTCAGGAAACCTCTCCGGTCCATGAGCCGCGCAACGACTTCTTGGCCGGGCGCGTTGTTCGCCTTTTTCTCAAAGTCAGTCATCTACCGTTTCAACCCTTCCGGGGTCGTCGTTTGCGCTGGTTGGCCGAGTCCACGTTCCCAGTTACGGCCGGTATGTGCGTACGTAGTCGAACTCCGCCGTAGCTCCGGGCGTGTTCATGGAGACGAGGCCGATCCTGGGCGATGTGTCGGCCGGGAAGGACCAAACGCCGCCCCGGACCCAACTCTCCCCGTCGCGGCTCGTCGCGGCGCGGAACTCGTGTTCGCCGTTGTCCGGGTCCACCCGGTGCGTGAGGCGCAGCCACGTAGTCTCCGCCGGCGAGCCGACGAACATGAGGCCGTAGGGGTTCGGCAGGATCTCTTTTGCGAACTCGGTCTGATACATGAAGCCGTCGTAATCCGGGCCGGCGCCGGTCACGTTGCTGACGAGCTTGATGTACCTGTCGTCATCCTCATAGGCTAGGAGCCCAGCCTGAGAGTACGGGACCGTACCGTCGAAGCCCAGCTTGACCTCGACGGTGTATTCGCCTTCTGGCGCGTCGCGGACCAGCACCGAGGCGCTGTCGTCGTTTGCGAAGAGATCCTTTCCATCCGTAGGCCAGCGATACACGCCGTCCGTCTCCTGGCCTTCCGGCTGGCGGACCCACGACCACGGAGAGCCCGGCTCGGTGGCCGGTTGCACACCGTCGTCGAACTCGTCGCTGTAGGCGGGATCCAGCGCCCCAACATCAGGCGGCTCTACCTCCTTCGCCGGCTCGTATAGGGGCGCCGCCCCGACGTTGTCGGCCTCGGTTCGCGCCTTGCTCGAAGCGACCCCGACCGACCCTGCTCCGGCGGCCGTGGCCGGGAGCGCACGGTCCTGGACGGCGACGGGATCCCCCATCCGCGCCTCCGTCACCTCGACGCTCATGCTCGTGCCGCGTATCTCGACGGCCACGTTGTGCCAGTCGCCGAACCGGAAATCGTCTGGAAGCGGCGTCGTTCGCCGCCCGGCGCTCCGCCCGGCGACCAGCGCGTCCGTTACCAGCGCGTTCGCGCCGGCGTCGAGCCAGGCCACGACGTGGTTGTTGGGATCCCGATACGCGACCAGGAGCCCGGCGGCGCCCGAGGAACCGGCGGGCAGCCGCAGGTCGGCCTCGGCCCGGACGTCCGCCGGCGCCTGGTCCCGGCTCACCAGATAGGAGGCCCTGCGGGCTGGCGCGGCCTGGCGGACGTAGCCCAGAGTGTCCTCCGCGCTGGCTTTCCGCCAGCCGTCCCTGGCCGCGCCTTCCCGGCGCCATCCGGCGTCGAGCCGTTCTTCGTCGTTGAACTCGCTGCCTGCCGCCCATTCGGTCACGGGAGCGGGTTGACCGTCTTCGGAGGCCCACTCTCCGGCGCGCACGACCGGCCATCCATCTATCCAATCCAGGCGGTCAATGAGCAACTGCCGCCGGTTGATGTTCTCTCGCGGCGGGTCCATGAAAGGGTCGGTCTTGTCTATGGCGTGGTAGACGAGCCAATCCTGTCCGGCGAGGTCCGTGGTTATGGACTGATGACCGGGGCCGACCCACTTGTTGCCGTTGGCCGAGAGCACGAACGCGCCCTTCGTCTTCTGGGCCGTGAGAGGGATTCCCTCCCGGTCCACGAACGGGCCCGTGGGGCTCTCCGAACGCCCGACCCGAACCTGGTAGCCGCTGAACTCACCGAAGCAGCAGTTGCTCTCCGAAGCGAACAGGTAATAGTAGCCGTCGTGCCTGACGACGTAGCCGCCCTCGACCGGTCCCTTGTAGACCTCCCGAACCGGCCCGACCACGCGGGTGGCCTCGGCGTTCATCTCGGCCACGCAGAGGTTGCGGAAGGAGCCCCATAGCATGTAGCGCGTGCCGTCGGGACCGGTGTACTGGGCAGGATCTATGTCGGTAAAGGTGTCGCAGGCGCCCTTGGGTGGGATCACGGGCCCACCGGAGTCCGCCCACGGCCCGGTCGGAGTGGGCGCCGTGGCGACGCCCACAGTAAAGAAATCGTCAGGCCCGGGCGGGGGTTTGGCGACAGAGTAGTACAGGTAGTACTTACCGTTCAGGTAACGGACATCCGGCGCCCAGAGGCGGGAGCCCTCCGGGTGCCAGTCGGGGCGCGTCTCCTCGGTGAACACGTCTCCGACGTACTCCCAGTTGACCATGTCGTCGGATCGTATGGTGGAGAGGTAATGATCCGAGTCATCGCCCTTGCTCTGCAACACGGGCTCGGTCGAGGTGTAGGCGTACCAGTAACCATCCTTGGCCCGGATGCTCACGGGGTCAGGGAAGGTGTCCACGGTCCCTTTCGACACCGGGTTGGTGTATGAGCCGCCCGCCGCTTCCCGCGCCAGGCCGCCAGATTGCGAAAACACTGCCAGAACCGTTCCAAGCGCCAGGCAGAACACCAGCAATATCCCTCGCACCATGACATTGTTTCTCGCCATCAGCTTTCGCTCCCTCTCCTTCAGGTCTCCCATACGCCCGCCATCACACCCTGACCATGCAACTCGGACGAGCTGTCATCCCCAACATGCGGCGCGCTTGCTTCCATGCACTTCGTGGATCCCACCCCCAAAAGTTCCATGCCGCCACGTTTCTCGACTTCAAACCACACTCAACGTCTCAGATGTCCCGCCGCGCCGCCACGCTCGAAATCCAAACCGCCCTCCGTCATCCGTCATGCCCTACCCCACATCCGTGTAACGGACGTTTCACTTATCACAACAAACCACAAGTTTCAACAACAGTCAAGCAGTTTGATCTTTGGTTTTTGTTCTCAACGTGGAGTTTACGAGGTGAGGATCTCCTGGTTCCCGGTGAAGATGCGCCGGTTTGCGCGAGAATTGCGGATCACGGTTCCTCGCCTCGTTGGAGGCGCGCCGTGAGTTGCCCGGCGGCCCGCAGGCAGAGGGCCCACATCGTCAGCGTCGGGTTGACGCCGGGACAGGTGGGGAAGACTGCTCCGCCGAAGACGTACAGGCCGGGGGTGTCATGGACGCGCAGTTCCGGGTCCACTACCGAGGAGGCGGGGTCTTCGCCCATGCGGCATCCGCCGAGGTCGTGGCTGCTGCACACGCCCCGGAAGCGTGGACCACGCCAGGTCTCGTCCGCTCCCATCGAGCGCAGGATCTCCCCGGCTTTGGTTTCCATCCAGTCGGAGAGACGGCGCTCGTTCTCCCGCAGGTCGCAGGTGATGCGGATGAGGGGGAGGCCGTTGCGGTCGCGGTGGCGGGGGTCAAGGTCCAGGAAGTTCGCGTGATAGGAGAGCGACTCCGGCTGGAGACGGATCGCGCAGACGTGCTGCCACCGGCGGAGGTAGTCCCTGTATCCCTTGCCCCAGAGCGGTGTGTCCGGTGGGAGGCCCTCGCGGGAGATCTGAATGGGCAACATCTGGTTCTCGACATTCGGGGTCGCCCCGCCCACGAACCCGTGCGAGGCCGAGTCGAAGTCCGCCGCGATGAAGTCGTCCAGCCCCCACATCTGCGCCGCCGGCCCGGTGTGCTTGTTGAAGACCGTGCCCGGGAAGAAGCCGTAAACGTCGGCCCACCCCTTGGTCATGAAGTGCCTGCCGACCTGTCCGCGATTGTTTCCCAGGCCGTCCGGGCGCCGCCCGTCACCCGAGAGCAGTAACAATCGCACGTTCTCGAACGTATAGCCGCAGAGGATGACCGTGCGCG
Source organism: Rubrobacteraceae bacterium (assembly GCA_051003015.1). Classification (GTDB taxonomy): domain Bacteria; phylum Actinomycetota; class Rubrobacteria; order Rubrobacterales; family Rubrobacteraceae; genus JACDGB01. The sequence continues at coordinate 8,726 of JBPCLT010000340.1, read as the reverse complement.
CCCGCTGCACGTGGACGTTACCGTTGGCGTCCACGTACTCGACACCGCTCGCCCGCCCGTCCGAATCGGTGAGGACACGGACGACCCGGCAATGGGTCTTGAGGTCGAGGTTGCCGGTCGAGAGAGCTTCGGGCACGGAGGTCAGGCCGGGGTGCCACCGCTCGTCGTTGAAGGGCCCGAACCCGCCGCTCCAGGCGCAGTAGGTGGTCGCCGGGTAGCCGTTGTATGGTTTGCTGTTCACGGCGACCGGCGTCGGGTAGGGATGCAGCCCCATCCCCTCGGCGGCTTCGCGGAAGACCTCGCCCGTACGAAAGGGCCGCAACGGGGGCAGTGGGCATGGTTTGCTCCGGATGACGAACGGGTTGCTGTCGTCGCCCGCGACGCCTGCCAGGTACTCGACTTCGGTGTAATACGGTTCGAGGTCTTCGTAGGTGACGGGCCAGTCGGCCAGGGTGTGCCCCTCCGGCAGCGCCCTCTCGCCGAAGCTCTCGCACACGTGGGTGAGGTAGCGGAAGTGGTGGGGATGGCAGCGCCGCAAAGCGCCTCCCCAGTGGATCACCGATCCGCCGACGCCGTTCATCATGCGCCCGAGCGAGAAGGTGGCCTCGCGGGTTGCCTCCCCCGCGTTCCGGCGCCAGCGTGGCGTCTCCGCCAGGAACTTGGGACCCATATCTCCCCGGCAATAGTACGCGGAACCCAATTCGTCGGGCAGGAAGTCGCGTTTCGTGCGCCACGGCCCGGCTTCGAGGGCGACCACGCGCAGTCCCGCGCGGGTGAGGACGGGGGAGATCACGCTCCCCATCGCCCCCATCCCCACAAGCACCACGTCCGCCACGCCCATCGGCGGCTCGACGCTCCTCTGCGGGTCGTAGCCGAGGACCTCCACGGGCTCCCCCGAACCGCCGTCCAGAGAGTAGCCCAGGTCTTCGAGAGACTGTATCCTCCCGCCCTTCGTCACGGGTTCTTTGGAGAGGTTCTCTTCCGCGGAGTTCTCAAACCAGACTCCCGGATGTCCCAGGAAACTCCAGCCGAGCCTGTCCCGGTTCCCGCCGTGGGCGGGGTCGGCGAAGAGTCCTTCTTGCAGATGCGAACGCAGCGTGTCGAAGAAGTCGCGTTGCGGAGGAACGTGGAAGTTCGGGAGGTCTCCACTTTCGAGGCCGGAGATCACGGCGTCCTGTCGTTCGTGAGTGCAATCGGCGAAGGACGAGCCGTGAAGGCTGAGGGCGGCGTGGTCCAGGGCCGCCAGGCCGAGGCGGTAGGTTTCGGCCTGGTCCCGGTACGCGCCGGACAGCGCCCGGTCCACGTAGTCGAGGACGCCGATTGCGGCCGCGCCGGGACCATGCTCGTCTGCCGGGAAGAGCCGCTCGAAGACCGCAGCGGCCGTGCGCGCCTCGTGGGGGTTCAGGGAGAGCAGGGCCGGCGCCCGTTCGCTCAACCGCCGGCCTCCGTGGTCCGGGGCTCGGAGGTGGCGTACCGGCGCAGGGTCTCCCGGTCGAGGCGGACGCCCAGACCCGGCTCGTCCGGCACGGCAACGACGCCTTGCTCGTCGGGCTCTATCGGGCGGTCGAGGAGTTCCGTCCTCAGAGCGTTCGGGTTGCGGTCGAGCTCGAGCAGGTACGAGTTGGGCAGCGAGGCGATGAAGTGGAGGTTCGCCGCCAGGCTCACCGCCGTGGAGAATACGTGCGGCACGCAAGGGAGCCCCGCGGCCGCGGCCAGAGCCGCGATGCGCCGGCAGGCGGTTATGCCCCCGGACCAGATCACATCTGGCTGCACGACATCCACCGCCCGATCTGCTATGAGGTCCCTGAAGCCTGCCAACCCAGTCTGGGTCTCGTAACCGGCGATTGGCACGTCGAGGGCGGCGGCCAGCGCCGCGCTCCCCTCCCGGTCGTCTGTGGCTACCGGCTCCTCGAACCAGTGGACGCCGAGCCGCTCGAACTCCCGCCCGGCCTCCAGCGCGGTCGCCTTTGTCCAGGCGTTATTGGCGTCCACCATGAGCCGCACATCGTCACCGACCGCTTTCCGCACCGCCGCGACTCGACGCAGGTCATCGGCGAGCGTGACGGTGGCGAAGCCCGGCGCTTCCATGTGTACCAGCGGGTTCATCGGAGTGTCGGTGGTGCGGCCGACCTTGATCTTGACGTGCCGGAAACCCGTCTCGACGTACCCGCGAACCTCGTCGGCTAAAGCCCCGGCGTCCTTGCCTTGCGCGTAGAAACCGGCGCTGGCGTAGGTCGGGACCTCATCGCGGTAGCCGCCGAGCAGACGGTAGAGCGGCAGGCCGGAGGTCCTGCCCAAGAGGTCCCAAACGGCGATGTCGAGGCCGGAGACGGCGGCCGGGAGTACGCCACCGCCGCCGTGCTGGTGGGAGCGGGACATCATCACCTGCCAGAGCCACTCGGGCCTGACCTCCTGGCCCAGGATGCGGGGCGCGAGCTCGTCGTGGATCATGGTCTCCACCACCGAGGCGGGCCCGCCGTAGATGGCGGACTCCCCGATCCCGGCCTCGCCATCCTCGGTGTACACCTCCACCAGCAGGGCCGAGCGGGCCGGCATGTAGTGGATGGAGTCGGTGAGTGGCTCGTCCAGGGGATAGGAAACCGGGTGCGTCGTAACGGAAGCTATCTTGGTCAAGCGGCTTCATCCTCCTTCGAGCGTCGCTGCGTACACTTCGACCGGCATGGGAGCGCGGCCAGAGATCCACGTTCCGTCAAGGCTGGTTTAACCTTCCTCTTCTTCCTCGTCATCGAAAGAGTAGAAGATGATGTAGCGGCCGTCCTCTTTGATCTCCTGCTCTTTTCGCAAGGGATCAGACGCCGTTCCCATTGCGGGCGGCGCGGCGGTGGGGCGAGGCGAAGCTCATCCCGAGAATGACGCACCAGAAGGCCACCGTTATGAGGCCCCACCAGAGGTTGATGTTGATGCCGAGGCTCTTCTCGTTCTGGGGGGAGCCGAGAATGCCGTACAGTACGAGTATCGTGCCGAAGATCATCACGACGCCGGCTATGTAGAAGCCTATCGCGATGGAGGCGCCGCCTCCGGTTGTTTCCTCCTCCACCTGTCCTTCCATCTGTTCTTCGCCGGCCAGCGGGTTCTCGCTCGTCACGATAGACCTCCTAGAAGAAGATTATGTTGAGCACGACGGAACCCGAAGCCAGTCACCCAGCTCGGCAACGACCGCCCGGCCATGAGGTAGTCACCCGAGGGCCTCATCCTCTTCCTGAGGAGCGCGCCTATGCCAAGCACGAACACGAAGTAGATCCCGATTATCAGGTAATCGAGCCACGTCTGGTCTACGGAAACGTTCGCCTGCAACAGGGCCAGCGCCACGATGATCCCTCCCCTTGCGGTTCCCCACGAGACCGCCGCATCTTACCGAAGCTCCTATGCCAGTCAAGGGGCCGAAAACGACGCCGGCGGGGCGACCGTGGGACCGCGCAGTTCGGCCCGCAGGTCCTCCGGCGCCGTGATGAGCAAGCCCTTGAGCTGGTTGGCCGCCTGGGCGCGGGCCTTGACCGCCGAGCGGCGCGCCGCCCTGAGGACGCGGATCATCTCCACCCGTCCCTCCGAACCCTTGGCCGTGCCTATTGCGGTGCCGGCGAGCACGGCCCTCGCGGCGAGCTCGGCGTCGATGGGGTCGGACTTGCCCGAGCGGTGTTGGTCGCGCCTCTTGGGTCGGCCGACCTCCAGGACTTCCACTCCCTTGGTTCGGAGGAAACGCGCCAGACCGGCCCCGAAAGAGCCCGCGCCCTCGATCCCGACCTGCTCCAACCCTCCAAGGCCCTCGGCCCACCGAAGGAGCTCGGCGTAGCCAACCCCGGTCGTCGGCACCGACAGGACGCCCAGGCGGCGTCCGAGATGGTCGAGGGCGACGGCCACGTGCTCGTCGAGGTGGGTATCTACTCCCACGGCGATCGGCGCCTCGCGGTCGTCTTTCCGGGCAGGTTCGAGCATCGCCTCTTCTCCTTCCGATTCTGGGTCACGGCTCTGTGCGCTTGCCGGATCGAAGCGGCGGACGGTACTGCGAAGGGACCCTTTTCGGCAGGCTCCTATGAGGTCACTGCCGCCCGACCGGAGCGCGGCGATGGCCCTCCCTGGCCGGTCGACGGTTCGCTAAGAAGGCACGTACGGCCCTACAAAATTCGGGTCAGGCCGACTGGGAGGGCAACCGCCGCTCATATTCTCGCAGTATACAAAAACATTCCGCACAATGTTTTTGGCTGATCTACCATTTCCCGTGGGAACCAGCCGCTTCTTCCGTCTACGTTTCCCCGTAGAGTCGGCAGAACAAGCAGGTATCACGATCCCGGCTTCGGGAACAGGCGTCCACGAAATTACTATGGCTGGTTTGTAGAGAAGAGGCTCGGCATCCGCCGCATTGACCTGCTCGGCCCGATCATGGAGTCCCGGATGGACATGTGCGCCGCGAAGGGCTTCGATGCGATAGAGTCGGACAACATGGATGGTTACGCCAACAAGATCGGCTTCCCGCTAACCTACGCTGACCAACTTCACTACAACAAGTGGCTCGCCAATGAGGCCCACGAGAGGAGACTCTCCATCGCCATGAAAAACAACGAGGCTCGGGTAAGAGACTTGCTACCCTACTACGACTTCGCGATCACCGAGGATTGCTTCGACGGACAGTGGTGCGGGAAGCTGAGCCCATTCGTCGAGCAAGACAAGGCCGTGCTGGCCGCCAAGTATACGGACACCGGGATGACCAGGCAAAAGTTCTGTCCCAAAGCAGGGACGCTACTTGAGAAGCTTCTTCGCCGCGTTCTTGGCCTTGTTCTCCGGCCCGGCCGAACCCTTCTTCTTACCGCCCTTGCTGCCGCCCTTGCCGCCCTTCACGGCATTCTTGGCCTCTTTCTTCAGCTTGTCCATAGTGACTTCCTACCTCCCTCGCAATCGCTTGGTAATACTGGCGTCTTAATACCCCGCGAAGGCGGCTCCGAAACCATCCGGCGTTCCCGAGGCTCTGTTCCCGGACGTGCTATGATCCTCGCTCTTCGACAGGGAGGAGGAACGGATCGTCCGCAAGCGCGAGTCATCGGCGAAGGTTGCCGACTCGAAGCCGCGACTTGTACGCCGTGGTGAGTGTACGCTGTACACCAAACTGATACCGGACGGCATCCAGGCCCCACGAGTTCGACCATGTTTCGCCGGCTAATGAAAGGAAAGAAACCCCGCCTGCGGATCGCCCAATCGCTCGGGGCATTCACCCGCCCGGAGCAGGGAGACATCTCGCCCCTCTACGTGTTCTTCGAGGTCGCCAACGCAGGACGGGAGAGCGTCGAGGTCTCTCGAATCCGGATAGCTCCGAAGAGCGATGATCCGATCCACGATGAACCACTCGAAGGAGACCAGGATCTCCCACACATCCTGAAACCAGGAGACGCGGCGCGGTTCTGGATGCGGGCCCGGCCCTTGGCCCAGAGACTGGAAGACGCCGGCTACGGCGGGCAGCCCCGCCTCCGGCTGATGGTCGAGGACAGGCTCGGGAACACCCACGAGAAACATTTCGTTTTCCGTGCGGACGAGTACCTGCGTTTGAAGGACGAATGACACGGATTTCGGGTGGAAGGTTGCTCGGGCGCGAGAGTCGGGAGGCGCTTCGATTCGAGAGTCCGGAGTCGAAGTATCATTTTTCAGCTCCTGACCAAAGTAAGGCGCGAGGAGATCAACCGCATCCCGCATGGCTTCCGTGTCTTCGGGCCGTCAGTCCTCGGCTTCTCTGCACTCCTCTGCGGCGCAAGAGCGCAGCGCGGCGAGCCGGCCACTCATCACGGAGAGCTGTTCGGGCTCCGCTGCTCGGGCCAGGTTGTGTAGCTGGCGGGGGTCGCGGACGAGGTCGTAGAGTTCCCTCTCCCCCGTCTCATACTCGACGTAGGTAGTGTCTTCGGTGCGCATGGCGGCGTATGCCGGCATGTCTTCAGGCGGCTCCTCCCTGAACCCGGCCCGGCTCTCGATCAGGAGCGCCGTCCGCCAGCGATCCGGCGGGTTTCGGCCCAGGAGAGGGAGCAAGGATCTTCCGTCCGCCTCCTCCGGCGCGGTGGCCTCCGCTATCACGGTAAACGTGGGCGCGAGGTCCGTATTGGACGCGAGTCCCTCTCGCGCGACACCCTCCGGCACGCCCGGTCCCCGTACGAACATGGGCACGGCGATGTCTTCCTCGTACGGAGTATGCTTGCCGCGCGGGAGGCGGTGGGCGCCAGCCAGATGGTAACCATTGTCCGTCCAGAAGAACACGTAAGTATTATCCAGCTCGCCGGAGGACCGGAGGGCATCCAGGGCACCGCCCACGAGGTCGTCCAGGGAGGCGGCGGCCCTGAGCCTCTGACGGTGAACATCTTCCTCCTCGGCGGCCTGCTCCTCGGTCAGGAGCGGCCCCTCTCGCGCGTACCGGGGCTTGTCCGAGACATCCGCCTCGTCGCGGTTGAGAGATTCGGGTAACCCGGCGCCGGAGAACTCGCTAGCGTGACGTTCGGCGGCGTAGTAAGGGCTGTGCGTTGCGTTCGGGGCGATATACGCGAAGAAAGGCTTTTCGGTGTCGCGGATGAAGGCTTCGGACTTGCGGGCGATGAGGTCGGTGTCGTGGACCTCGTCTCTCTCGTATGTCTCTATCTCGCCGTCCTCGTTCAGGCGATACGTCTCACCGGGATACTCGCCGAGGTAGCCGTTCCAGACACTCCAGCCTGGCGGGACGTAGCGGGTATCGTCGTAGCCGTTGAGGTACTTTCCGGCGAAGAAGGTCCGGTATCCGGCATCATGCATCCGCGTCGCCACGGTATCCCGGTCGAGCCCGCGGGCCTGGAAAGCCGGCCAACCGCCCCTGATTCCCCTCGTGTACCAGACTCCGTGGTTATGCGAGTACTTGCCGGTCAGGATCGTCGCCCGCGACGGGCAACACATCGGGGTGGAGATCACGGCGTTCTCCAACGTCACGCCCCGGTCCCGTATACCGCCACGAGTCTCGGGCATCGCCCGCAATAGCGCCGGGTCAAAGTCGTCCGCGAGCACGAAGACTATGTTGGGCCGCGCCTCCTCCGGTCCTGTTCTTTCACCGATTTCGCCACGTTCTTCTTCGCCACACCCGAACGCGAGCGCGGCGAGGAGCGCGGTCAGCGCGGCGGCGTGGGTCCATACGTTCCCACGCTGCGACCTCTTCGAACCGGACGATTCCGGCGTCTCAGCCGTCCTCTTCCGCGCCCGGCGGCACCATCGGCACTTTGCCCGGCGTCGCATCCGACATGCCGGAAGGCACCCCGTAGTGATCCAATAACTCCGCGGCCCGCTCCGGGGTCGGGACCTTCCGAGCGTAAGCCTTCATGCTCAACTTCTCGTCCGACAACTCGAACACGGTCTCGTGGCCGAGCACCTTCTCGTCGGGCCGTATCTCATACCGGCCCGCGCCGCCCACCACCTCCGCGGAATCACCCTCTTCCTGGACCTCCCATCCGGCCCTCTCGAAAACCTCCGCTATGCCTTCTCCAGTCACGGCATGCTCCTTCCTTATCTCCCGGAGATCAGTGTAGACCACGACGCGCCGTTGTCGAACAGCGCCCGAGATCGGGCTGTTGTTATGATTCTATCCGCCAAATACTTGATTAATACAAGTAAAAAATGGACAATAGCAAGTATACAGGAAGGAGAGGGTAAATGGGGAAAGAAAATCTGGTGAAGGAGGTTCGGGCGGTTCGGGGTTTCAACCGGTTTTTCACGCGCCGGATCGGGGTTTTGCGCGAGGGGTTGTTGCACAGCCCTTACTCGCTTGCCGAGGCTCGGGTGTTGATCGAGGTCTCGCGGCGCGGCGATCCGGCGGCGACCGATATCTCGCGGGGGTTGGGCCTGGATCCCGGCCATCTCAGCCGCATCCTGGCCGGGCTGGAGCGGCGGGGTCTGGTAGACCGGGCGCGTTCGGAGGCTGATGGACGGCGGCGCTTGCTCTCCCTCACCCCCGAGGGCGAGGACGCCGTTTCGCTGCTCGACGAGCGTTCGCGCGAGGAGGTGGCCGAGATGCTCGGCGGCCTTTCAGAGGGGGACCGGCAGCGTCTCCTCGACGCCATGCGGACCATCGAGGGTGTTCTCGGCGAGGAGCCGGGTGGAAGGTTCAAGTTCTCCGAGCCGTTCTTTCTGAGGCAGCACGAGCCAGGCGACATGGGCTGGGTCGTTCACCGGCATGGCGCGCTTTACGCCAGTGAGTACGGCTGGGACGGCCGTTTCGAGGCGCTCGTCGCCCGCATCGTGGCGGACTTCGCCGACGACTACGATCCGGCGCGGGAGCGGGCCTGGATCGCGGAGATGGGAGACAGTATCGTCGGCTGCGTCTTCCTCGTGAAGGGGAGCGATACGGTAGCCAAACTGCGCCTCCTCCTGGTCGAGCCGGAGGCGCGTGGACTCGGCCTGGGCGCCCGCCTCGTCGAGGAGTGCGTCCGCTTCGCCCGCCGCGCCGGATACCAGAAACTCACGCTCTGGACCAACGACGTGCTCCACGCCGCCCGGCGCATCTACGAGAATCAAGGCTTCCGGCTCGTGGAGGAAGAGGAGCACAATAGCTTCGGCCACAACCTCGTCGGACAGAACTGGGAACTCGACCTCTGACAGCGGTGCTCACAAGGGTTGATCCCGTGGCTCGTAGCCGGCGTGGACGAACCAGCCCGCTGCGTCTTCGAGCGTTACCGGCGACGATAGCCGCGGCTATCGCCTCCACCAGAGCGCCTCGC
>JBPCLT010000339.1:0-6240 GCA_051003015.1 Rubrobacteraceae bacterium | reverse complement strand
ATTACTGGTCCGGGATCATCTACGAGGCCATGGGCATACCAACCAACGCTTTCACCGTCATGTTCGCCATCGGCAGGACGCCCGGCTGGGTGGCCCAGTGGTCCGAAATGCTCCACGACCCCGAACTGCGCATCGCCCGCCCGCGCCAGATCTACACCGGCCCCCGCGAAGCCGACTACGTGCCCATCGAAGACCGCTAGACGCGAGTCCGATCGTGCCGGCGTATGTTTATCCGCCGGCACGAGGCGGGTAGGCACGCGCCTAGACGCAAACGTTTCGAGGAGGAGAGCATCGTGGCGAACGAGGATCGGCTCAGGGAACTCGAAGAGAAGTACGAGGACTACAAAGTCTACGACAACCAGGGAAGCAGGATCGGCAAGGTAGACGACCTGTTCATAGACGAGGAAGACCACGAAGAGTACATCGGCGTGAAGATGGGCTTGTTCGGGATGAGGTCAACCCTGATCCCGATGGAACTGGTCCGGGTGAACGAGCAGGACCGGTCCATCGAGGTCTCCGAGACCAAAGACCACGTCAAGGACGCCCCCAACTTCGACGACGATGACGACATCACGTCGGAGTTCGAGGAGAGGATCCGGACCCACTTCGGCCTGGGGAGCTCGGACCCTTCGTCCCGTGGCGGTTACGGCGCGGCATCCACTGGCGCCACCGGCGCAGCGGCCGGAGCGGCAACTGGAGAGACCAGAGATCGCGAGCCTGCGCAAAGTGAGGGCGCCGACGAACACTCCGCATCCGACTCCGGCGACGCGGAGCATCGGAGTTCCGGGGAGACGCGGGGCGTGGACGCCACGAGCGCCACGGGTGGGTCAGACCACGACGAGCACGCCACCGGGTCCAGCCGGCCGGATGGGGAAGACTCCGAGGGCCGCGCGGATTCTCCCGCGAGCGGATCGGGCGCTGCAGAGTATCAGGATTACGACCATGCGCGGGACTCGGAGTCCGAAGGCCCGGCATCCGGTGAAGCGGACGCTCAAAACGCGTCGCAGACTCGCCAGACCGAGGAGACCGAGACGTTCGAGGAGGGCGGGCGCGCCAAGATCCGCCGCCGCACCATCCACGAGGAAGTCGAGGACGCCGACCAGGACACCGGCCGTCGCGGCTAACAGCTCTCTCGCATAACTCACATAGAAGCGGGGCAGGACACAACCGGCCCCGCTTCCTTCGTGTCTCTCCGGGGGTTGAGTCGCCCCTTCGGGTGCATGTACACTGCGCGGCAGGAGGCGAGGAGAGGAGGGGCCGTGGACCGCGGGAAGAAGGTGGCCATCGGGATGGGCGTGTACTTCCTGGTGTGCACGCTGGCGATGATCTGGCCGGGGGCCGTCGTCGCGAACCGGGTGGAGCCGCTCGTATTCGGGTTGCCGTTTTTCTTTTTCTGGTACGTGCTGTGGGTCTTCATGGTTTTCGTCGGGTGCCTGATACTGTACCGTCTGGAGCACGGAGGTAAAGAGTAATGCAGGACTGGATGATCGTCACCGGAATCACGGTAGCGTACCTGGTCGCCGTGCTCTTGATCGGGCTCATGGCCCGCAACCAGGAGTCTTCAACGTTGGAAGGGTACGTGGCCGGTGGGCGCAGCATCGGGCTGTTCATCCTGTTCTTCATAATGGGGGCGGAGATCTTCTCGGCCTTCGCTTTCCTGGGCGGGCCGGGATGGGCTTACGGCCAGGGCGCCCCGGCGCTGTACCTGATGGCATATCTGGGCCTGGGGCTTTTACCCTGGTGGGTCCTCGGTCCCAAGGCGGCCCGTCTGGGAAGGAAGCACGGGTATTTGACGCAGGCCGACCTTATATCGGATCGGTTCTCCAGCAAGGGGCTCTCCGCCATCATCGCGCTGGTTAGCGTCGGAGCCTTCATCCCGTATTTGACGCTCCAGATCACGGGCGCCGGATACCTGTTCGAGGCCGCCACGAACGGGAACGTCCCGTTCTGGCTCGGCGCGCTGGCGGCGTTCGTGATAGTTACCGTCTACGTCTACGCGAGCGGGCTGCGCGGCATCGGATGGACCAACGTGGTGCAGGGGATCATCATGGTCGTGGTCGCCTGGGTGCTCGGGATAGCGGTGGCGAACCGCTTCTACGGCGGCGTGGGGCCGATGTTCCGGGAGATCCAGGCGGAGGCTCCACAATACCTGACGATGCCGGGAGCGGAGGGCATGGGTTGGGCGGCCTTCTCCTCGATCATCTTGGTCAGCGCCATCGGGTTCACGATGTGGCCGCACCTGTTCATGAAGTCCTACGGGGCGGACAGCGAGAAGACGATCAAGAAGACCATCGTCCTCTATCCGCTCTACGGATACCTCCTGATCCCGATCCTCATAATCGGGTTCGCGGGCATCCTGGTGTTCCAGGACGACCCTCTTAGCAACCCGGACAATGTCCTGCCGGAACTGGTGGTGAGCGTGGCGGACTTCTCGCCGTGGTTCATAGGGATCATGCTCTCGGGGGCTCTGGCCGCCGCGATGTCCACGGGTTCCAACCTGGCCCACACCGCGTCCACCGTGCTGGTGAGGGATCTCTTCGTCGCGGTGTTCAGGCAAGATATGCCCGAGAGCCGGGTGGTCCTGCTCACCAAAGTGTTCGTGGTGGTCATCTCGGTGTTCGCCTACGTGCTCGCGCTCTTCAACCCGGCTTCATTGGTGGGGCTCTTGCTCGGCGCCTACGGGGCGGTGGTGCAGTTCTTTCCCCTGATCGTGGCGGTATTCTTCTGGAAGCGGGCCACCAAAGCAGGCGCGTTCGCCGGCCTGATCTCCGGCAGCCTGGTGATGCTCTACTTCTCGTTCCTCGCCCCGCCGCCCTTCGAGATACACGCCGGCATCTGTGGCCTCGTGGTCAACACGGTCGTGCTGGTCGGGGTGAGCCTCGCCACGAAGCCCATGCCGTCGGAGCACGTGAGCAAGTTCGTCGAAGGTTCGAAGGCTTCCCTGCAGGACATAGACGAGGGCGCATCCGCCCGGTCTGACGCTTCGACGGCCTGACGCGCTTCACGCAGGCCAGCGACCCCCCGGCAGATACTCGCCGGAGGGCCGTTCGACCACGTACGCCCAGACCGCAGTGGTCTCGCCCTCGGCCCGCGCGCGGATCAGGACTCGCCGGTACAAACTCTCCTCGCCCGGCCGGAACCCTTCGAGGCCGTCGAGCGCGGGCAGCCGCGTCAGCGGGTCATCGAAGGTGAGCAACTCGCCATGAACAATGTCTCCCTGGGCTGGGATCATCTCGGGGACGGTGGAGCGTTGTCTCTCTGCGTCGGCGGCGTAATCCAGGGTGCCCACGGCTAGCACGCTCTCATCGGGCGCCACCAGGGCCGGGAAGCCGAATGGGAGATCGTAGAGCCGACCGTGGATCGTGGCTTCACGGATGCGGAGCGCGCCCCGGCAGAAGCGGTCGTGGTTGCGCTCGCCCCGCGTGAGGGTGCCGTACACGAATACGTCCATCAACGGCCCATGAGGCGTGTGTATTCCACCGCTAGACAACGGTCCATCACCACGGTCATACCGCTTTCGGCGGCGAGACGGGCGGCTTCTTCGTTGACGACGCCCAGTTGCGTCCAGAAGACCTTCGCCCCGGCGGTCACGGCGCCCGCCGCGACGGGCAATACCTCCTCGCTTCGGCGGAATACGTCCACGATGTCAACGGGGTATGGGATCTCCTCGACCGAGGCGTAGGGTCTTTCGCCGAGCACCGGTCCATCCAGGTTGGGGTTGACCGGGAAGACCTTGAAACCGTACCTCTGCAAGGCCCGCGCGACGCCGTGGCTCGGGCGTCGCGGGTCGCTTGAGAGCCCCACGACCGCCACGGCGCGGGAACGCTCAAGCAGCTCCCGGATCTCTGTTTCCGTTGGATCTCTTCTACTCATGCCGAGATTCTATCCGGATCATGGGTTTCATTCGACGCGGACGCCCAGTTTGCGCGAGAGATCCCCAGTCTCCCGAAGTTCGCCGCCGTGCGCCGATTCCCGGTCGTAGGGGAAAGCCGGGTGAGAGGCGAATAGCGCGAGGTCCTGACCGATGCGGAATAGTCCGATGCCGCGCTCCGCGTTCCAGCGGAGGATGTTCTTCAGGTCGGCGATGTTCTCCCGGACGATGCTCTTCAGCCGCTCCACGTTGTGCAGGCTCGCCAGCCGGAGCGTGCGGTTGGTTGTCTCCGGTATTGTCAGGTTCTGGGCCGGATATCCGAGGCGTATCATGCTCCGGGTATACACCGTCCGGCACGGAGCCGCTGTGAACGTGACTCTGGTAACATGACCGGCCATGATCCCGTCTTCCGGTGAGGAGATCAGGCCCGGCTCGAAGGGTCGTGCGTGAGCTTCCCTCTGGAGGATTCGTACCGAAGATGGCGGGACCTCATCCCCGAAGCCGAGGCGGTCCTGCGTCTCAACGACATGGGGGGATGGACACGGGCCTCTCCCACCCTGTACCCGCACCAGTGGAGTTGGGACAGCGCGTTCATAGCCATCGGGCTCGCCCACCTCGACACCCGCCGCGCCGCCCGCGAACTGGAGACCCTCTTCATGGGCCAGTGGCGGGATGGCAAGGTCCCGCACATCGTTTTCGACCCGCACGCGCCGCCCGGCAGCTACTTCCCTGGCCCGGAGCACTGGGCCACCGCCGCCGAATCCCCTGACGCCCCGCCCCGTCCCACACGGACCAGCAGCCTTTGCCAACCTCCGGTCCACGCCATCGCGGCCTGCCGCATCCTGGAGATAGCGCGGGAGAGGGATGGCGAGGATCTGGCGGATATCCACCGTTTCGTGGACGCGATGTATCCCAGGCTCCTTTCGTGGCACCGTTACCTCGCCACGGAGCGCGACCCGGAGAGGTCCGGCCTCGTCACCATCTTTCACCCGTGGGAGAGCGGCACGGACAACTCGCCGCGCTGGGACGAGGCGCTGGATGCGGTGCCCATCGGCGAGGTGCCACACTACAGGCGCCGAGACCTCCAGCACGTGGAAGACGCCGCCGAGCGCCCGACGGACCTCGAGTATGATCGCTACCTCTGGCTCGTCGAGTTGGTAAAGCGCGCCCGCTATGATGAGGCTGTGGTCTACGTCTCGCACCCGTTTCTGGTAAAGGATGTCCTCTTCTCGGCCATCCTCGTCGCGGCCAACGAAGCTCTGCTGAAGCTATCGGATGTCGTGGACGCGCCGGACGATGAGCGGATGAAGATCTCGTCCTGGATCGAACGCGGACGCGCTGGCCTAGATGGATGCTGGGACGAAGGCCTCGGCCTTTGCCTGGACCACGACCTCCGCCGGGATGCGCCGCTGCGCGTCCGAACGGTCGCGGGCTTCGCCCCGCTCGTCGCTGGCTCTCTCGATCCTGGCCGGCTGAAGGCGTTGCTCGACACCCTTCGCTCGCCGGATTTCCTCGGCAATCCGGGGCTGCGATGGACCCTGCCGCCTTCCACGAGCCCGCGGGAGCCTCGCTTCCATCCCCGCAGCTACTGGCGGGGCCCGGTGTGGCCCGTGATCAACTGGCTCCTGTGGTGGTCGCTGGAGCGGGCCGGAGAGAGCGGACTTGCCGCGCATATCCGGGAAGAGTCTCTGCATCAACTCACCCGCGGCGGCCTCGCCGAATACTTCGAGCCCCTAACCGGTCAGCCTCTGGGTTCCGGCGACCAGTCCTGGACCGCGGCCGTCGCCCTGGACTGGCTCGCCCCGGACTACTGAACGCGCCGTAAAAATAGAAACCCCGACCGTGTGGCCGGGGCCTCTGAACCTTCCGGTGTCAGGCGAAGATCTAGCCGATGTCCTGGGCGCCTTCCAGGACGAAGGTTACGGCCAGATTGACCTTGTAGCCGACGATGTTGCCGTTTTCGATCAGGACATTCTGGTCCTTGACCCACGCGCCCTCTACGTTGCGGAGCGTGCTCGTGGCGCGGTTGACCCCTTCATTCACGGCCTCCGCGAAACTGTTCGGGTTGGTAGCGCTGATCTCGGTTACTCGGGCGACGGACAAAACGTTTTCCTTTCCCTAGCCTTCCCTATTTGCAAGGTACCCCGCGCTCGATGACGGTAAACAGTGCTTATGTGCCGGGAGAGGCGTCGCTTAGAGTTGGGTCGTCAGGATGGGATCGCTGGTGGGCGCGGAAGACCCGCCGGCGGGCTCCACGGTGATCGCCACCACGTCGCCCGCGCCGGGAGAGCGCGTCATGGAGGCGGCCACCGGGTCTTCCGCGTCGGGCTGGAAGAGGCCGCCCGGCTTCGGTTTGTCACCCTCTATGA
>JBPCLT010000338.1:0-4122 GCA_051003015.1 Rubrobacteraceae bacterium | reverse complement strand
AGATGCCGGTCGTGATGCCATCCTTCGCCTCGATGGAGGACGTGAAGGCCGTGCCCATGCGCGATGAGTTGTGCTGGACCATCTCCGGGATCTCCAGCCGGTCCACGATCTCACCGGCCATCGGCAGGCAGATGAGTCCCTT
The DNA here is from genome assembly GCA_051003015.1 of Rubrobacteraceae bacterium. Taxonomy (GTDB): domain Bacteria; phylum Actinomycetota; class Rubrobacteria; order Rubrobacterales; family Rubrobacteraceae; genus JACDGB01. Next base: position 3,980 of record JBPCLT010000338.1, on the reverse strand, counting down.
CCCGTAGGTCGCCATGAAGTTGATGTCATCGGCGCTCACGAGCTCGGCGGCCATCGTCAGGTCGCCCTCGTTCTCGCGGTCCTCGTCGTCACAGACGATGACCATCTTGCCGGCCTGAATGTCCTCGATGATGTCCTCTATCGGGCTAAACGGCATCTTCCACTCTCCTCTCGAAGTCTGTAAATTCCCTAAATCTCGGCTCCATGAGCCGCTCCACGTATTTTCCTATGACATCTGCCTCCAGGTTCACTTTTCGTCCGGGCTTCGACTCCCGGAGGTTGGTTTTTTCGCGGGTCTGGGGCAGGATCGAGACGTCGAACGACCCTTCGTCCAGCGATGCCACGGTGAGGCTTATACCGTCAACGCAGACACTGCCCTTCTCAACGGTGTACCGCAAAACGTCCGCGGGCGCAGTGAACGTCCACATCTCGGCGTCTCCTTCGGGGCGCACACCGAGTACCTCGCCCACCCCGTCAACGTGTCCCTGGACGATGTGTCCCCCGAACCGGCTCTCCGCGCCCATCGCCCGCTCCAGGTTGACGAGGCTCCCCTCCGAAAGGCCGCCGAGCGCCGTCCGCCGCAGCGTCTCCGGCATGGCATGGAAGACGAGCGTTCCCCTGTCCACCTCATTCACCGTGAGGCAGACGCCGTTCACGGAGACGGAATCCCCGATGCGCGCATCTTCGCCAGCCAACTCCGCGGAGACAGCGAGAAGGGTCATGCCGCCCTGCTCCAGTCTCACGACGCAGCCGGTCCCTTCAACCAGTCCCGTGAACATGCTCCTCCTCTCGGTTCTCTGGATAAAACGTGATCTCGACATCCTCCCCCACTTGCTCCACGCCGGAGACGGAGAACCGGGGAGCATCGGCCACGAGCCCTGGACTGAGCGGACCCCCGATCATGGGCACGCCCTCCGGTCCCAATAGTTTGGGAGCGTAGAAGACGGTCATCTTGTCCACGAGCCCCGCCGCGACGAAACCGCTGGCGGTCTCGCCTCCGCCTTCGACGAAGAGCCCCTTGATCCCCCGGCGGCCAAGCTCGTCGAGGACGGAGCCCAGGTCCAGTCCGCCGCCGCTCCGGGGCACTGTCACGACCTCCACGCCACGTTCGGCGAGCGCGTGCTCGCGTCCGTCGAGAGACGCTTCTTCGGCGAAGATCAGGACGGGAGATTCATGGGCCGTGCGAGCCAGCCGGCTTTCCGCGCTCGTGGTGAGGCGCGGGTCCAGGACGACGCGGGTCATGGCGGGTGGCGTATCCGGCAGCCCGCGGGCCGTAAGTAGCGGGTCGTCGGCGCGCACGGTACCCACGCCGACGAGCACGGCTCCGGCCTCGGCGCGCAACAGGTGCGCCCGCTGCCGGGCCGCCTCGCCCGTCACCCACCGGCTGTCGCGGGTCCGGGTGGCGATCCTACCGTCCAGGGAGGCCGCGAGCTTGAGATGCACGAAGGGGCGGCCGGTCCTCATGTAATGGAAGAACTGCTCGTTCTGGCGCTCGAAAAGTCCGTCATCAAGGACCTCGACCTCGAGCCCGGCGTGGCGCAGGATCTCCACGCTCTTCCCCCGCATGCGCGGGTCGGGGTCGAGGTGACCGACCACAAGGCGTTCGATGCCGGCGTCCACGATGGCGTCGGTGCATGGCGGCGTCCGGCCGTGATGGTTGCAGGGCTCCAGGGTGACATACATCGTGGCGCCGCTCGCCGAGGACCCGTTCGCCTTCAACGCGGCCACCTCGGCGTGGTCGCCGCCGGCTCGGGCATGCCAGCCTTCACCTACGACCTCACCGTCCCACACGACTACGGAGCCCACGAGAGGGTTCGGGGCCGCCGTGTAACGCCCGCGCTCGGCGAGGCCGCGGGCACGGTCCATGAAACGTTCACGCGCCACTCTATCCTTTCTCCCATCCGGACTCTCACCGTCGGCGCCGGACTACGGCCAGACAACACTGGCCTTCACCGGCTCAACCCTCAGGAACACCTGAAGGTTCGCGGGCTCTCCGAAGCGATTCGCTCCAGACTCACCGCCGGTGCGGGAATTCCACCCGCCCCCGAAAGTTACTTGGCAAGCTATATCACAGGGGGAGCGCCGCAACAAGGAAGCCGTCAACGGCCATCGGCATGACCGAACCGCGCCGAACCTGGGAACGAGTAAACTTATCGGCTGGCACGAAGGTGACTCTGGAGACTCTGGAGGTAAATCGGTGACGCGATACTATGCCCTCGTCCTTATACCAGGCGATGTCCCCGAAGACAAAGCATGCGACGCCGCTTTCGACCTCCTTTCACCCTACATGCTCACCGGCGAGGGGCCATCCGAGGAGTCCAGGTTCGACTACCTGCTGGACCCGGAGGACATCGCCGCCCTGAGCGAGGGCGAAAGTCCTCGCAACGTCTGGCGCGCGGGCGACATAATAGACCGGCTCGGGGAGTTGCAGGTGGAGGCGATAGTCACCCTCGACGGTCAGTGGCACGAGACCGAAGCGGGGCAATTGTGGGACGACGGCGCGTGGCTCGCGAGGGCGCGCGGAATCCTCCGGCAGCGACCGGATTGTCTCGCGTTGAGGCACGTACTCCACATTTGAGACGCGCCTTTCCCGTGGAAGGCGACAGTTAGCGCACGGCCCGGCGGCTGGCTTCGATGATCTTGCGCATCTCGGTCTCGGGGTTGCCTTTGTAGACGGCGGAGCCGGCGACCAGGACCTGCGCTCCAGCCTCGGCCATTATGGGTGCCGTCTCGACGGTGATACCTCCGTCCACCTGTATGGGCAGATCCGTCATCTCCTTGAGCCGGCGTACTTTGTCCGCCATCTCGGGGATGAAAGACTGGCCCCCGAAACCGGGGTTGACGCTCATGACGAGGATGTAGTCCAGGTATGGAAGCGTCCACCCGATGAACTCCGGCGGGGTGGTCGGGTTCAGGGCGACGCCGGCCTCGCAGCCACCGTTCCGGATCACGTCGAGCGTGCGGTGCAGGTGGGTGACGGCCTCCGGTTGGACCGAGATGCTCGCGACGCCCGCCTCTATGAAAGGGAGGATCAGATTATCCGGGTTATCCACCATGAGATGGGCGTCCACGGGCAGGTCCGTCGCCTCAACGAGGGAGGCGGCCACCACGGGTCCCACGGTCAGGTTGGGGACGAAATGGTTGTCCATCGCGTCGAAGTGGACCAGTTCGGCCCCGCCCATCATCGCCCGGCGCACCTCATCGCCCAGGTTGGCGAAGTCAGCCGCCAGGATCGAAGGCGCCCCGACTATCCTGTCGCCCAGTTCTCCCCAAAACGCCAATCGCGCCCCCTCAGTCGTCAGGTATCGTGGGGAGATATTCTACAGAAACCGCAAGGCAAGCGAGGCTAATTCCACGAGCCGAGGCGGTCCTTCAGGGACTTGGCGGACGAAGCGATGATGCGCGAGATGTTGCGCTGGGGCAGGCCGAGCATCTTCCCGATCTCCGTCTGCGAAATGTCTTTGTAGAAGAAGAGGTAGACGACCTTTTTCTGCACCTCCGACAACGATTCCAGCGCCTGCTCCAATTGGATACGATCCTCCACCGGCAGCGAGAACGTCTCGTACTGAAGGCTTTTGATCGCCGAGAGATCAGGACCGGTCTCGCCGTCGTGGGTGAACGTCTCGTCCAGCGAGGAGACGTTGGTGTCGAGGAAGAGCTTCATCACCTCCATGACACCCTCGACGGTAACGTTCACCTCCTTCGCCACCTCCTCGGGGAGCGGCGGGCGTCCCAGTTCGGCGGTCAGATCCGTGGTCGCTTCGGAGATCCTGGCGTACAGGCTCCGGGCCCACCGGGGACGCTTTATGAGGCCCGTGTCCCTGAAGTGGTGGCGCAACTCGCCGTCTATCATAGAGTAGGCGTAGGAGCTGAACTTCGCATCCGAGTCAATGTTGTAGCCGTTGACCGCCTTCAAGAGCCCCACGTACCCCACCTGCGTCAGGTCCTCGTAAGGCTCGTTTGAGGTAGATGCGTAACGCC
>JBPCLT010000337.1:0-13708 GCA_051003015.1 Rubrobacteraceae bacterium | reverse complement strand
ACCCTGAATGGTTCTCGGGGCTCGAGACGGCCGGGGTAATGGGTGAGGAGATCGCCCGGTTCACCCTCACCAGCAGGCCCGACGTTGCACCGGTCGTCGGATCCGACGAGGTCGTAGTGTACCGTGCGGACTGGTCGCTGGCGCGGAGCGGGGCATCATTTCGCGGGGAGGGAGAAGTGCGGGACACCCTCGACGTCGCCGATATCCAGAGCGAGGAGCAGCACGGCTACCGGACGCGGACGCCGCTCGTCGGGCTTGCTCCATCCAACCTCCTGCTTCGTCAGGAATACCCGGATGGAGACGTAGTCACGGACGCCGGACGCCAGGTGCCTGGGAGCGAGGAGTTCGTCGTGAGCGGGATCTCCCCCGGCAGACCGCTGACGATCGTGATGCGCACGACCAGCGTCCCCTTCGACCTGAGGGTACGCGCCGACGGCCGCTACGTCGGAAGGTGGGTCTTCCAATCCACCGCCTCGGGATGGCTGGATGTTTCTTACACCATACCCGCACAGTACGTGGACTCCGAGACCCTGCGGATAGAGTTGCTTCCCAGCAAAGGCGCTCCTCTTGTGCCGCATGCGCCCTATTATTACTGGTTCGTTCAGTAAGTCCCCGGAGCCTGGAGTACAAGCGGATGTTCCGACCAGCGGCGTCTCGGCGGCTCTTCCTTGCGGTGCTAAGATAGCGGCTTGCGATGGGCGACGGAGGGTGGATGCTCGGGCAGGAAGCCATGATCGAACGCACGCGCCGGCTATGCTGGGACGACGAACGGCTCGCTGCGGCGATGATGTACGGCTCGTTCGCGCAGGAGACGCCATGAACCCGAATGAGGCCAACCAGTGGCGGACTCTATCCTCGGAGCGGGTGTACGAGAACCCCTGGATCTCCGTCCGCGAAGACCGGGTCACGCGCCCTGATGGCGAGCCCGGTATCTACGGCGTCGTCCACTACAAGAACGTCGCCGTAGGCGTGTTGCCGGTCGAGGACGGACACACTTATCTGGTGGGGCAATACCGTTATCCTCTGGAGCAATATTCGTGGGAGATACCCGAAGGCGGCTGTCCCGAAGGCGAAGAACCTCTGCAAGCCGCCAAACGCGAGTTGAAGGAAGAGACCGGGTTCAAGGCGGAGAGCTGGCGGATGCTAGGTGAAGCGTACCTCTCCAACTCCGTCGCGGACGAGTATGCGGTGTGGTTCCTGGCTACGGACCTCAAGCCCGGCGAGAAGCAGCCCGAGGGCGGAGAGGTCCTCGAAGTCCGGCGCGTGCCGCTAGGGGAGGCGCTGGAGATGGCGATGGACGGTAGGATCACGGACGTCCTCAGCCAGGTCGCCCTGATGAGCCACGCCCTCGAACGGCGATGAAGGTAGTCGCTCTCGCCGGCGGGGTCGGTGGCGCAAAGCTGGCGGCAGGTTTGCAAGCCGCGCTCCCGCCCGGAGACCTCACCGTAGTCGTGAACACCGCAGACGACTTCGATCTATGGGACCTTCGCATCTGCCCCGACCTCGACACCGTGATGTATACCCTGGCCGGCATCGCCAACCCCGAAACAGGATGGGGCATAGCTGGGGAGACCTTCGATGCCCTCGGAATGCTCGCCCGCTACGGCGAGGATACCTGGTTCAAGCTCGGCGACCGGGACCTGGCAACCCACGTACTCCGTTCAGCCCGACTGCGCTCCGGCGTGTCGCTCACGGGCGTCACCGCCGCTCTCTCGGACGCACTCGGCATCCCGAGTTATGTCCTTCCGATGTGCGACGAGCCAGTATCCACCACTCTCGACACGCCCGCCGGGAGGCTGGAGTTCCAGGAATACTTCGTGCGCCGCGGCCAGCGAGACGAGGTTCGGGGCGTCGAACTGCGCGGCGTAGAAAAAGCTCGTCCCACCACCGTCGTCCTCTACGCGCTCGCCAGGGCGGAAACCATTGTGTTCTGTCCATCCAACCCGGTGGTGAGCATCGGCCCGATCCTCGCCGTCCCAGGCATGCGCGAGGCCGTGTCCGCCTCTCCCGCGCCGAAAGTCGCCGTCAGCCCGATAGTCGGGGGGCGGGCGCTCAAAGGACCCGCGGACAGGATGCTCGCCTCGCTCGGGCACGAAGTATCCGCTACAGGCGTCGCCCGGATGTATGAAGGTCTCGTGGATGGGATGGTGATAGACCTCGCCGATGAAGTCGAGCGAAACGATATCTCGGCCCTCGGCATGACCGTCCACGCCACGGACGCGGTTATGCGCGACGCGCCAGATCGGGAACGCCTGGCGCGGGAAGTCCTCGGTTTCGCGGGCTCGCTGGCGGCGCGATGAACGTACATGCGGTCGTGCCGGTCAAGGACTTACGAGAGGCGAAGAGCCGCCTGGGATCCATCCTCGGCCCCGAAGCCCGCGCCAGCCTCGTCCTGCGCATGATGGATCGCGTCCTGTCGGCGCTGCAGGCGGCAGGCGTACACGATGTATGCGTCGTGAGTCCGGATCTCACGGTCCTCGATCTCGCCTCGAAGCACGGGGCGACGCCGTTGCTCCAGGAAGGCCGGGGTCTGAACCCGGCGCTGGAAGATGGGCGAAGATGGGCGATGGAGAGTGGAGCTGCGGCCCTGCTCGTTCTCCCCGCCGACCTGCCGCTGCTTGAGCCGGATGATGTCCGCGAGTTGCTGAATGAAACGGAGGCAGGATTTTCAATCACCATTGCTCCCGACGACGTGTGCTCCGGCACCAATGCTCTCCTCCTTCGTCCGCCGGATGCGTTGCCTTTCTTCTTTGGTTCCGACAGCTTCAAGGAGCATCTGCGGGCGGCCAGGGAGCGTGGGCTCGGGGCGCGAATCGTCCGGCGTCCCGGCCTCGCCTTCGACCTCGATACGGCTGAGGATCTGGCGCATGCCTGCGAGAGCAAAAATACTTTGATATAAAGTTCACGTTGGAGCGAGGGACCTTTCGTGGAGGGAACGGAAGCCGCGCCGGCGGCCTTTTGTCACTTCAAGGGCGGAGAACTCGGAGTGTGTTCTTCGAGATGAGGAGGGATGTTTCGTGCTTAGGATCCAGGCTTCCGGCATTCTGCTAGGGGTGGCGCTCATGCTAGGCGTCGCCGCGGCTATGGTGGCCGTACAGCAGGCGGCCGATGCTCAGACCGCCGAACTCAAGCGTTACAACGTGTTGCTTCGCGGCACAGTGGGGCAAGACGGCTTCGATGCCGCTGCCAGGGCGTGACGCCGGTCGCGGCTCTTGGGAACTCGGATCAGGACCTCGCCCATCCCGTTGATGACGACGGCGAGCCGATCCCGAACGAGTGCGAAGTCGTCCCCGCCGAGACGGAGGGCGTGATCGGCACGATGTCCCTCGGACGCCAGAGTGAGAAGGCCCGCTACTCGAACTACGGCGCCGGCCTGGCCGACATCGGCGCGCCGGGCGGCAACGGGAACACCGGCGACTGCAATACCACCGTGCTCTCGACTTTCCCAGCCAACACCTACGGATGCATCCAGGGAACGTCAATGGCCTCCCCGCACGCAGCGGGGGTCGCTGCCCTGATCGTCAGCGAGTTCGGTGCCATCGGCAATGACGGCGACGTGATCCTGTCGCCAACCAAAGTCGAATCCTACATGCAAAACACGGCCATAGACATCGGCAAACAGGGCTACGACGAGTGCTTCGGCAACGGGCGTACGGACGCTCTGCGCGCCGTCCAACACGACACGTCGAGCGCCTACGACGCCACAGCGCCAGCCTGCCCCGAATACGAAGAGTAGTCAACCCGCGAACCAGACCAGCGGCCCGCCATCCCGATGGGCCGCTCTTTTGTGGTAGCGTCTACCGCTGCATGGAGACCACGAACCGCGGCATCGAGATACTCCCAATTACGGGCATCCCGGAGATACGTCCCGGCGACGAACTCGCGGGCCTCATCGCTCGGACGGCCGGGGTCTGGCTCCGTGCCGGGGACATCCTCGTCGTCACGCACAAGGTCATCAGCAAGGCGGAGGGCCGTATCGTGGGTCTCGATTCGGTCGAGCCTTCGGCGCTCGCCAAACGCTTCGCCGCCGAGCATGGCAAGGACCCGCGCCAGATCGAGGTTGTGCTCCGGGAGAGTCGCCGGATCGTTCGCATGGACCGTGGCGTCATCATCTCCGAGACCCACCACGGCTTCGTCTGCGCCAACGCCGGAGTGGACGCCTCCAATGTCCCTGGCAGAGAGAGTGTCTGCCTCCTCCCAGCGGACCCCGACGCCTCTGCGCTGAAGCTACGCGAACTGCTCCGGGACCTGACGGACCTCGACCTCCCGGTTATCGTCTCCGACTCCTTCGGGCGGGCGTGGCGGTTTGGGATCATGGACGTGGCCGTCGGCGTCTCGGGCATGGACCCGCTCGCTGACTACCGGGGCGGAAAAGACCCCCACGGCAACCCGCTGGAGGCCAGCGTACTCGCCGTCGCCGACGAACTGGCCGCCGCCGCCGAACTGGTGATGGGCAAGACCGATGGCGTGCCTGCCGCAGTCGTGCGCGGCTACGGTTACGAGCGGGCGGCCGGGTCCGGCAAGGACCTGCTCATGCCGCCGGAGAGGGACATGTTCCGGTAAAAGGCATCCAGCTATCGTCCTCTACGCCCGCGCCATTCGACACCAGGGTTACGAAGATATAGATCCACCCGGAAGTAGAGACATGAAATAAGGCGTGTCCTCTCAATGCGGATGCGATGGTCGAGGACGATGGCGGCGCGGATACGGGTCGGCGTCGAAGCCTGGCGGCCTTGCAACGGGCAAATTTTTGGCGTGGCGGCCGATCCTGCCGGCTTGTCCGGGAGTCGCGGGCGGGATCTTCGACGCTCGCAGGAGCCGGCTGCTCCGCTGGCTCGTCGGCTGAGCGGCCAGATAAACCGGTAGCCCACCGGGGTGGCCTCCTGTTAAACTCCCGACGACAGCCGATCAAGCAAGGAGAGGGAAATGCGCCGAGCGTTCGTGTCTATCCAGGAGGAAATGGCTATCCACTTGAAGGACATGACGCTCTATGCGAACTTTGAACCTGGGGATTCTGGCGCATGTAGACGCCGGTAAGACGACTTTAACCGAGCGGCTGCTCCACGCCGCCGGTGTCATTGACGAGATCGGCAGCGTCGATGACGGCAGTACCCAGACCGATACTTTGGCGCTGGAACGGCAGCGCGGAATCACCATCAAGTCCGCAGTCGTATCGTTCGTCATCGATGACGTAACGGTCAACCTGATCGACACGCCCGGCCACCCGGATTTCATCGCCGAGGTGGAACGAGTGTTGAGCGTGCTCGATGGCTCCGTGCTGGTGGTTTCGGCCGTGGAGGGCGTGCAGCCGCAGACCCGCGTGTTGATGCGGACGTTGCGGCGGCTGCGCATTCCCACCCTCATCTTCGTGAACAAGATTGATCGCGATGGCGCGCAATATGAACGCTTGCTGCGGAGCATCTCCGAGAAATTGGCCCCGGCGATCATCCCGATGGGATCGACGAGCGGGCTGGGCACCCGCAGTCCCGGTTTCACGCCATACGGCGCCGCCGACGCTGATTTTACTTCCAGGATGGTTGATCTACTCGCCGACCACGACGATGCATTTCTTGCCGCATACGTAAACGACGAGAGAGCGGTCTCGTACAGTCAACTGCGCTGCGGGCTCGCGGCGCAAACGGGGCAGGCCCTCGCGTATCCGGTGTTCTTGGGATCGGCGATCACGGGCGCGGGCGTGGATGAGCTGATCGCCGGCATCATGGAGCTCTTGCCTGCGGCCGAAGGCGATGGCGATGGCCCGGTTTCGGGCGCGGTTTTCAAGGTCGAACGGGGTCCGGCCGGGGAGAAGATCGCGTACGTTCGTATGTTCTCGGGGACGGTACGGGTGCGGGACCGGCTGCGATTCGGTCGGGACGAGGAGGGAAAGGTCACCGCGATCAGCGTCTTCCAGCGCGGCTCGACCGTCCAGCAAGCCTCGGTCGCCGCGGGCCAGATCGGCAGGCTATGGGGGCTCGGGGATATTCGGATCGGCGACACGATCGGCATTTCATGGACGACCCCGGAGCGCCACCATTTCGCCCCGCCGACGCTGGAAACGGTAGTCGTTCCCTGCTGTCCCGCCGATAAAGGCGCTCTGCACGTTGCGCTCACCCAACTCGCCGAGCAGGACCCACTGATCAACGTGCGGCAGGACGATGCCCGGCGGGAGATATTCGTCTCGCTCTACGGTGAGGTTCAGAAAGAGGTCATCCAGGCAACGCTGGCGAACGAATTCGGCGTTGATGTCACATTCCGCGAGACGATGACGATCTGCATCGAACGGCCCATCGGCGTCGGCGCAGCGGTCGAGATCATCGACAAGGAGCCCCACTCGTTTCTCGCAACGGTCGGGCTGCGCATAGATCCGGCTCCATTCGACACCGGCGTGGAATTCCGGCTGGAGGCCGATCTGCATGGGACGATGCCGGCCTCGTTCTTCACGGCGGTCGAGGAAACGGTCCACGAAACGCTGCGCCAGGGGATCTGCGGATGGCAGGTCACCGACTGCACGGTCACCATGACGCATTCCGGCTATTGGGCGCGGCAGAGCAGCGCTCATGGCGTCTTTGACAAGAGCATGTCGAGCACCGCCGGGGACTTCCGTAACCTGACGCCGCTGGTCTTGATGAGCGCGCTCAATCAGGCCGGCACCGTGGTGTGCGAGCCGATCCACCGCTTCCACCTCGAGGTCCCGGCAGACACGTTCGGGGCGACGATGCCCGTACTGGCACGGTTGCGTGCTGTTCCGCAAACGCAGGAAATGCGGGGTTCATCGTACACGCTGGAGGGTGAAATCCCCGCGGCTCGGGTCCACGAGTTGCAGCAACGGCTGCCGGCGCTGACTCGTGGCGAAGGCGTGCTGGAATTCGTCTTCGACTCCTACCAACCGGTTCGCGGCGAGGTCCCGACCCGGCCGCGGTCGGATCACAACCCACTCGACCGCAAAGAATACCTGCTGCACGTCGCGCGGCGGGTCTAGCACGAAGGGAGAACTTATGCCCGACAGTAGAATGCCCGACGACGAAGTGAACATCGATGTATCGCTCGTGCGCCGACTGGTCGGTACGCAATTCCCCCAGTGGGCGGACCTGCCCATCGAACCGGTCGAGGTTGGCGGCGTTGACAACAGGACTTTTCATCTCGGCGCGCACATGACGGTGCGTCTGCCGAGTGCCGCAGCGTACGCGCTACAGGTAGAAAAGGAACATCAATGGTTGCTGAAACTTGCGCCGCTGCTCCCGCTTTCGATCCCCGTCCCGTTGGCGAAGGGGGCGCCGGCCGAGGGTTATCCCTGGCGGTGGTCCGTCTACCGCTGGCTCGAAGGTGAGACCGCGACTATCGAGGGTATCGCCGATCTGTGCCAGTTTGCGACCGCGCTGGCTCGATTCCTCATTGCCCTGCGGCGGATCGACCCCGCCGGTGGGCCGCCACCTGGGCGGCACAACTTCTTCCGCAGCGGATCGCTGACGGTATACGATGCCGAGACCAGGCAAGCGATAGCCGCCCTCGACGGCAGGATCGATGCCCACGCCGCGAGCGCGGCGTGGGAAGCGGCCCTCGAAACAAAATGGCGCGGCCCGGCTGTCTGGTTCCACGGTGATGTCGCCGCCGGTAACCTGCTGGTCGAGGGGGGCAGGTTGAGCGCCGTCATAGACTTCGGGACCTCGGGGGTGGGAGATCCCGCATGCGATCTGGCGATTGCGTGGACTCTCTTTGGAGGGGAAAGCCGGGATGCGTTTCGCGCGGCCCTCAAGCTGGACGACGCAACCTGGGTGCGAGGTCGCGGTTGGACGTTGTGGAAGACCCTGATCACACTGGCCGAACACATCGACACGAACCCCCCAGAAGCAGAAAAGGCCCGCCGCGTACTCGATGAAGTCCTCGCCGACCACGAGCGCGGCGCATGACACGCTCCACGAATCTGAATAGCCTTCTTTTACATGTTTGCCGCGTCATCCATCTCCGAACACGCGGAGCGCGCGGCGTCGAGCATCCGCCCGTAGGTCCCGTCCACCGACCAATGCCGATAGTCGTTCCACAGACGCCCCGACATCCTTCGCCAGAAGGAAGAATCGGCTCGACCAGTGTCCGATTTCACCAAAATTTTTCAAATCCGACAAAATTTATCGGGTTTCCCATTGACGGGATGGGATATGGTGCTTACCATCGGGAGCCATGAGGATGAAGATCACAGGCAAAGATCCTTTGTTCCCGCTTCCGCGCGCCGATTCTGGCTGCGTTCGATGTAGCGTTTACTGCTGCGGCTAATCTTTCTGCTCGACATTCGAAGAATTTCTCTCTTTCCCAGGAAGGGGCAACATGTACGAAGGTCTGCGGTATGAGCGCGAACGGACTTTACCGGGTGGCTATGAGGTTTCGCGCGCGGCGGAGGTCCTCGAAGGCAGCAAACCGGAGGAAGTCTTGCGCTGGGCGGTGGACGCTTATGGGGAGGGTCTGACGCTCTCGGTGTCTTTTGGCAACCCCGAAGGCATGGTCCTCCTTGACATGGTTTCGCGGATCACGGATCAGATCCGGGTCTTCAGCATTGATACCGGTTTCCTGTTCGATGAGACGGTGCGCTTCCGGGAGGAGGCGATGGACCGCTACGAACTGCCGCTGGACGTGGTGCGGACGGAGCTTTCGGTCGAGGAACAGGTCGAGCGGTACGGGCCGCGGATGTATACGTGCGAGCCGGACCTGTGTTGTCAGGTCCGCAAGGTCGCGCCGCAGCGGAAGCACCTTGCGAACTATGAAGCTTGGGCGACCGGCATCCGGCGCGACCAGACTCCGGATCGGGCGTCGACGCCGGTCGTCGGGTGGGACGAGTATTTCGGGGTTGCCAAGATTTCCCCGCTCGTCGCGTGGAGTTCGGAGCAAGTCGAGGAGTACGTGCGGGAGCACGGCGTCCCGATGAACCCGCTCCTCGATATGGGCTACCGCAGCATCGGATGCGAGCCGCAGACCCGTCCGGTGCGGGAAGGCGAGGACGCGCGCGCCGGTCGCTGGGATGGGTCGGAGAAGACGGAGTGCGGCATTCACGTAGCAAACGGAAAGGTGGGGCGTGCGTAGTCTCAGGGAGCAGAAGCTCAACAAGGTAGAGAAGATCAAGCTCGAGCGTCACCCGCTTGAGGTGCGCCAGGCCATCATTGACACCTACTCCAAAGACCTCTCGAAGATGGACGAGGTGCCGGGCGAGGTCGAGCGATTGAAGTGGGTCGGCATCTACCCACAGAAGCAGGGTGGCGACGCTTTCATGATGCGCATAAAGGTTCCGGGCGGCATCCTGACGGCGGAACAGACGAAGGTCGTCGGAAAGATAGCCTCGGACTTCGCCCACGGCCCTGTCGAGAACCCGCACTTCGGCAACAACTTCCTGGACATCACCACCCGCCAGGACGTGCAGATGCACTGGCTCAAGATGCGCGACATCCCCGAGGTCTGGCGCCGCCTGGAAGAGGCCGGCATCACCACCGTGCAGGCGTGCGGCGACTCGGCGCGCAACGTGCTCTGCTGCCCGGTCTCAGGGACGAGCCACGAGGAGGTCATAGACGCATACCCGGTGGCCCAGGCGATCTCGGACTACTTCACCGGCAACCGCGAGTACGCCAATTTGCCGAGGAAGTTCAAGATGAGCGTGACGGGATGTCTGGAGGACTGCGCGCAGGCGGAGATCAACGACATCGGACTGCTCCCCGCCCGCCACGAGGACGGCACCATCGGCTTCAACCTGCGCGTCGGGGGCGGACTCTCGGACGGACCTCGGATGGCGTCGGACATTGACGTTTTTGTTCGGGCCGAGGACGCGGTGGAGGTCACGCGCGGCATCGCCCATGTATTCGGGGAGCTCGGCAACCGTGAGAACCGCTGGCTGGCCCGGATGCGTTATCTGGTGCAGGAACTCGGGCCGGAGCAGTTCCGTGAGGAGCTGCAGAAGCGCGTCTCCATCGAGCTGGAGCCCGCCGGAGAGGATCTGACGAAGCGCTACCGGGGTGACCACGTCGGCGTCCATCCGCAAAAAGAGGACAGCCTATATTACGTCGGGCTGAACGTGCCTGTGGGCAGGATGAGCGGGGAGCAGTTCGAGGAGGCCGGGCAGCTTGCCGAGGAGTACGGGGGCGAGATCAGGCTCGCCACGGACCAGAACCTCATCATCACTGGCGTGCCAGAGGAGCGGCTGGACGATCTGCTTTCGGAGCCGCTGCTTCAGCGATACTCGCCGAACCCCGGCGCGTTCGAGCGTGGGGTCGTGGCGTGCACGGGCAGCGAATTCTGCCGCTTCGCCATCGTGGAGACCAAGATCCGGGCTCTGGAGTGGGCCCGCGAGATGGACCAGCGCGTGGGGGACATCGGCCAGGAGGCGGTCAGGATGCACTTCTCCGGTTGCTCGGCGTCGTGCGCGCAGCCCCAGATCGGGGACATCGGCTTCCGGGGCGAGACGGCGAAGACGCAGGACTCCATAGTCGAGGGCGTGGACATCGGTCTCGGAGGTTCGCTCGGCATGGACGCCGCGTTCATTGACTGGGTGGAAGGCGCCCGTCCCGCCGAGGAGGTTCCCGACGCCCTGGTCCGCGTCTTCGAGCGGTTCAGGGACGAGGGGCGCGAGGGCGAGCGGTTCCACGAATGGGCGCGCCGTACGCAAAACCGGGAACTGCGCGACACCCTGAAAGGCCGCCAGCCAGTCGAAATTGGGAGAAAGTAGCGTGGCCGGCTTCGATATCCGGGAGATGATGAACGACATTGACGAGGCTCCCGGTAAGGTGTGGTTCTGGGACCTGGAGCAGGCGGTCATAGACGCCGACAGGTGCGTGCAGTGCGGCGTGTGCGTCGCCGCCTGCCCGACCGACTCCATAGGCATCGGCGAGGACGACCTGCCCACCCTCGTCAAGATGTGCACCGGTTGCTCTTTGTGCTGGGACTTCTGCCCGCGCGGCGGATTGCAGTACGAGTCGACGTGGAAAATTACCGGCAACGGCGCCGGTTACACCGAGAATGGCCTCGGGTGCGTGCATGAGACTTATACGGCCCGTGTCAGGGATGACATCGAGGGGGCGCAGGACGGTGGGTTCGTGAGCGCGCTGCTCATATCGCTCCTCGAAACCGATGAGATAGACGGCGCGCTGGTCGCCCGGGAGAGCGAAACGGAGCGGTGGAAGGGCGAGGCGTTCGTGGCGACGACGCCCGAGGAGGTCAGGGAGTCCGCCGGGAGCTTCTACAACCAGACGCTCGCGCTGGGTCATGCGGATTTCAAGGACTACGATTTGCCACCGAACCCTCGCATCGCCGTGGTCGGGACGCCGTGTGAGATCGAAGGCATCAAGGCCATGCAGGCCAGGCCGTGGACGTGGGGCTCTTCGCGGGTCGAGGCGATCACGCTCACCATCGCTCTCCTTTGCACCAAGAGCTTCAACTACGAGAAACTGATGCTCGAAGAGGTCAGGGACAAGCGGGGCGTTGACCTCGACGAGGTGGGCCGGGTGGACGTGATGAAGGGCAAGCTCATCGTCCAGGACCACGATGGAGAGACAATTTTCGAGGAGCCGATCAAAGACTTCCACGGCGCGGCCCTGAAGGGCTGCGACGAGTGCGCGGACTTCATGGGTCACGCGGCGGACATCTCCGTGGGGAGCGTCGGGAGCGAAGATGGGTACTCCAGCGTGCTAGTACGTTCGGAGGAGGGCAGGGTGGCATTCGAGTCGGTGCGCGAAAAATTGTACACTCGTTCACTTGACAAACCGGATTCACTCTATAAGCTAGACGCTTTGGACAAAAGGGTGGCCTTCAAGAGCCTGAAGCGGGCCTTTGATCCGGAAGCCCCGCTGTTCATAGACTACGAAGAGCACCTGGAAAACTACGCGGGGACAGATCGTGCCCCAGCAGAACACGAAGCGGTGAGATACTAGTTGGAAGCAGCGCATGGAAATTTGCCTCTGCCAGAGGAGCCGATAGAACTGCGGATGGAGACCCGGACCCTTCTGGAAGACTCTCCAGAAGAGGGCACCCGGATCGTAAACGAGGCGAGCTTCGTGGTGGACCCCCTCTGGAACGAGTGGGGCGATACCCTAGAAGCGTCTGGCATGGACCGCGACCGCTTCCTCGAAATCGCCCGTGGATACGCCGGTGAGCTGAGACTCTGGGTCGTCGGCGAGCGCCCGTGGGACCACTGCGCCGCCGGGCTCGCCGGAAGGGTCTCGCGCCGGCTTCCCGTCCGAAACGAGCCCGTCCTGGAGGTAAGCCGATGACGATTCGCATCGAAGACGTGACCATCGCCCCGCACGGCGGGGAACTCGTGGACCGCCGCACCCCCGCCGGGGAGCGCGAAGAGCGCAAGCAACGGGCCGCGGAGTTGCCGAAGGTCACGCTCGGGCCGCGCGCTCTCTCCGACCTTGAGATGATCTCCACCGGCGTCTTCTCGCCGCTCACGGGCTTCATGGTCCAGGAGGACTACGATAGCGTCGTCGAGACCATGCACCTCAAGGACGGCCTGGTATGGAGCTTGCCGATAACGCTCTCCATCAGCCCGGAAGAGGCCGACGGTCTCACCGAGGGCGAGGACGTGGCGCTCACGGACGGAGCCGGTCGGATCGTCGCCACGATGATCGTCGAGGACATGTTCTCTTACGACCGTGAGCGCGAGGCCAGCGAAGTCTATCGCACCACGGACACGGATCATCCGGGCGTCGCCGCGATCCATCGCCAGGGGGACACCCTGATCGGGGGCGAGGTCACCCTCATCGAGGACGAGCCAAACCCGCGCCCGTTCCCCGGCTACTACTACGAGCCAGCCGAGCTTCGCACCCTTTTCGCCGAAAAAGGCTGGAAGAAGGTCGTCGGATTCCAGACGAGAAACCCAGTGCATCGCGCCCACGAATACATCCAGAAGAGCGCGCTGGAGATAGTGGACGGACTTCTTCTGAATCCCCTCGTCGGCGAGACCAAGTCAGACGACATCTCCGCGGCGGTCAGGATGAAATCCTACGAGACAATCTTGGACCGCTACTATCCCGCGAACCGCACCACGCTCGCGGTGTTCCCGGCGGCGATGAGGTACGCGGGTCCGAGGGAAGCCATCTTCCACGCGATGTGCCGCAAGAACTATGGATGCACGCACTTCATCGTCGGACGGGACCATGCTGGGGTCGGGAGCTATTACGGTACTTACGACGCGCAGCACATCTTCGGGGAGTTCGAGGAGGATGAGTTGGGGATCACGCCGCTTATGTACGAGCATGCCTTCTTCTGCCTGAACTGCGAGGGGATGGCGTCGTCCAAGACGTGTCCGCATGGCAAGGACGCGCATGTGTTCTTCAGTGGGACGAAGGTGCGGGAGATGTTGGGCAAGGGCGAATATCCGCCGCCGGAGTTCTCGCGCCCCGAGGTCGTCAAGGTTCTTATAGATGGTTTGCGGGATGAAGAACGAGTGATCAAACAGCCCAGAGTGTACGAAGACAAGTAGTCCTTAAGCAAAGAAAGGAAAGAGGATGGACAACGTAAACGGCAGGTATGGACGCGGGTTCACGCTATGGTTCACGGGGCTCTCGGGCGCCGGCAAGACGACCATAGCGGAGATCGTCGAGAAGGAGCTACGCGAGAAGTTCGGCAGGATAGAGGTGCTCGACGGCGATATCGTGCGCACCAACCTCAGCAAGGGCCTGACCTTTTCTCGTGAGGACAGGGACACGAACATACTGAGGATCGGGTTCGTGGCGAA
>JBPCLT010000336.1:0-4670 GCA_051003015.1 Rubrobacteraceae bacterium | reverse complement strand
AGCAGGAACGCGATCAGTACGAAGGATGCGCCGATGGATCTCATCGCAGCGCGAATTCTATCCGCTTGTTCTGGCGGCCCTTGCTTTTATGGCCGGTGATCTCCAACTCCCCCACCTCTTTGGTGTTCGCCACATGAGTCCCTCCGTCGGCCTGGGTATCCAGCCCCTCTATCTCGACGATGCGTATGGTATTTACCCGCTCGGGGACCAGGTTGACCTGGGTGCGGATGAGGTCAGGGTTCCGGAGCGCCTCCTCGCGTGGCAACTCGTAGACCCTGACCGGAAGCTCCTCCGCGAGCGCCTCGTTCGTCCGGCGCTCTATCTCACCGACGACTTCGCCCGTCCATTCTCCCGGAAAAGAGAAGTCCATCCGCGCGCGATCCGGACGCATCTGGCCGCCTGTCACCTTCGCCCCGAACTCGTTCCAGATCACGCCCGACAAAACATGCAACGCCGTGTGATACCGCATGTGCGCGTATCGCCGCTCCCAGTCCAACTCGCCCTTCAAATCCCTGACAGTGTCGGGGATCGCCCTGTCGAGGACGTGAACGATGCTGTTTCCCTCGCGCCTGGCGTCAACGACACTGGCGTTTATAGGGCCTACGCCGAGCGTACCCTTGTCCGGCGGCTGGCCCCCGCCACCGGGATAGAAAACCGTCCGGCCAAGCAAGACCTCCCGGCCATCAAGCCGCGCTACGCGAGCCTCGAACTCTTTGACGTAGGCGTCTTCGAGGAAAAGCTCTTCGGTCACAGCGGCAGCTTGCCGCGCTCACGGTCCTCGAAGGTCGCCACCTCGCGGTATCCGACGTCGTGGACGAGTGGCAGGCTCGTGCCGTATCCGGCGGCGACCTCCTCCGGGGCGTGGGCGTCGGAGGAGAGGACTATGGGGACGCCACGGCGGTGGAGCATATCCAGGAACGGGCGCGACGGATAGACCTCGCCGACCGGCTTCCTCAATCCCGCCGCGTTCACGTCCGCAGCGATACCGGACTCCGCGATGGCGTCGGCTGTTTCTTCCAGGATCGGGGTGATGTCTCTGTCGGGGTAACGTTTGAAGATCTTGATGAGATCAGGGTGGCCGAGCACCTCGAAGCGTCCCGAGAGGGCGGCCTCGCGGACGTTGGCGTAGTACGCTTCGTAGAGTTCGTAGGGGTCGTACTTCTCGTAGACGGACATGTCCGAGGCGCGGTCCACCTCCTCGCCGCCGACGCGGTGAACGCTCCCGATCAAGTAGTCGTAAGGAAGCGCGCCCGCGATTCGGTCCATCTCCTCCTCATTGCCTGGTACGAAATCTATCTCGATGCCGAGGCGCAACTCCACATCCTGGAACTTCTCACGGGCCTCCTGGAAGGCGGCGAGGTCCACGTCGTCAAGGTAGCGGTCGTGCTCGGTAATGCCCATCTGGCGGATGCCACGTTCGCGGGCCACCTCCAGGTAGGCCAGGATGTTATCCACGGTCATCGGCCGCTCCGCGTGTGCCACGACGTGCAGATGATAGTCGATCAAAAGTCTCTCCAGGTAGGCTCCTACATCCAGCTTTTCTATCTTATAAGATATCCGTCGTGCTTATCCGAACGGAAGGAACGCGATGCTGACCCGCATAGCCTACGGCGCGACGCTGGTCTTCACCATCGGGGTCGTGGCCGTGGAACTCTTGCACGGGCCGACGCTCGTCCTCTTCGCCGTCTCGTCCCTCGCCCTGATCGGGCTGGCGTGGGTGCTCGGGCAGGCGACCGAATCCCTGGGCCATCACTCCGGGCCCCGGATCGGGGGCATCCTGAACGCAACCTTCGGCAACGCCGCAGAGCTCATCATCACCATCTTCGCGCTCTCGGCGGGCCTGACGACGGTGGTGAAGGCTTCCATCATCGGCTCGATCATCGGCAACG
This sequence comes from Rubrobacteraceae bacterium, assembly GCA_051003015.1. GTDB lineage: Bacteria > Actinomycetota > Rubrobacteria > Rubrobacterales > Rubrobacteraceae > JACDGB01. The sequence continues at coordinate 2,781 of JBPCLT010000336.1, read as the reverse complement.
TGTTGCTGGTGCTTGGGGCGAGCTTGCTCATCGGCGGCCTCAAGAACGGCATCCAGAGCTTCTCGTCCGAGATCGCCGGCATCAACGCCTCGATGCTCGGGATCGTGGCCGCCGCACTCGCTCTCCCCACCATCTTCGCCGCGACCAGCCCCGACCCGAGCCCCACCACCCTGAGCATCGAGGTGGCGGTGGTGATGTTCGTCCTCTACGTGCTCTACCTCGTCTACTATCTGCGCAGCCCGGAAGGGGGCGTGGCGACCGGCGAGGGGCACGCGCCGTTCGGACGCGCCGCCTCGTTCGCGCTGCTCGTAGTCTCCACCGCTGCGGTAGCCTTCGTCTCCGAGGCGTTCGTCGGGGCCATAGAGCCGCTCACGGAGGAGTTCGGCGTCTCCGAGCTGTTCGTCGGCGTGATCCTGGTTCCAATAGTCGGGAACGTCGCCGAGCACATAGTCGGAGTCCAGATCGCCTACAAGAACAACATGGACTTCTCGATGGCGATCTCGCTCGGCTCCTCCATCCAGGTCGCCCTCCTCGTCACGCCCATCCTCGTCTTCCTCGGCCCCCTCCTCGGCCACCCGCTGCGTCTCGTCTTCACCCCATTGGAACTCGGCGCTTTGGCGGCGGCGGTCGTGGTCACCGGCTTCGTCGCCCTGGACGGGAAGTCTAACTGGCTCGAAGGCGCCATGCTCATTGGCGTCTACGTCATCGCCGCGCTGGCATTCTTCTTCTCGCCGTGAGCGCCGCGCCAGATGTCTTCCGGCCTTTTCCGTCATCATTTGCTCAAAATAGTACGTTAGGGGATCTAACTGTTTGGCTGTCTTCTCCTGGAGGGAGTCTACTCTGGGATCTGTTTCTACTAGCTCTCGGCATCCTGATTACCGTCACAGTAATCAGACGCTACTTTGAACAACGTGAGGAGAGAAGGTGGGGTGTTGCGAGTTCTCGGATATACGCTCGCCTTTTGCTCTATGCTGACAGCTTCATGAGTATCGCTCCGTGGAATCTTCGATCTGGTCTCGATGACGTGTACCATACATTCGGTCAACAAGGCATTGGAAGCTCTGATTACGACGGGGACTTTTACAACAGAGTGGTTGATCTTGATATGCGTGAATTCGAGCCACTAGTTGATCATCTGTCTCAACAGCCCGATGGAGTAGATAGATTTGTACGGGGACTTGCTCGTCTTTCGGAGCCTGAAATGATGTTCATTCTTTCCAAGGACCCAGAACTCAATGAGGCTATTGGTGAATTAAGGGAGCGGGTTCTTGCCGTTGCTCCTGCTTTCAACAGGTATCTTCGCCATTTGTCTCGAGGAAAGGGAGAGCATGAGCTGGGTTTCTTCGATATTGATACCAAAGAGCAAGTCTGCATAACCCTCTCAAGAGTGTTCACCGCTGCTTATCATCTACGAGTGTTGCTGATTCGTAAAGCCGATAGCGAAGATTCTTAGCATTCTTCTCGCCGCCCACCAGCACAGATCGTTAATCTTTCTCGGCTCGAATGCCGTACATTAGGGGCACGGCAGGCACGCCTTCCGGCGGAAACATGCGGCGTCCTTCCAGTTCGCGCATTCCGGCGAAGTGACGCTCGCCGTTTGAGTACGGGTACTCTTCGAGGGCGGTTATCCGCAGCCCCGCTACGGCCAGCGCCGTGATGACCTCCCCGAGCCCCCACCGGAAGAGGTGGGCCAGCTCCGGGTTCTCGAAACCTCGCACGCCTTCGGAAGAGCCCGCGGGCGTGAGACCGCCTCCAGACTCCCCGACGTAGTCGCCGACGCCTTCTTCGAGCGGTAGTTTCTCTCCGCCGGACGGGTAGCCGGATCTGAGCCGGAAGTTCTCATCGAACATATCCGCTACCGGATGGAAGTCCACGAGCACGAAGCGCCCGCCGGGTTCGAGGACGGCGGAGATGCCTTCGGCCCAGACTTCGAGATCGGGGAGCCAGCAGACGACGCCGTAGGAGGCGAAAACCACGTCGAAGCTTCGTCCGGCCCGCGCAGCTTCATCCAGCCAGTCGTAAATGTCGGCGCGCTCGAAACGCGCGGGGATGGCGGCTTCGGAGGAGAGCTTGCGGGCGGTGGAGATCGCCGCGTCGCTTATGTCCATGCCGGTGACCGCCGCCCCGAGCCGGGCGAAGCTTAAAGTATCGCCGCCGGAGTTGCACTGGAGATGGAGGAGCGTCTTTCCTGCGAGATCGCCGAGCAGCTTCCGTTCCTCGGGGAAGAGGGTGCTGCCGCCCCGGCGCAGGAATGCGGCGAGGTCTCTTCTGTGGCTGTCGTGCGCCATCGCAACCGCGTTCCAGGAGAGCCGGTTCTGCTCGCGGAGGTCTCTGTCCGGCGAACGTCTAGCCGCCTCCCGCAAAACCTCCAGGAACTCCTCCGCCGTGTCGTCCCAGCGCGGGAGTCTTTCGGCCCGGCTACGGGCCGCTTCGGACATCCGTCGACGCAGGGCGGGGTCTTCAAGCACGAGGTCTAGGGTCTTGGAAAGAGCAACAACGTCGCCCGGCGGGACGAAGCGGGCGGCTTCCTCGTCGACAAGTTCGGGGACCGGCCCCGCATCGCAGGCGATGACCGGCATCCCGTGGGCGAGCGCCTCGGCGAAGGCGATGCCGTATCCCTCGTAGCGAGAAGGCAACACGAAGAGATCCGCCTCCGCGTAGGCTTGCGCGAGTGCCGCATCGTCCACCGGCCCGCGCACCCTGATGGACAAATCGGGCGCGGCGGCGATAGCTTCACGGATGGCGGCGGCGTATCCGGGGTCAGCTTCGGTCTCGCCGATG
>JBPCLT010000335.1:0-8920 GCA_051003015.1 Rubrobacteraceae bacterium | reverse complement strand
CTTCCCCGAACGCTCATCCCATAAGGCATGGGCAACAGTATACCCGCAGTTGATAGAATACCTTCACCCGAGACAGGAGGGAAAGCGCGTTGGAGCGGGACCCACAGGATCACAGCTCGGTACAGAGCTCTCTTCGCTATCTGACCCACGGTGTATACGTCCTCGCCACCCGCCGCGGCCGCGAGACGAGCGGCATGACGGCGGCCTGGGTGACGCAGGTCTCCGAGAGGCCACCGTGCCTCGCCGTCTCCGTGCGGGAGGACCGCTATACCCACGACCACATCATGCAGAGCGCCACCTTCTCCCTCAGCGTGCTGCGCGATGACCAGGTAGACGTGGCGACCCACTTCGGGGAGACCAGCGGCGAGTATGCGGACAAGTTCCTCGGCGTCCCTTACGGCCTCACCCCGAACGGCTCACCGCACCTGCTCGACTGCCTGGCCTACCTGGACTGCCGGGTCCTCGACACCGTGCGGGCAGGCGACCACACCGTGATCGTGGGCGAAGTCACCGCCGGCGAACGATTGGCCGAAGACTACCCACTTCTCTACGACCCGAGCGAGTACGAAGGAGCGCTGAACTAGTTGACCACGGGCAAACCCGACCCCACATCCCGGCTCCGCGAACTCGGCCACGAGCTGCCGCCCGTCGCCGCACCAGCCGGCTCATACGTCCCGGCCACCCGTTCCGGGAACCTGATCTTCACCGCCGGACAACTTCCCTTCAAGGACGGAGACCTCGCCTTCACCGGCAAGGTCGGCGACACCGTCTCCGTGGAAGACGCTAAAGAGGCCGCCCGACTCTGCGCCCTGAACGCCCTCGCCGCCGTTGCCGCCGAATCAGGCGGCCTGAACAGCATCTCCCGCATCGTGAAAGTCACGGGCTACGTGGCCTCGGCGCCCGGCTTCACCCGCCAGCCGGAGGTCCTGAACGGCGCTTCGGATTTCCTCGGCGATGTATTCGGAGAAGCCGGGCTCCATGCCCGCTCCGCCGTCGGTGTCACCGAACTCCCACTCGGCGCTCCGGTGGAGGTCGAGATCTTAGTGGAGACCGGCTAAGAGCCTGACCGTCTGACGTTCCAGGCATGCGCGGTATAATCCATATGTTTTGACGTATCCTTCACATCAACGGATGAGGTGATAGCGCATGGACGTATCGCAGCAGCAAGAAGAGGCCATCAAGCTCTACACGGGAGATTACTGCCCATATTGCCGGAGGGTCAAGAAGGAGCTCGACCGGTTGAACCTGGACTACGAGCAGGTCAACGCGGACGCCGACGGGCGGGATGAGGTCATTCAGCTCTCCGGGCAGCGGGCCATCCCGATCATGACCATCGGCGAAGAGGTCCTCGTTGACTCGACCAACATAGTCCGAGAGCTGCGCCGCCGCTACTCGTAGCGGTTACGGTGAGATAATGGGGCGTTATTCCTCTGCTTTGGCAGGCTTCCCCAGCTCCTCGATGGCGTACTCCGCGTAGTAGGCAATGGAGTCTTCGTCGCCCCGCTCCAGGAAGGCGCGGGCCTTCCCCACCGGGTCAAGCGTGATATCTGGAAACTCAAGCACCCGGCTCTCGCCCCAGTCATCCGAAGGCTGCCACGAGCCGCGGACGCCGGTGTTGCGCCTGATAACCTCGCCCACGTAGCAGCCCAGGCCGCGTACCAACCCGTCAAGGATCGGAACCTGGTGGTCCGTCTCGCCGTTCAGGGCGGCCCGCAAGAGTTCCTCGGCCAGGGGCAGCCCCTCGGGTCCGTAGCCGAGGTCAACGTCCCAGTGACGCCCGGCGGACTCCCGAAACAACTCAGCGCAAGCCTCCGGCTCGGCCGGGTCCGCATCGAAAAGGTCCAGTTGGAACAGGGCGGCCGGAGAATTCTCGAAGAGGAAGGAGATCTCTCGCGGGACGGGATACGCGCTCACCAGTTCCAGGTTGGCCTCCGCGCCGATGGTGGCGCGCATCGCGGAGACCGCCCCAACCACCCGTCCACCAGCGGCCTCGTCCCACGCTCCGGTCTCCACCTCGATGAAAAAATCTTCGCCGTCCTGGCGCAGGTGAATTGGGATCACGCCCTGCCCGGTGGCGGAGCGGACCTCCTTGAAGAGCTCCACGATCTCGCCTCCGCGAGTCTCCAGCTCATTGGCTACCCGAAGGATAGCGGCCGGACGCTGGGCGTCGTTTTCGATCTTTATGGCGCCGGATCTCTTCTCCATCGCCGCGCGCGCTTCGTCTTCCTGGAACATTCAGTTTCCCCCCAGAGCATAAAGTCCATGCGACAGCAAAATTCTAGCATCAGCCAGAATTTGCCGAAAGCGCGGACATGGACTACCCTCTAACCCCGTGCGCGACGTACGAGAGATAATCCTCATCCGGCACGGCCAGTCCACCGCGAACGCGAGTGGCGTCTGGCAGGGCCAGTTGGATTACCCGCTCTCCGGCGAAGGACGACGGCAGGCGCGCCACGCGGGCCTGACCCTATCCGGCAAGACGTTCGACGCCATCTACGCCAGCCCACTCTCCCGCGCCTTCGAGACAGCCGAGATCATCGCCCGCGAAGCAGGTTTTTCGGGAGAGATCATACCTATGGAGAACCTGACGGAGCGCCACGGCGGCGTGCTCCAGGGCCATGCGTGGGTGGAGTATGAATCCAAAAACCCGGAGTTTGCCAGGAAATTCCTCAGCCTCCCGGAGGAGGAGCGCTGGGCGATGGTCGGCGCCGAGACGGACGAGGAGATCCTGGCCCGCTTCGAACAAGCCGTCTCGGACATCGCGGCCCGGCATCCCTCCGGATCGCGGGCCGTCGCCGTCTCGCATGGGGGCGTAATGCGGGCCTTCCTCCGGGACCGGTTCGGACCCGACGTGCTACCCGGCGACACGCGGGCGGCGAACGCTTCGATCACGCGCATCGAATCGGACATGAATGGCGCATCGTGGCTGCTGGAACTGGCGTCCACGGATCATCTCCCGGAGGGCCTGAAGCCCGGCCCATCCACCGTGGAATGAGAAGAGCCCGACCGCCCTTCCTCTCCCAGTGTGTACCCTCGGCCCTCCTCTACGGCACGTCGCGGTGATCGTAGTCATCCGGACTGCATCTCGTGGCTAACGTCCGGGCGCCGCTCCCGTAGCCGCCGCCGAAAGCCCCGAATATCGCGGCCATCGCGTTTGATGCGGCAGGAGGCGCCACCGAACGGAGAATGCGTGAAGCAAGGGCAAAGAAGCATGAAGGCGGGCATGCGACCGGATAGCCCGCCTCCAGTTGGACGTGACCGCCAGTCCGGCGGCGATGAAGTCTTCGCTACGTTTGTGGTTCGGGAGTCGTCTTTCCTCTCCCCGACTCCCGAACGAGGCGGTTAGCCCAGGAGGCGGACACTGCGGGCGTTGGCGCCCCGGTCGTTGCGGCCGACCTCGTATTCGACCTCGCCACCCTGCTCCAGCGCGGATGGATCTCCCTTGACCTCGGAGTTATGCACGAAGAGGTCATCCCCGGTGGGCCGCACCAGGAACCCGTATCCTTTGTCGGAGTCGAACCACTTAACGCGGCCTCGTTCCCTGGGCACGGTTTCGGCCGCCGCTGACCCGTCGGACCCGTCATCCGCGCCGTCGGGAGACGTATCCAAGTCAGAGGCGGAGCCATCCGAGACAGCGGGATCGGAGGGCCTGACAGACTCGGAGAACACGAACGCGGGGGCTGAGCCATCCTGGGAGCCGTCGCCTCCATCGGCCTCCAGGACTATCGAGTCTTCGGCGATCTTCACGACCACCGCCTCGACGTCGGCCCAGTGCTGCTTCCACGTCGGGTCTTCGGCCACGGACGGATCGAACCACAGTCCCCAACCGTCGCGCTCGCCGTGGTCCAGAACGCCCTCGAAGACGCTCTCGGGCTCGCTCCTGCTCCGCTCGCGGCGGTAGATGTCGTTCCTGGACCGGAAGGACTGCACGCTCGATGCGCTGGTGCCGAGGGCGTCGGCGATCCAATCGTCCGCCTTGCCCTGATCCACCCACTCCCGGATCTGCTTCATGTGCGGCTTGAGCGCGATACGCTTTTTGGATTCGGCCATTGCTCGCGTTGCTCCTTGCTGGTCTCTTTCGGAAGTGTCTGGACCCTCTGATCTACGCAGTATCTTTACGCCTGATGGGACGAATTATTGCTTAAACCAGAAGATAGTGTATCACCTCGAACCCGTGCATTCAGCCCCGAAGCATCCTCATCCCTCGTCCCCATCCCGCGCCTCGCCGGGAGCCTCGCCTCGCCCGGTCTCGGGGGACGCGGGATCTCTTTTGTCTCCCGCCTCCTCTGCCACGCCGGGGGCGTCGCGGGGCTGCGGGTCCTGGACCCGCGTGGGCTCGTCACCCTTCCTCGCATCCTCCCGCGCGCTGCGCCGTGCCTCACGGTCACCCGGCGCGGGCTTCGGGGGTTCACCGGACGCCTCTTCTTTGCCCTCATCCTCGACTGCCGGCTCGGGAGGCTCGGGGAACTCCGTGAGCCCGTCGCGGACGATGTCTTCGAGCATCTCTCCCACGATGGGCGCCGGCAGGTCAAGGTGGAGCGCCAGGCTCTCGGCCCGCGCCAGCGTCTCGTACTCGTCGGCGCTCGCCCCGAAACCCAGGGCTTCCAGTGCCCGCGACACGTTCTCCGAATGCACAAGCGTGTTCCCCCCGGCGGCCACGCGCAGGTACTGCACCAGCGGCAGGCCGAAACCGGAGATCACCCCGACCACCGGCTCTGTCTCGTAGATGCGGCGCCGGATGAAGAGCCTGGTGTCGTGAGAGTTGGCCCAGCGCTTGAGGACTTCGCGCTCGTTCACGTAGTTGTACTGGGCGACCCGGTGCTGGAACTGCCCGAGAAGCTGTCCGGTCATCACCCGCAGCGTATCGTCCCCGAAGAACCAGTCACCGCCCTCGACGTTCATGATGCCGCTGACCCGCGGGATCGTGAGAGGCTCCTCCTCGTCCTGCCACTTATCCCCGAAGCGCCGCACGGTCTCACGCACCTCCTCTACGGGACGGCCGCTCTTCATCAGGGCGGCCTCGTAGATCACGAGCGCCGCCGTCTCGTGCGCCCGGGACAGTTCGTCTATCCACCGCGCCGCCCGCTCCAGACGCCGGTCAAAGTCTTCGAGGTTCTTGACCTTCCACGCCGCGTCGATCACGGTCCTGTCAGCTAATTCGACCATCACGCCTCCCGGATGTTTATGAAAAGAGTGTCTTCAGGCGTTCAATATACAGCATCTTTCCGGGGATCAAAGCTCCTCTCTAAGCCCATAGACGCCGGGGGCGGTCTGGAGGAAGGGGCTATCGGGATTGTCCCTTACGTCCACGGATAGCCGGGCGCGCATGGTGTTGTGCGGCGTGCGACCGGCGCTTTCAAGATACCCGGACTGAATAGCTATCTCGGTTATGTCCGTGTAGTGGATAGGGTGCCCAACCTCCCGAAGTACTTCTCTCGCGGCGGTCTTGAAATCCACGGCCTCCGGTTACCCGGTGACCTCGTTTGGCACTTCGGGGTAGGCCCCGATCAGGCCGACGTACGTGCAACGTTCTCCCAGTTTCTCAAGCGCCTGCTTCACCCGCTCGTCCTCGGGATGTCCCTGGAAGTCCACGAAGAACACGTAGGTCCAGGCCTGCCGCCGGCTCGGGCGGCTCTCGATGCGGGTCAGGTTGATCCCCTCGTCCGAGAACGCCGAGAGCGCGTCCCTCAAGCCTCCGGGACGGTCCTTGAAGACGAAAACCAGGCTCGTCTTGTCCTTCCCCGTGCGGCCGGCCCAGGCCCGCCCGAGCATGATGAAGCGCGTCGCGTTTGCCCGTGCATCCTGGATGTTGCGGGCCAAGACCGTGAGACCGTGCGCCTCCGCCGCCAGCGCGCTCCCGACCGCCGCCACCCCCGGTTCCTCGGAGGCCCTCCGGGCCGCTTCCGCCGTGGACTCGACCTCCTCCAGCCTCGCCCCCGGCGCCTCCCGCCGCAGCCACGTACCAGCTTGGGCAAGGGCCATCGGGTGCGAATAGACGGTTGTGATGTTGCGGAGATCCGTCTCCCTCGACAGCAGGTTCTGGGAGACGGGGAGGTAGATCTCGCCGCATACCTTGAGCGGACTGTTCATCAACTCGTCCAGAGTGTGTGTGACGGTCCCCTCCATCGAGTTCTCGACCGGGACGACTCCGTGCTGCGCTTCTCCCCTCTCCACCCGGGCGAATACCTCGGCGACGGTCGCCTGCGGTTCAAGGTCCACGCTGGTCCCGAACGAACGGCGGGCCGCCTCGTGGGTGAACGTCGCCTCCGGCCCGAGGTACGCTATCTTCAGGCTCGCCTCCAGGGAGATGGAGCACGAGATGATCTCCCGGAAGACGGCTTCGAGACCGCGCTTCGGGAAGTCTCCTTCGCTCAGGCTCACCGCCCGGTCAAGGACTTTACGTTCACGGGCGGGGACATAAGTGTCCAGTCCTCGCTCGCGCTTGAACTCCCCGATACGGCGCGCCAGCCGCGCCCTCCGGTCGAGTAGGCGCACTATCTCCGCGTCCACCGCGTCTATGTCGTCCCGAATTCCATCCATCCCATCCGCTCCCTCACGGTCCTCAGCGAACATGATGGTGCTCCTTTGCGGTAGCGGGACGATGGCGTGGTGTTTCGAGAAAGATCATGGCTTCCGCGGCCTCCCGTGGTGTATCGCGCTTGCGAGGTTCCGATGCGGAGAAACGCGGCCCCGTCTCAGGCGCGCTCCTCCCCGTAAATCGCCGGGCTGCCGTCGTCGTGGTGCGCATGATCGGGGCAAGTTATCAGAACCGGCGGTGGCATGTCAAAGGCCGAGGAGTAGCAAGACCGCGACCACGGCGGCGAGGGCGAAACGGTAGTACGCGAAGGCTCGCAGGCTGTGGTCAACGATGAAGCGCAGGAAGAACCTTATCGCGAGGTATCCAACCACCGCCGAAGTCACGAACCCGGCCCCGAAGTTGATCGTCTCCGACACCCCCATGCCCTCGGCGAGCGCCTCACCCAGTTGCAAAGTCCCGGCTCCCGCGATTATCGGCACGCTCATCAGGAACGAGAACCGGGCCGCCTCCTCCCGCCGGAGGCCCAGGAACAGTCCGAGCGTGATCGTGGCCCCCGACCGCGAGACCCCAGGCACCAGAGCCGCCGCCTGGGCCACCCCGATCCCGACCGCCTCCCCGAACCGCAGCGTGGACGCATCGCGGCTCCTGCGCCCGACCGCCTCCCCCACGATGAACAGCACCCCGACGAGCACCAGGTTGAAGACCACGACCCACGGACTGCGGACTTCCTCCTCGAAGAAGCTTTCCAGGAAGTATCCGATCAGGGCTGCGGGTATCGTGGATGCAAGTATCAGCCACGCGAGCCGCGCGTCGGGCTCGGAGATGCTCCTCCGGGCCAGCGACCGCAGGAAAGCCCCGGCCATCCGCAGCAGGTCCCTCCAGAAAAACGAGATAACCGCGACCAGCGTCCCCAGGTGCAGCGCCACGTCGAAGGAGAGCCCGAAGCGGTCCTGGTTTAACCCCAGAAAGTACTGTCCCAGCAGCAAATGCCCGGAGCTGGAGACCGGCAGGAACTCCGTCAGCCCCTGCACGACGCCCAGGATGATCGCCTGTAGAAGCTCCAGCACGCGATAGATGATAGCGGTTCGAGCGCCGGTCTTCAGCTTGCGTTTCAACCACGAGCGTATAAGGGACAAACGGGTTTGCTGCTGTCCCCGATATATTCAGGATAGTGTGCCTGACATTTTGCTCGGAGATGGCCTTCAGTCTAGCTGGAAGGGGAGCGGATGACGAGTCGCTACGTCGAGCCCACCGGCGAGTTTAGCTGGCATGAACTGAAGTTACGCTTGTCGAGAACACATCCAGGCGGGAGCCACGGCGTAGGCTTGCGAGCCTGTTCTCCAACTCCCTCATCCTTCGGGTGCCAGGTATTGTTCTCGACCTCGCTTACAAACCGGGCGACGTAGCTTTCTCGTTCTTCACCCTCTCGACGAGGAGATCAACGACGCGTTTCCGACTCAGGCTTACCAGAGGGGCCATTCCCATGAAGATCCGATCCGGAAGCGGGTCGAGGGCCACGAACCCGGCGGCCGAGTGAGGTCCCGCGAGCATCTGGAGCAACTCCTCCGGCGTAGTCTTTCTCGGATGCCATCCTGTCTCCGCTGCCCCGCACCAGATGAACATTCGGGCCTCTTCCTCGAAGCTGAAGAGCGCGAGCGCCTCTCCTGAGTCCTCAAGCTTTACGGTGCGCGCCTGCGCCCAACCGGCACCGCCGGCGTCTCCGATTTTGCGTCCATCTTCGGGTTTGCTCCTCACGAGCAGCCAGTAAGCGGTAGATCGGCGCAGGGAACAGCCCCTCTTGTTCGTCGTACCGTCCTGTATCATTCGTCCTCCGTTTTCTTCCGCCTCCGCGGTCACCAGCCACCAGTCCGCCTTCCGCCTACGTCCCATGAGAAGCTCGCCGCCGTTCGCGGTGGGAGTGCATTTTCCGATGCCACGTTACGCCCTTTTCAGTGGAGTCCGGTTTGCCACGCCGCATGACTCGGGCACCGACCCTGGAGCGGGTAAAGGTGAGCGGATCGGGCCTCGCTGTGTCAGTCGTCCATGTCCCCCGAGATCCGGCTCACCGATCACATGGTCACTGCCGCGCAGACAATCTACTCCGTGACGGAGCCGAAAGCTACCGCTAGGCCGGGATGGGGCGTACTTTTTGTGTCGGAGGGCAAGCGATCGGCGCCGATCGCGCACGGAGGCTGGCTGGGAGTGGTTGCTCGACGTAGCGCCGTGGCGGATGGTCCCGGCAGGTGCTTCGGCAGGTGCCTAGTGCATATTCAGAATAGGTGTCGTGTGAAACGCTATAGTGGAAACCATGAGACCTCCGATCTTCGTCCGTTCACTTTCGGACACCGAAAAAGAGCAGTTGGAAGCCGCGCTCCGCTCCAA
>JBPCLT010000334.1:0-3910 GCA_051003015.1 Rubrobacteraceae bacterium | reverse complement strand
CGCGCGAGGTCAGGGCGGAGCTTCATTCCTTTACCTCCGAGCAGCTCTCCGAGGTGGTTCAGATCACCCAGCTCCTCGGCTACGGCTCCGTCGGTCAGACGGAGGAGGTCATCGTCAAGCCCCGTGGATACAGGCAACTGGAGCGGGTGCCGCGTCTCCCGCGAAGGGTGGCGGAGCGTCTGATCTCGGAGTTCGGCACCCTGCAGGAGCTTCTCGCGGCCTCGGAGGAAGAGCTCGACGAGATCGAGGGCGTGGGCCAGGCCCGGGCGCGGGCCATCCACCGCGGCCTGGAGCGCCAGCGGGGCCTCGAGACCTCGAACGAGGCTCTCTAGCCATGAGCGAATCGGAGGAAAAAGTGTCGGAAAACAGCTTGACGGAAACCCCTGGCAAGGTCTTCAGCGAGGGAGACCTCGTCGTCTACCCGAACCACGGCGCCGGCTGCGTGTCCGGAGTCGAGGAGAAGACCATCCTCGGGGAGGAGCGCCGCTACTACGTGGTCTTCATCCCCGACGCCGAGCTTACCTTGAGCATCCCGTCCGAAGGCGATAGCGGTCTGCGGGCCTGCGCCGACGAAGAGAGCGCCGAGGTGGCGCTCTCCGTGCTGAGAGGCGAGGCTACCGAGATGCCTCAGAACTGGAACCAGCGTCTCAAGTTCAACCAGGCCAAGCTCCGCGACGGTGAGATCTCACAGGTCGCGGAGGTGGTGCGAAACCTCTCGTCATACGGCGGTGAACACAACCTCTCGACCGGCGAGCGCAACATGCTGATGAAGGCGCGGCGCATCCTGGTCTCCGAGATCGCGCTGGTGCGCGATACCGGGGTCAAGGAGGCCGAGGAGTTGGTGGACGCCGTCCTGCGCGAGGGCATTACGGAGGACGCCACATAGCTACTCCCGCGGTCGCTCTCATCCTCGCTGGGGGGGTCGGCAGCCGGATGGGCCGTCCCAAGCAGTTCATAGACCTCCTGGGACGCCCCGCCCTCCACTACACCTTGCGTGCCTTCGAGAAATCACCGGAGATATCACGCATCTACGTGGCCGGCGGCCGGGAGAGCGTCGAGGGACTGGCCCTGGAGTCCGGCATCGGCAAGTATGCAGGCTGCTGCGCGGCCGGAGAGAGCCGCCCCCTCTCCACCAAGAATGGGCTGCTCGCCTTGTGCGATGAAGACCCGGAGACGCTCGTCCTGATACACGACGGCTCCCGCTGCCTGGTGACACCTGACCTCATCGGCCACGTCGTTGCCGCGATGGAAAAAGACTGCGATGGCGTGGTACCCGCGCTCCCTGTCTCGGATACCGTCAAGGTCGCCGAGCATGGCTTCGTCTCCGAGACTCTCGACCGGAGCCGCCTCCACGCCGTCCAGACCCCGCAGGCGTTCCGGCTGGGCCTGCTCCGAAGCATCTTCGCTGCCCCCGAAGAGGACATACTCGACGCTACCGACGACGCCTCGCTCGTGGAGCGGAGCGGGGGAAGGGTGACTCTAGTATCGGGGGAGAAGACCAACATCAAGCTGACCTCGCCGGAAGACATCATTCTGGCCGAAGCCATCCTACTCGCCCGATCCGATGCCCGCGTTGGCGCCCGCAACGGTGGGAACCGGGCTGCAAAACGTGGGGTACAAAACTGAGATTCAAAGGATTCAAAAGTTATCCTGGTGCGTGAAAGAGGGGCCGGAAGTTAGAGCCGCCGGAAGCACTTTCAGGGTCGGTCTCGGCGTGGACGTACACGCTTTCGCCGAAGCGGACGAAGACCGGCGCCTCGTTCTCGGTGGCGTCGAGATCCCATTCGAGAGAGGTCTCCGTGGGCACTCGGACGCGGACGTGCTGGCGCACGCCGTCACGGACGCGATGCTCGGCGCCGCCGGGCTCGAAGACATCGGCCACTATTTCCCCGACACCGACGAACGATTCAAGGACGCGGACTCCATCGAACTCCTCCGGCTGATACGGGCGCTCGTAGAGGAGAATTGGGCCGTGGTCAACGTGGACGCGGTCGTGGTCTGCGAGCGGCCCAAGATCCGGGACCACCGCGATGCCATTCGCCACAACCTGTCCGAAGCCCTCGGCGTCGAACCATCACAGGTCTCCGTGCGCGGCACGACCAGCGAGAAGCTCGGCTTCACGGGCCGGGGAGAGGGTATCGCGGCGCAGGCCGTGTGTTTGCTGGAGGGCCGGGATGGTGGCTGAAGTTCGCACGCGCTTCGCCCCGAGCCCGACCGGGATGCTCCACCTCGGCGGCGCCCGCACCGCGCTCTTCAATTACCTGTTCGCGCGCTATCACGAGGGGGAAGTAGTTCTCCGCGTCGAGGACACCGACCGGGCGCGCAGCACGCCGGAGTTCGAGCGGAGTCAGATGGAAGACCTCCGCTGGCTCGGCCTGGATTTCGACGAGGGACCGTATCGTCAGAGCGAGCGCCAGAAACTGTACGAAGCAGCCGCCGACAGGCTCGACCTTGCCGGGCTCACCTACAAAGACGCCGACGAGGCCGGACGGAGCGCGCTGTACTTAAGCCCGCCGGAGCGGAGCGGGAGCGTTTGGGATGAGCTGCGTGGCGAAGTCTCTTTCTCCAGGGTGGAGGACTTCGTGATCCTCAAGTCCGACGGCACCCCTTCGTACAACTTCGCGGCGGTCGTGGACGACGTGGACATGGGCATCACCCACGTCATCCGGGGCGAGGAGCATCTCTCGAATACCGCCCGGCAGGCGCTTCTGTACCGGGCACTGGGGGCGAATGAGCCAGCCTTCCTGCACCTCGGTTTGATCCTGGGTCCCGACGGCAAGAAGCTCTCCAAACGCCACGGCGCCGCGAGCGTGACGGAATACAGGCGTGAGGGCTACCTGCCCGAAGCCGTCATCAACTACCTGGCGCTCCTCGGCTGGAATCATCCGGAGGGGAAGGAAGAGTTCGAGGACCTGGATGAGCTGACCCGAGAGTGGGATCCTTCGCGTCTGGGCGCGAGCCCCGCGACCTTCGATCCCGACCGTCTCCTCGCCATGAACGCCCACCACATCCGGCGTCTCCCGGTGGAGGATCTGCGCCGCCGCATCGAACCTTTCCTCGATGAGCCGTTGCCGACCGGAAGGGAGCCCGTCGTGATTGAGGCCATGCGGGAAGACTTGCGCATTCTCTCCGACGCGCCGCGCCTGCTCCGGGAGCTCGTCGGACCCGTGGACCCGGAGGCTTTCGTGGAGGAACTGCCGGGGTCGAGCGCGGAGGTATTGGGACACGTCGCCGAAGCCCTCGAGGGATGGGAACTGGACGGCCTGGAAGAGGCGCGGGACTTCGTCGCGGAGCTTCGGGCATGGGCGAAGGAGCATGGTGTGAAGATGCGAGACCTCCTCCATCCGCTGAGGCTGGCGCTCACGGGACAGAACAGAGGGCCGGAGATGGCGTTCCTCTTCGCGGCGCTCGGGCCGGAGGAGGCGCGGGGGAGGATAGAGCGGGCGAGAGAGGCTATCCTTAAGGCATGAGCGTCAAGGTGCGAGATACTCTGAGTGGAGAGCGGGTCGAGGTCGGGGGCGACGGCAGGGTCGGCCTCTACGTTTGCGGCCCGACGGTCTACAACCACATCCACATAGGCAACGTCCGGGCGCCGCTGTTCTGGGACGTGGTTGTGCGCTACCTGCGGAGCCGGGGCTACGAGGTGACGTTCGTCCAGAACGTGACGGACGTGGAAGACAAGATCATCGCCAAAGCCAACGAGGAAGGCGTCTCCTGGGAGAAGATCGTCGAGCGTTATACACGCTCCTTCCACGAGCGGCTGGGGCTGATGGGCGTCGGTCTGCCGGATATCGAGCCGCGCGCCACGGAGCATATCCCCGAGATGATCTCGCTGATAGAAACCCTCATCGAAGACGGCCACGCCTACGCCCCCGGCAATGGAGACGTGTACTACTCGGTGGAGAGTTAC
>JBPCLT010000333.1:0-6842 GCA_051003015.1 Rubrobacteraceae bacterium | reverse complement strand
GGCGAGCGCCGTGCAGGCTTTGCTTGGCGAGACGAAAAAATTCCTCGTCGTGGAGAACGGGGGGATCGTGGAGATCACCGATTCCTCCGTGGAGATCTTCGACTCCTCAGGCGAGAAGGTAGAGCGCGAGCCCTTCGAGGTGGACTGGAGCGCGGAGGCCGTCGAGTTGGGTGGCTTCGAGGACTTTATGCTCAAGGAGATCCACGAGCAGCCCGGCGCTCTCGGCGCGACCCTGCTCGGCCGTCTCGACGCCGACGGCGCCGTAAACCTCTCCGAGCTGGACCTCGACCTGTCTGATGTGGACCGGGTCGTGGTCGTCGCCTGCGGCACCGCGCTGCACGCCGGTCTCATCGGCAAGCAAGCCATCGAACGATACGCCCGCATCCCGGTCGAGGTCGCCGTGGCGAGCGAGTACCGGTACGCAAACCCCATCGGAGACGAACGTACGCTCGTCGTAGCCATAAGCCAGAGCGGCGAGACAACGGACACTCTGGCGGCGGTGGAGGCTGCGCGGGAGTTCGGCGGTCGAGTACTCGCGGTGACCAATACGCAGGGATCTCTCATCACCCGCGAGGCCGACGCCGTGTTGCTAACGAAGGCTGGCCCGGAGATAGGCGTCGCCGCCACCAAGACCTTCGTAGCCCAGATCGCCGCGCTCGACCTGCTGGCCCTGGAACTCGCCCGCGTCAGCGGGACGCTGCCGGAAGATGAGCTACTGAATCTCGGGCGCGCTCTACGGCTCGCGCCGGAGAGGGTCGAAGAGACACTCGGCCTGCTCGAAGGAAAGATGGAGGCGGCCGTCGAGGTCTTCGAGGGGGCGCGTTGCTCACTCTTCCTGGGACGCAGCGCCGCGCATCCTGTGGCGCTCGAAGGGGCTTTGAAGCTAAAGGAGATCTCCTACCTCCCCTCCGAGGGCTATCCATCAGGCGAGATGAAACACGGTCCCATAGCCCTCGTGGACGAGCACTGTCCCGTCGTCGCCGTCCTCGGCGATGGCCTCCTGCGCGAGAAGACCCTCTCCAACGTAGAGGAGACAGTCGCCCGCGGCGCCAACGTCGTCATGGTGGCCCGCGATGACGACAAGGCCGCCCGGCGTTTGGCCCGAGCCGTATTGCCAGTCCCCGAGGCGCCGGATCTCCTCGGCCCCATAGTCTGGAGCGTTCCGCTGCAACTGCTCGCGTATCACGTCGCCAAAGACCGTGGTCTGAACGTGGACAAGCCGCGCAACCTCGCCAAGAGCGTGACGGTGGAGTAGGGGCCGTGGACCTGCAGATAATCGCCTTCGCCGGGGTCGCCGCGCTGCTCACGGTGACGCCTGGCGCGGACATGGTGCTCGTCACCAGGAATGCCATCTACGGGGGCATGAGGGCCGGTCTCTCGACCACGCTGGGCATACTGGCGGGCTGCCTGGCGTGGGCCGTGCTATCGGCTGCCGGGCTCTCCGCGCTCCTGAATGCCTCCGCAGCGGCCTTCGCGGTGCTGAAGCTGGCCGGCGCCGTGTACCTGATCCTCCTGAGCTTGCAGACTATCTGGCGGACCTTCCAGGGAGGAGAACCCGCAACGGATAACGGCGCGAGCGGCGACTGGGCGGTGGGCTCCGCGTTCCGTCAGGGACTCCTGACGAACCTCCTGAACCCGAAGGTGGGCGTCTTCTACATGACCCTGCTGCCACAGTTCGTCTCGCCGGGGCAGCCGGTTCTCGTCACGTCCATGCTGCTGGCGAGCATCCACATCGTTTTCGGTCTGATCTGGCTCTCCGGCTACTCCTTCATCGTGACGAAGGCCGGCGATTTACTGCGCCGACCGAGGGTGAGGAGGTTGCTGGAGCGCGTCACGGGCGCCGTGCTCGTCGCGCTCGGCCTGCGTGTCGCCTTCGTGGAGCGGAGCTAGGGAGCCAATGCTCGTGGAGACGAACCTGATTCTGTTCTTCACCGCCTCGCTGGTCGTGATCGTGGCGCCGGGGCCGGATAACATACTGGTGCTAACCCGTGGCGTCACCCTGGGACGCCGGGCGGCGCTGGTCTCGGCGGCGGGGGCGAGCGTCGGGTTGGTGACGCATTCGCTCTTCGCGGCGGCTGGCCTCTCGGTGCTGTTGGCGCGCTCTGCGGTGGCGTTCTCCGTGGTCAAGTACGTGGGGGCGGCGTACCTGATCTACCTCGGTATCAGGGCCTTGCTCGACCGGGAGAGCTTCGCCTTGCTGCTGGGAGCGACCCCCGTGAGACTTCGGAGCGTCTTCACCCAGGCCGTGGCCTCGAACGTTTTGAACCCGAAGATCGCCGTGTTCTTCCTGGCGTACCTGCCGCAGTTCGCGGACCCCGATGCGGGCGGAACGGCCCTCCAACTGCTGGCGCTCGGGCTGACCTTCGCGCTGCTCACCTGGGCGATCTTCAGCGTCATCGCACTGTTCTCTGGAACTCTCGGGGTGTGGTTGAGGACTCGCCCGAAGCTGGCGAACGGCCTGGGCTGGCTCACCGGCGGCGTGCTCGTCGGGTTGGGATTGAGGCTCGCCTTCACTGAGCGCCGCTAGCCGCTACAGACCGTATTCCTGTAGAAACTGTCCGGTCTTCTCGTTGATGAGCGCGAAGGCTTCGCCGGAAGGGATGTGGCGGCAGCCTCTGAGGAGCTCGGCGGAGACAAGGTTCGGGATGACCTCCTTCGCGCGCTCCAGTGCGGCTTCGCCGGAGAAGAAGATGTCGTTCTCGGCCGCGAAGACGAGCGCCGGGGAACCGAAGTCTTCGAGCTCTTCGGCGGTGGCCTTGCGGGGGAGGTCGGAGTCGAGCTTTACCCGGCGATAGACGGCCCCGATCTGTCGCGTGAGGTCTTCATCTTCCTCCGTCAGCAATGGACTGGTGGACTTGCGGAGCCGATTGCTGTTCGGGGATAGACGATATACCAGCATCGGCAGGGCGACTTCGATGAGCATCCGGGGGATCGAACCCCCAACGAGCCCTGACGGCGAGACGAGGACCGCGCCCGAGACGCGCCCCGGTGAGTGTCCCGCGATCCGCAGGGTGATGCCGGCTCCGTAGGAGATGCCCACGAACGGCGCTCTCCGTATGCCGAGGCCGTCGAGGACCTCTTCCATCCAGCGCGCATGGCCGTCCCTTTTCGAGGAGGGACGGGACGGCGTGCTCTTGCCAGGCTGCCCTATGATGTCCGGCGAGTAGACCCGCCGTCTCCGCGTGAGCGGCAGGAACCACCCCAGGCAAGTCGGGTTGAGGAAGTTGCCTCCCGAGAGGACCACGAGTGGGAGAGCGTCTTCCGGCCCGGTTGTCAGGACGTGCGTGTCGCCCAGGCTCGTCCCGACCGTGAGGCTCTCCAATCCGGGGCCGAGACGGGCCAGCGCGCCATCGTAGAGCGCCATGATCTCCGCTTCGCCTTCGGGGCTCCTGTAGATCGAAGCGGAGATCACGCCTCCTTTCGAGATGGCCGGGAGCCTCGAAAACTCCGCGGCTAGCGGATCACCTGCAACGCTTTTGGCTCGATGCGGAAGGACATCGGGAGACGGCCCCAGATCTCGCCATCGAGTTGCACGGGGACGTTGGCGCCGGGGGCGTTGGCTCGTAGCTCGCGGGCGCCGAAGGAGCGCATCGATCGGTTCAGGGGGTCACGGGCCAGGATGCGGGCCAGGATATCGGGCCGGAGGAGCACGCTCACGCGCTCGACCAGGATCGCCTCCAGCTCGCCGCTCGTTAGCGAGCCGGGGCCGGAGACCCGGAAGTCCCCGCCGTAGTAGTGGCCGTTGGCGATGATGGCGAACTGGGTGACATAGGTGGTGTCGCCTTCGATCACGTGCACCGACGGGATGTCTTGTTCCATGAGAACCTTGACCGCCATCAGGGGGAACGCGAGGATGCGCAGATAACGCTTCAGGCGCGGCGTCATCGTGCGCACCACGCTCGCGTCGAAGCCGACCCCTGCCATGCACGCGAAGCGCCGCTCGACGCCATCCCGATCCCTGGCGACGCCGAGGTCTATGCGGGAACGATTCCCCTCCAGGATACGCTCGCATGCCCGTTTGGAGTCCTGGGGCAGCTTCAGTTCCCGCGCCAGCACGTTCGCCGTGCCGAGCGGCAGGATGCCCAAAGTGGCGTTTTCGGAGAGACCGTTGATCACCTCGTTCACCGTGCCGTCGCCGCCGGCCGCGATCACCAGCCGGTCGCCGGCGAGAGCGGCCAGGTCCGTGGCGTGGTTCGGGTGCTCGGTGTTCAGTACCTCGACCTCCCGTCCGCCGGCGCGAAGCACCTTCGCGTACCGTTCCAGGTAATTCTTGCTGCCCGCGCGCCCCGAGTTCGGGTTGCCGATAATCACCGTGTCAGTGGTCCTGTCCATTCCCATTACTATATGCTCTTTTCCCTGGAAAGTTTCTTGCTGTAACGAGCCACCGGATAGTCTTTTGCCGGCTCTCCCGGCTAACGTCGGCGGTGACGATATCGTACGCATGGTGAACCGCTCTGATCGGCGCGATTACGGCCTGTTACGCCCCAGCCGAAACATGCTGGATAGGTGCTTGGTCTAAGGAACGAGGCCATCCATCCGCTTGGGTTCGGGGATCAGCCTTCCGAAGACTCCGAAGGAGCCGGGGAGTCTCGCTTGCGGACGACGTTCTCGAGGAGGGTGCGGTTCGGGATGCGGTGAAGGTATCCATCCTCGGAGCGGATCGTGATCGAAGCGTACCCCAACTCCTCCACGGAGCCCTCGATGCCGTTCACCGAGATCACATCTCCCACCGCCGCGGTGTCCTGGACGTAGCGTCCGGCGGCGATGTTGCCGGAGAGCAGGACCAATCCCTGCCCGATGGAGATGGCCGCGACGAGGCCGATGGTGGCGAGGATCACGATGGCGAGGATGATGAGAAGGGAGGTCTCCAGCCCGAGCTGTCCGGCGGCCAAAAGCGCGGCTATGGCGACGACGGTTACGAACGTGACGCGCCGGAACGCGCCCGTGCCCCGGAGGTCAGCCCGCTCGGCCTGGCTGGCGACCAGATCGGCGAGCCGTCCGGCGGCCATCACGCCAATGATCAGGATGACGAGGGCCACCAGCGCCCGCCCGGCGAGCGTGATGATCCCATCCATCGTAGCTTCAAGGGAGGAGAGCCCGAGGATGCTGAGGGCCGCGGCCACGCCGGTGAGGACGATGCCCCAGAAGAGCACGGCGCCGAGCAGGCGCGACGGGCTGTTCGTGTAGCCGAGTTGTCTCAGGGCGCCGGTCTGCTCGAAGAAGTTGTCGAGGCCCACGCTCTCCAGGAAGCGGGCCATCAGCCGCCGCAAGACCACGGCCACCACCAGCGCCACCAGGAGCACGACCACAGCGCCCAGCAGCCGGGGGACGAAATCGGCCAGCGTACTTAGCAAATCATCGAGAACGTCAGCCACCCGACGTCCCTCCTTCATAGCCCCCGGAACCAGACGGACGCGCGGCCCGCAGGCCGAAATAATAGACGAAAGCGTCGAGGTACGAGCGCCCGATCCCGCCCAGGAGGGTCTCCGTCTGCCTCAAGAAAGCGGAAACATACGCCCGCCGGACGGCGTATCCGACGACCGCCTCCGGCACCGGCTCCTGTCCCAGGGTGTCGAGCATGACGAGCATCCGGGCGTACGACTCCGCGAGACGCCGGTAGTCGGGACGCTCGAAGATGAGCCGCTCGGCCTCGCGGGCGTCTTCGTCCTCCAGTTCGCCAGCGGCGTAAGCCCCGATGATCTCCAGCGCCTCCCAGCGCTCCTCCCGTGTGGGGCTCATCGGTCCTCACCGTTCTCACGGGCATCGCCGTTCCCTTCGGAGAGGACGACGAGCATGGCGGCGCGGCCCCGGCTGACCCATCCTTTGGCGGTTCCGTCGGGCACATCGAGGACCTCGGCGATCTCCGCGTAGGAGAGGCCCTCCATGTGCCGCAGGACCAGCGCGGCCCGATGCTCCGCCCTGATGTGTTCGAGGGCGGCTTCGATCTCCGCCCGCCGCTCCCCGCTCAGGGCCGCTGCCTCGGGGTCGTCATCGCCGCCGGACGGCTCCGGGAGGAAGGGCGCCTCCTCGTCCAGCTCCCAATCCCTCCTGCGGGCCTCCTTGCGGCGGGTGGTAAGGCAGGTGTTCACCGCGATCTTGTACAGCCACGTGCTGAAGGCGCTCTCCCCTCTGAACTTCCCTATGTTGCGCCAGACCCGGATCCAGACCTCCTGGCTCGTATCCTGAGCGTGCTCGGCGCCGGATATACGCAACGCCACTCTATATACGAGACTCGAATGTTTGCGAACTAGTTTCGTGAAGGCCTCGACATCGCCCCTGGAAGCGCGGGCCGCGAGGTCCCGGTCGTTCGTACTCAAGCGGCTATCCTGCCCGAAAAGAGAGATCTGGTATAGCAATGCGCCGTCGCATGGCGGGAAGATAGCAGACCCGCGCGCCCGAAGCGTAACGGCTCGCGCCACCCTATGGTCATGCGAACATTATCGGCGCCAGTATCCTGCGCGGTGAGGGGGCGGATACCATGCAAGGCTGCGAGGCCGTAACCGGGGACTCGAATAGTAGAAGAGCCCTGCCGGAACGAGGGCGCAAAAACTAGCCCACGTAACCCTGGCGCAAAAATCCCTAGCAGTATATGATGCAGATTGCGTCACACCCTTCCACGGCCTTCGGTTGCTCTACGTTGTAGCCTGGATCACGTGCGACGGACGTGTGATGAACCGTAGAGAGCTAATGGAGGAGCGGGGGAGATGAATCACGCTAGGGGAGCACCGTCGGTTTCAGGCGGTAAGTGGAAGCTGATCTTCGCCGCGCTGGCGGCGTGGACGATTTTGTTGGTGCTCGCCGTGCCCGCCGCGGCGCAGGAGAGCAGGTCAGCCGAAGGTGAG
>JBPCLT010000332.1:0-5517 GCA_051003015.1 Rubrobacteraceae bacterium | reverse complement strand
GGGCGTCGAAGAGCTTATCGTCACCAATGCGGCGTCCCAGATCAGCAAGCAGAACTCAGACATCAGGGACATGCTGGCCCAGGGTGCGGAGGTCTTGATCGTGGCCCCGCTCAACGCCGACGGCCTGGAGCCCGCGTTCCAGGCGGCGGCCGAGCAGAACGTGCCGGTCTTCCTCATTGACCGCGAGGTCACCGCCGAGCCCTGCGAGAACTACATCACCTTCATGGGCTCGAACTTCCTGCGCCAGGGTCAGCAAGCCGCCGACCTCCTGGCGGAGGCGACGAACGAGCAGGCGCAGGTCGCCATCCTCGAAGGCACGCCGGGCGCGTCGGTCAGCGCCGACCGCCAGGACGGCTTCGTCGAGCAGGTGGAGTCCGAGTACCCGGACATGGAGGTCGTCGCCTCCCAGACCGCCAACTTCGTCAGGACCGAGGGGCAGACCGTAATGGAGCAGCTCCTCCAGTCCAACCCTGACATCAACGCCGTCTACGCGCACAACGACGAGATGGCGCTAGGCGCGATCCAGGCTATAAGGGACGCGGGCATGACGCCGGGCGATGAAGTGAAGATCGTCTCGATAGACGGCACCGAGGGCGCGGTTCAGGCGCTCGTGGACGGCCAGATGAACGGCGTGGTGGAGTCCAACCCCAGGTTCGGGCCGCTCGCCTTCCAGACCATCGAGCAGTTCCTCTCGGGCGCGCCGATCCCGCAGAACATCATCATCAGCGACCGCATCTACACGCCCGAGAACGCCGAAGAGAACCTGGACGTAGCCTACTAGGGGCTTCGGAGAGTGGAGCGGCAAAGCCCTGTTCTTGAGGTGCGCCGGGGGACCAAGCGGTTCCCCGGCGTCCTCGCCCTCGACGACGTGTCGTTCGAGTTGAGGCCAGGCGAGGTCCACGCGCTCGTCGGGGAGAACGGCGCAGGCAAGAGCACCCTCATCAAGGTTCTCACCGGGCTCTATAGCCCTGATGGAGGTGAGATCCTTTACTCTGGGGAGGAGGTGCGCTTCGGGAGTCCCGGCGAGTCACAGGCGGCTGGGATCAGCACGATCTACCAGGAGGTCAACCTGATTCCGCTCCTCAGCGTCGCCCAGAACGTCTTCCTCGGGCGCGAGCCCCGGAACCGCCTCGGCCTGATAGACGTACAACGCATGAACCGCGAGGCGCGTGAGACCCTGAATCACTACGGCATCGAGGCCGAAGTCACGGCGCCGCTGAATACCTTATCCCTGGGCCTCCGGCAGATGGTGGCCGTGGCGCGGGCCGTCTCCATCGAGGCGCGGGTGGTCATCATGGACGAGCCGACCTCTTCACTGGAGGCGCGGGAAGTCCAGACGCTCTTCGGGGTGATAAGGCAGCTTCGTCAGGACGGCATCGGCGTGGTCTACGTGAGCCACCGGATGGATGAACTCTACGAGATCTGTGACTCCGTCACGGTGCTGCGCGACGGCCGGATGGTCCATCATGGACCTCTCACGGACCTCTCCAGGCTGCAACTCGTCTCCCTGATGCTTGGGCGTGAGCTGGACGAGGTGCGCGAGGAGGGAGCTACCAGCTTCAGCGAGGCGGAGCGCGAGACCGGCCGCGAGCCCATCCTGGAGGCCCACAACCTTACCCGGCATACCGTGCTCCACGACATCTCCGTGGACGTGAAGCCGGGTGAGATCGTCGGCTTCGCCGGTCTCCTCGGCGCCGGGCGCACCGAGACGGCGAAGGCCATCTTCGGCGCCGACCCGCTCGATTCCGGGAGCGTGAAGGTTGGTGGTAAGAAGATCAAGAGCGGATCGCCCGCCTCCGCGATAAGGGCCGGGGTCGCCTTCCTGCCGGAGGACCGCAAATCGGAGGGCATCATCCCTGACCTCTCGGTGAAGGAGAACATCGTGGCGGCGGCCCTCCCGAAGCTCTCGCGGGCGGGACTCGTCTCGGATAAGGCGCAGGACGAGATCGTGGAGCGTTTCATGAAAGACCTGGGGATAAAAGCTTCCGGCCCTGACCAGCCGGTGCGGGAGCTATCCGGGGGCAACCAGCAGAAGGTATTGCTCGCCCGCTGGCTGTGCATGAACCCGAGGGTCCTGATCCTGGACGAGCCAACCCGCGGCATAGACGTTGGCGCGAAGGCGGAGATCCAGAAGCTCGTGGACGACCTCGCCCACGACGGCCTCGGCGTAGTCTTCATCTCATCGGAACTCGAAGAGGTCGTGGAGGGCAGCGACCGCGCCGTGGCCCTCAAGGACGGCGCCATCGTCGGGATGCTCTCCGGCGACGAGGTGAACGAGAACAGGCTCATGGCGCTCCTCGCCGAGGGTGGGGCAACGGATGAGGGCGCGGGAGATGCTGATGAGCGGTAGGGCCACGGGGGCGGAGCGTTCCTTCGATTGGGCTACGATAGGACCGTGGCTGCGGGACCGTGGGGTGTACGTAGCGTTCGGGGTGATGTTGGTGTTCAACCTGGTCTTCACCGAGAACTTCGCCTCCGTGATCACGCTCTACAACCTCCTGATACAGGTCACCCCGGTGTTGCTTTGTTCCCTGGGGCTTGCGCTCGTGATCGGGACTGAAGGCATAGACTTGTCGGTCGGTTCGATCATGGCCCTCTCGTCGGCGGCGGTGCCGCTGTACCTGGGCTATGGCTGGCCGGCGGCGCTCGCCATCGCGCTCCTCGTCGGAGCTTTCGCCGGGGCGATCAACGGTAGTCTGGTAGCTTTCGCGGGCATACAGCCCATCATAGCGACCCTGGCGCTGCTCGTGGCGGGGCGGGGTCTCGCGCAGATCTTCACCAGCGGACAACTCCTGACGGTCTCCGACCCGGTGGTGCTGGCGCTGGGACAGGCGCGGCCCTTCGGTATACCGGCGCCGGTCATCGTGGCGGCGGTCGCGGTGCTGGTCGTGGCGTTCCTGATGAAGCGCACGACCTTCGGACGCTACGTGGTCGCCATCGGCGGGAACCGGTCGGCCAGCTACCTCTCGGGTCACCCGGTGCGCCGCACGCTGCTCGCCGTGTACATAATCAGCGGGCTGCTCGCGGCGGTCGCCGGGATAGTGGCTACCGCGAGGCTCTCGGCTAGCGACCCGTCCAACATCGGCGTCCTGATAGAGCTCTCGGCCATCACGGCGGTCGTGGTCGGCGGCACGCCTTTGAGCGGCGGCCGGGTGAGGCTCGCGGGCACGGTGATGGGGGCTCTGTTGATGCAACTCATCCTCACCACGTTCATCTCCAACAACCTGCCCTTCACCCTGGCGCAGGTGCTGACGGCGGGGATCATACTCGTCGCCGTCTATGTCCAGAGGGGAAGGGGGGCGGCCTAGAACATGGCTACGGGACAGGCCCGGACCTCAGAGAAAGGAACCCCCGCCGGCGAGGGCGGGCTCTCCAGGCGCGAGCAGTTCTTCGCGCTGTTGCAACGCCGGGGGGCCATCGTCGTACTCTTGATCGTCGTGGCCGTGGCGTCCGTGCGCTTCGACAGCTTCCTGACGGCGCGCAACCTGGAGAACGTCGCGCTCCAGAGCGCCTTCCTCGGTCTCATAGTGGTCGGTGCGACGTTCGTAATTATCAGCGGCGGCATTGACCTCTCGGTCGGCTCGCTGCTGGCCCTGGGCGGGGTGCTGGCCGCCCTGATGGTACCGGTGTCGTGGGTGCTGGCGGTCCTCGTGCCGGTCGCGGTCTGCGGTTTGATCGGCTGCGGACAGGGGCTCCTCATCGCGAAGGCGAGGATGGCTCCGTTCATCGTGACACTGGCGGGGTTGCTCGGCATCCGGGGGCTGGCGCTGGCGCTTGCGGGCGAGCAACCCATCGGTATAGAGAACGATTCCCCGTTCGTGTGGTTCGGGCAGGGTCAGATCTTCGGCCTCACCACGCCTATCGTGTTCATGATCGTGGCCTTCGCCCTCGGCGCGCTGGTCCTGACGCGCACGCGCTACGGGCAGGCGATCTTCGCCATCGGCGGCAGCGAGGAGTCCGCGCGGCTCATGGGCATCCCGGTGGAGCGCACCAAGATCGTCGCCTACACCACGAGCGGCGCCCTGTCAGGGTTCGCGGGCGCGCTGCTCGCCGCCAGCCTCGCCGCCGGGCAGCCGGTCGCCGGGGCCGGCTGGGAGCTCGACGCCATCAGCGCGGTCGTGGTGGGCGGCACGCTGCTCACCGGCGGGGCCGGTACTTTGAGCGGTTCGTTCGCGGGGGTGTTGCTGCTCGGCATCCTCCAGAACCTCATCAACCAACTCGGCACTCTGGGTTCGTATACGCAGCAGCTCGTCAGCGGGGTGTTCCTGATCTCCGTGGTCCTCGTGCAGGCTTACCTGACCCGCAAGCAGCGGTCGTAGATGTCGGAGACAATGGAGCGCATGTATAAGCAAATCCTGAGTAAAGAGGACGGACGGTACATCATCTTCTACGACTTCGAGGATGAAGAGGGGGAAGATTGAACCAGCTCCGGTGGGACCCGACCCTCCGCGAGTGGGTCGCCTATGCCACCCACCGCCAGGACCGAACGTTCCTGCCCCCGGCGGAGTATTGTCCTCTTTGTCCGACGAAGCCGGGCGGCTTCCCCACCGAGGTTCCCCGCGAGCACTACGACATAGTCGTCTTCGAGAACAAGTTCCCCTCCTTCTCGCCGGACGCCGCGGCGCCGGAGGAGGTTGGATCCGCTCTCACCCCGACCGCTCCGGGGCGCGGCGTATGCGAGGTCGTCCTCTACTCCGACGACCACGACGCCACCCTCGCAGGTCTCAGCGAACGCCGCATCCGTAACCTCATCGAGGCGTGGGCCGACCGTTATGTGGAGCTCGGGTCCAGGGAGTTCGTGGATTACGTCTTCATCTTCGAGAACAAGGGCGAGGCCATCGGCGTCACGCTGCACCACCCGCACGGCCAGATCTACGCCTACCCATTCGTCCCCCCGCAACCGAAGAGGGAACTGGAATCAGCCCGTGAATACAGGGTGGACAATGGCCGCTGCCTGCACTGCGACCTGTTGTCCCAGGAGGTCTCCGACGGTCGCCGGCTGGTGGAGAAGGGCGAGCACTTCGCGGCCTTCGTCCCGTTCCATGCCCGCTTCCCCTACGAGGTCCACCTCTACGCGCGGCGGTGCGCGCCTTCCATAGCTGACCTGGATGATGGGGAGCGTCGGGATCTCACCCGCGTGCTCAAGCGGGTGCTCACCGGCTACGACGCGCTTTTCGATATGTCCTTGCCTTACATGATGGTCATGCACCAGGCCCCGACGGACGGCGGGGACCACGAGGGCGTTGCCCATTTCCACATCGAGTTCTATCCGGTCAACCGCACGGCCGGGAAGCTCAAATACCTGGCTGGCAGCGAGACCGGGGCCGGGGTGTTCGTCGTTGATGATTTGCCCGAGGCCACGGCGGAGAAGCTCCGCGAGGCCGTCGAGAGAGCCGGGACGTAAGCCTTGCGGGAGACAGAGCGCCGGGCGGCGGCGGCCTACGCGGAGAGGTTCGGCGAGGAGCCCGAAATAATCACCAGCGCGCCGGGACGGGTGAACCTGATCGGGGAGCACAC
>JBPCLT010000331.1:0-4325 GCA_051003015.1 Rubrobacteraceae bacterium | reverse complement strand
CTATCCTTGACCGTAAACTCCAGGTCTACGTGTGTGAGGTTCAGTCCGTGGCACAGGGGGATGAGTTCCGGGGTACGTTTGGCGGCCATGACGCCGGCTATTCTCGCCGTGTTGAGGGCATCGCCCTTGGGCAGGGCCCGCTCCCGCAGTAGTTCGATGGTCTCGGGGGACATTCGGATGCGGCCTCCGGCGGTGGCCGTGCGCCGGACCACCGCCTTCTCCCCCACGTCCACCATCCGGGCCGAGCCCTCACGGTCAAGATGCGAAAAGTCCATGACGAAACCTCCGGTTTCTTGGCTATTAGCCATCAGCGGTCAGCTATCAGCTCTTCGATTGGCGAACGCCAGCAAACGTGGAGTGCAACCAAGCCCATTGCGCCACTTCACGCGCCGAACTTCGCTCACCGCCGTCTTGCTGACGGCTGACGGCTGACTGCTCACAAAGCGGAATGCGGGGGAATCGAACCGCCACGACCGCATGACGGTCGCAAACTGGTTTTGAAGACCAGCCGGGCCACCAGGCCCACGCATTCCAGGCTTGGGATGGATTCTAGTACACCACCTACCGGTAACGGCGCGTGAGGACGCGCACGTCGCCGGTGCGGCTGGTCACGCCGGAGGCGTCGGAGTGCTCCAGCCACGCCTGGGCGTACTTGCGGCTGGTCCCGAGGCGGTCACGGAACCCCGAGAGAGAGATCTCTCCTTCCTCCCGGCAGACGGTCTTTATCTCTTCGAGCATGGTCTCGGCGGCCTCTCGGTAGGCGAAGAGCTTGTTCCCGAGCTCCACCACTTCGCCCCTTTTGAGGAGCAGCCGCAGCGCCGGTGTAGGTTCCGTGGCCGGCGGCTCCGTGCCCGCGCGGCGCAGTTCCTGCTGAAGCCTCGCCGCCTCTTCCTCCAGCTCGGGAGGCACCGCGTCCGCGTCCGGCAGGCTTACGCCGGAATCGGCGACCCGGATGGCCTCACCGTCCATCGCGTCGAGTAGCGCATCCGCGAGCCTGGGTGCGAGTCCCGTGGCGGCCCGCGCCCCGGCTACGGTCAACTCCGGGGTCTCTGGGCGCTCTTCGCCGCGCTTCCGCAGCGCTTCGAGGAGGCGTCCTTTGGCGGCCTCTATCTCTTCGGAGAGGACGTAAAGTTCTCCGAGCTTCGTTGTCTCCGGGGCATCCGCGGCGGCGCTTCGGACCCTTTCCGCCGGAGCTGAGACCACCAGGGAGAGCTCTTCGGCCGTCATGCCGGCTTTCGGGGAGCGGGCCAGGGCGAGCGGTACAGCCCTGTTTGTGTCCCCGCTCTCCAGAGCCTGGAGCCATTCGGGGTTGGGGCGTTGTCTGGTTGGTGCAGGATCTAGCACCGTCCCGCCGCCTAGCGTGACCTGCGGGCTCAGGGAACGCAGCACGAAGCGGTCGCCGGAGAGCGCGACGAGAGGCTCGTCCAGCGTCAGGCGCGCGAGAGCATCGTCCCCGGCCGCGAGCGCCTTGCGGTCAAAGAGCCGTATCCGGGCGTTGGCCGAGCGCGTGCCGTGGTACAGGCGCACCCGCACGTTATGCCGGAGCGGGGACGCGCTCTCCACGAGCCGCAGGCGGGTGTCAAAGATACGGGTCTGTGGGACGGGACGGGAGAGGAGCACGTCCCCGGCTTCGATCTCCGTTGCCTCGACCCCGGAGAGGTCCAGGGCAGTACGCGATCCGGGGTAGGCGACCTCCGCCGGGCGGCCGTGGTTCTGGATGCCGCGCACCCGCGGACGGTGGCCGGACGCCGTGTAAAGAGTCTCGCCGATCCGGATCTCACCGGACCACAGAGTCCCCGTGACAACCACCCCGATCCCCTTCAGCACGAAGGACCGGTCCACGGGCAACCGCGCCAGCCCACCAGCGGGCCGTTCGTTCGAGGCACTTCCGGCCAGAGCGTCGAGAGCCCGGAGCAACTCTTCCTTCCCCTCGCCGGTCGTGCCACTCACATGGACTATCGGGGCTGCGATGCCGGCCGTCTCCAGAAGTTCTTCGACATCGAGGTGCGCTAGCTCGACGGTCTCCTCGTCGGCGGCGTCGGTCTTGGTGAGGGCGACGACCCCCTGCTCGACGCCGAGAACGCGCAGCACGTCCAGGTGCTCGCGGGTCTGGGGCATCACCCCGTCGTCGGCTGCCACCACGAGCAGGAAGGCGTCAACGCCCGTCGAACCGGCGACCATGCGCTTCACGAACCGCCCGTGGCCCGGCACGTCCACCAGGCTCGCCCGGCGCCCGCCCGGAAGCTCGAGCTCCGCGGAGCCTGGCACGATGGAGATGCCCCGCCGGTGCTCTTCCTCCAGCCGATCCGTATCCGTGCCCGTCAGGAGCCGAACCAGGGTGGTCTTGCCGTGATCCACATGCCCCGCCGTCCCGATGGTGAGCGATACCGGCCGAGCCGCCGTCTCAGCCATCCAAGCTCCCGACGGCTTCCTTCACGACCCCGACTATCGCCTCTTCATCACCCGGCAGGAGCGTCCGCACGTCCAGCCACAACCGGCCTTCGCTCACACGTCCTACCACCGGCGGGTCTGCAGCCCGCAGCCGGGCAGCGAGAATCTCCGCGTCCACGCCGCCCATCCGCACCGCGAGCGATGGTATCTCGTACACGGGGAGCGTCCCGCCACCGCTCCGCGCCACCGACGGCGCAACGTCTATCTCGAGGCTCGGGGAGATCCGTGCCAGATCCCCCGCCAATCGCTCCGCCTTCTCCCGAAGCTCTTCCACCGGCGCGTGGAACATGCCGAGGGCCGGCAACTCTTCGCGGGCCGTCCCTTCGAGGTAGGCGCTCAGGGTTGCTTCCAACGCCGCGAGGCACAGCTTGTCGGCCCTGAGCGCGCGGACGAGAGGGTGACGACGCATCGCGGACACCAGTTTCGACTCGCCCACGGCGATACCGGCCTGGGGACCGCCGAGCAGCTTGTCCCCGGAGAAGAGGACCAGCGAGGCCCCGTCCCGCAAAGCGTCCTCGACCCGAGGCTCGCCGCCCAGCGGCAATAGCGCACCGCTGCCAACGTCGGCGATGACAGGGAGGCCGAGGGTGGCGAGGTCGGCGACGCCGGCCGATTCCGTGAAGCCACGGACCTCGAAGTTGCTCGGATGGACCCAGAGGATGGCGCAGGTGTTCTCGTTGATCTCCTTCTCGTAATCGGAGAGACGGGTGCGGTTCGTGGTGCCCACCTCTCGCATATGGGCACCGGAGAGGTCAAGCACCTCCGGGATGCGGAAGCCGCCCCCGATCTCGATGAGCTGTCCACGCGACACGATTACCTCTGGTTTCGAGTCCCCGATAGCGTCCGCGACGATGGCGGAGAGCGCGAGGAGGGTCGCGCCGGCGCAGTTGTTCACGACTAGCGCGTCTTCCGCGCCGGTCAACTCTCTCAGCAGCGACACGGCATGGCCGTAGCGCGAGCCCCGGTTCCCCGAGGCGAGATCGTACTCCAGGTTCGAGTAGCGGGTCGCCGCCTCCGCGACGGCCGCCGCCGCCCGCTCCGACAGCACGGAGCGCCCCAGGTTGGTGTGGAGTATGACCCCGGTCGCGTTCACTACGCGCCGCAAACCCCGATTCGAGAGCATCCGGGAAGCCGTTTCCAGCACGGAGAGTTCCTTCACCTCGGGCGTCTCGCCGGCCAATATCTCACGCCGCGCCTCCTCCAGCGCGTCGCGGATCGCGGCCGTCAGAGCCGCCCGTCCGTGGCGTCGGGCGAGTGGCTCCGCCGCCGGTTCGCGCAGCACAGCGTCCACGGCGGGGAGGGCTCGTAGAAGGTCCTTTTTTCCGGTCTCCAGCACGTATGAAAAGTATAACCTTCCGGGGCCGCGAATGGCCGCTATGCTAAACTTGCGCCGTTGCGATGTGGGCGCGTTGGGAGGAGTCGCGGGGTTGGTTCAGGGTTCGACGAAGTTCGTGGTCGGGGCGGCGGTCGGCGCGGCCGGTGGTTTCGCCCTGGGCGCTTTCTTCTCCACCCCCACGGCCCGCTCCGCCGGAGAGTCGGTCGTCATCGGCGTCACCGTCTCGGCCCGTTTCATCGGCAGGACAGCCGTCCGAACCGCGCACGGACTGGGTTCGATCATGGAGTCCGGCTACACACGCGTGCGGGGCCGGGAAGCGTACCTCGAACACGAGATAGAAGAACTTCGAGAGCAGATCACGCGCTTAGAGCAGCGCATGGACTGATCCACCGCAGTACCTTTCGGACCAACCTCAACCGCCGAAGAGGCGGCGGACCCAACCCGGCAACGAACCTCCAGCGTGCGTGGCCCGCTTGTAGTCTTGGAGGTCGTCCGGGTGTACCGGGTGGCCAGACTCGCCGAGCAAGGCGCGGGCGTC
>JBPCLT010000330.1:0-5608 GCA_051003015.1 Rubrobacteraceae bacterium | reverse complement strand
GGGCGTCTTGTTCGATGTGCTGAAGATTACCTCCACTTCTGTGGCCCGAGAAGGCTGGGTGGTTGGCGCCCTCATCGTGGTGCAGATAGTGCTATTGGCCATGACGATCGGGGCTTTCGCGTTCATGCTGTCATCGTTGTGGGCGACGCTAAAGGTGACGTTCGTGGGGATGCCGGAGAGCGCCCCGGAGGAGAACGAGCCGAAGGAAAGCCCCGACGTCCGCTCCTAGCGCTCGCTCCTAGCGCCAAGAGCACGGCTCTCGAGATCCCCTTCCTACGGACTTCCGAGAACTCCGTGCGCCGAAAGCCTAGTTGCCGAGAATCGGGGGCACCGGAAGCCTTAGTTGCCGAGAACAAACCAGCCTATTGAAAAACCCTACTCGGGGACACCGGAAGCCGGTTGCCGAGAATTTGCCAGGCTGTTGAAAAAGTCGTTATCCGACCGGTCGATGGTCCAAAACAGAATCCAAACACCTAGAAATCAAGGCCAAAACACTACAAAAGCGGGGTTTTAAGCCCTTTAACGGGACTCAGAAAGGGGCATGGAAGAGGTCACGAGTTCGAGTCTCGTCGGGTCCACTCTCCAGACGCATCGTGAACGGATGCGCGGTTTGCTAGCGCGGGCTCTTTGACAAGACCTCGGTTTCGAGTAGGGATCTCACGCGCTCGAACTCCTCCTTTAGACCTTTCATGAGCCCCGGGGCGGGCGCGAGGTCTCCAGAGCCGCCGGCCTGCTGCAACCCGTCACAGATCCGCGCCATCTTCGTCGCGCCCATGTTGCCGGAACTGCCCTTGAGGGTGTGGGCCTCTCGCTGCACGGATGTCGCATCGTGCCCGCTTACGGCGACGTTCAGAGCTTCGATGCGGGAAGATGCGTTAGCCAGAAACATCTCCGCGAGTTCGCCCAGCAGGTCGGGCTCACCCACTTCCTGAAGCGCGCGCAGGCCCGAGAGAACGCCCCAGTCCAGGGAATCCTGGGATCGAAGATCCTGGAATCGTTCCGGCAGAGCGTCCGGTCTTTGAGACCCTTCATCCGGGATGGGCGTGTGATCTCTGGATGCCGGAGGCTCCGGTGAAGCCCAATGTTGGATCACTGCCTCCAGCTTCTCGCTGTTTATGGGTTTCGTTACATAATCATCCATCCCCGACTCGAGCGCCTTCTGGCGGTCGCCGCTCATGGCGTTGGCCGTCATCGCGATGATGGGCGTGCGTCCCATCGCGCGCTCCTCCTTCTCCTGGCGCCGGATCTCCCTGGTCGCCTCGTAACCGTCCATCTCGGGCATCTGCACGTCCATCAAGACCACCGCATAGGAGGCGCGGGACAGGGCATCGAGGGCCTCGCCGCCATCCCCAGCCACGTCGGCGCGGTAGCCGAGCCTCTCGACCATCTTCACGGCCACCCTCTGATTGACCGGGTTGTCCTCCACCACGAGCACGCGAGACGAGAACCTCGCATCCGGCGCCTCGTGGCGGGCGGATGGTAGAGCAACCGGGCTCGGGCCGCCTTCGTCCAACGGGACTCCCCGCGAAACCGTCGCCGTGAGGCAGTCCATAAGCTCCTGATGCCTCACGGGCTTGGTCAGATGGGACGCAAGATCCGCGCTCTCTTTCTCGGCGAAGTGCGCGCCAACAGGCGACAGCATCACCAGTCGCGTGGTGGAGATGGGCTCATCCGCTTTGATCTTCCGCGCCAGGCCCACGACATCCGTTGTGGACGCCCGCGCGTCCAGCATCGCCAGGTCGTATGGCTCTTCGCGCCGGGCAGCGTCCCGCAGCAGCGACAGCGCCTGTTCCCCTCCTCCGGCGGAGTCAGCTCGGGCCCCACAAAGGGATAGCTGTTCGAGCAATATCGCGCGGCTGGCGTTCCCATCACCCACCACCAGGACGCGCGGAGGCTGGAGACCCTCGGCGCCGGACGGCGGCTCTTCCACTTCCGTCGAAGGTCCTTTCCCGAAGCGGGCGGTAAACCAGAAAACGCTGCCCTGGC
This sequence comes from Rubrobacteraceae bacterium, assembly GCA_051003015.1. Lineage (GTDB taxonomy): Bacteria > Actinomycetota > Rubrobacteria > Rubrobacterales > Rubrobacteraceae > JACDGB01. The sequence goes on along the minus strand of JBPCLT010000330.1, from coordinate 3,622 downwards.
CGGGCGTGCTCCGTACCCCGATCTCACCACCCATTATCTCCACGAGCTTGCTGGAGATGGCGAGCCCCAACCCCGTCCCCCCATACTTGCGGGTCGTGGAGGTGTCGGCCTGCGTAAAGGCCTCGAAGAGCGACGTCTGCTGCTCCCCGGTCATGCCGATGCCGGTGTCGGAGACCTCGAAACGGATCACGGCCTCGTGCCTGGTCTCTCGAACCAGGGCGGCGCGGACGACGATCTCTCCCGTCTCGGTGAACTTCACGGCGTTGTTGATCAGGTTATTCAAGACCTGCTTGAGCCGCCCGGGGTCTCCCTCAAGCACGGACGGCGCCCCACGCCCGACCACCGTCGCGATCTCGAGTCCCTTGCCGAAGGCGTGCTCGGCGAAGAGGTCGGCAGCCTCCTCCACCGCGGCGCGCGGGTCGAACTCTATGTATTCCAGGTCCATCCGGCCAGCCTCTATCTTGGAGAAGTCCAGGATGTCGTTTACGACCGTGAGCAAAGCGTCTCCCGAAGACCGTATGGTGCGGACGTACTCGCGCTGGTCCTCGGAGAGGCCGGTATCCATCAAGATATCAGTCATGCCGATGACGCCGTTCATGGGCGTCCTTATCTCGTGGCTCATGTTCGCCAGGAACTCGCTCTTCGCCCGGTTGGCCTGCTCAGCGGCCTCGCGGGCTTCGCGCATGGCTATCTCGGTCCTCTTGCGCTCGGTGATGTCCTCGACCTGGGACACGAAGTAGAGAGGCTCGCCTCCCGATCCGGTCACCAGCGAGACGCTTAGCATGGCCCAGACCGCGTGCCCATCCCCGTGCAGGTAGCGCTTCTCCACCTGGAACGAGGAGCCCTCTCCCTCGATGAGCCGCCGTACCTGTTCGAGGTCGGCTTCCAGGTCTTCGGGATGGGTGATGTCCTGGAAGGTCCTTCCGAGAAGCTCATCTTCGGAGTAGCCAAGCATCCCGCACAGCGAGCGGTTCACCTGCAGCCACTCGCCGCCAAGCCCGACCAGAGCCATGCCGATGGGAGCATCCCCGAAAGCCCGCCTGAAGCGTTCCTCCGCCTCACGCAGTTCCCGCTCCGTCCTCTTACGCTCCGTTATGTCCACCACGGCGCCCTCGACGCCCTTCATTTTCCCGGAGACGTCCCGTAGTGCCCGCGCGCTCAGGGAGAACCATATCTCGCCGCCGTCTTTGCGCCTTCCGAGGATCTCCATGCTCGACAACCTGTCGCGCTGCTGGAGTTGCTGGATCACCTCCTCCCGCTCCTCCGGGTCCATGTAGAGTTGACGGCCGATGTCCGAGACGGTGGAGATCATCTCCTGGGGAGAGTCATAACCGAAGATGCGGGCCATGGCCGGGTTGGCTATTATCAAGCGTCCATCAGGGGTGCCCTGATAGATTCCTTCGACCGCGTTCTCGAAGATGGACCTGTACTTATCCTCCGCCCGGCGGACGCTCTCGGCAAAGAGGTAGGCCACGGCGGTTATGGGCACGAGCATGACCAGCGAGAGAGAGGCGACATCGAAATAGAAGGCGAACCCCACCATCAAGGCCGCGAGCGCGAAACCGGTCCAGGGTGCGAGGAGAGAACTAGCCACGAGCACGGGAATCACCATGAGCATGTAAGTCCCGAGCGTGCTCTCCTCGATCACGAGTAGCGGCACCGCGGCACACAGGCCGACGGTTATGATGCTGGCAGTGCGGACGAAGCCGAACCGGTTGACGAGGTAGAGCACCAGGACCAGCGAGACGAGCAATCCGTTGGTGAAGATGTATTGTGTGTCCCCGTGATACAGGTTGAACGCGGATAACACGAGCAAAGCTACCTCGAGGCCCAGAAGCATGATCGCCAGGACGCGCCCCCTGCGTCGCAGGTCGGAATCTGGAGAACGCACATTCAGCATCTTCATCCCAACGCTCCTGCCATCGGCCTGGGACTCAAACAGCCAGGCGGACGGGTTCGGTGTAGCGCGGCAGGCACGCGGTTGCATGGGCGCTCCATCTCCGCAGTTGCAACCGTCCCTGCCATCCCAGCATTATCGTCTCTCGTGACGGAAAAGTTTAGCCCTTCGCACGAGAGCTTCGAGCATCGGGGCCGCTACGGGGCCGCGTGCGGCGACGCATTCCGGCGACGGCCTCCGCTGCATGCTCCTCGGATGAGAGCCGCAATTATTCTAATGCGGCGCCCGGATTCCGCAGTGACGGATCATGGTCCAGCATCACCGTTGCAACGACGGAGTCTGGGGCGCATTAAAGTCCTCACTGCTCTGTACCGAAAACACTGCCAGGCATGGGCGCGACAGGACAACGACTCCGGAGCATCGTGCAGGATGAGGGCGGTAGCGTGTACCCGCGCAGCCCCGAGTCGTCCAATCCACGTGAGATACGAGCTACGACCCGGCGCCATCCCGCAAGGTCATCGTCATGGCCTACAGGAACCTACTAGCGAGGAGATATAAATGATCATTCACACCCGGCAAGATCCCTCTCTAAATGAATGCCTGAGCTGGCCCCGCCGGTGGGTGGCCCGTTGGGTATCGGCGCAACCCCAGCCCCTGGTGGTCGGGTGGCCGTTCAACGGGACCCGCCGTTGGCACCTGCTGCAACAGCGGGGCAACCCGGACACTGGAGACTACGTGACGACCGTGATCCGGCGCCAGGCGGAACAGCATCGTCTGGTCTTCGAGCACGGCGCCAGCGTGATCCTGGCGCCGTGCTTCGGTTACGAACTCCTGAGCCGCGGCGAGGAGTACACGCGAACCGTACTGGGGGGGTTGCTGAAGCTGGGCGACGACGCCGTGAACCGGGAGATGTTCGCAAACGGAGTGCGTCTGCGCTTCTACGGAGATTACGAGGAAGTCCTCGACACGCCGGAGTTCCGGCCGTTGCTAGACGCGTGCGAGGATCTCACGGCCGCCACGGCATCGGGAGACGGCCCGCTGCTGCTCATAGGGCTGTTCGCCGACGCGCCCCACGAACGCCTGGCGCGCCTGAGCGTGGAGTTCGCGCGGCTGTGGGGCCGCCCGCCGAATCGCCGGGAGCTGATCGAAGGTTACTACGGCATCCACGTACCCGACCTCAGCCTGTACCTGGGCTTCTCTCAGCCGGCCCTGTTCGACGTGCCCCTGATCACCACCGGCGCGGAGGACCTGTACGCCACCCTCACCCCGTCCCCGGAGCTGACGGAGTGGCAGTGGCGGGAGATACTCTACGACCACCTGGTGCTGCGCCGCGCACCGGACGCCGACTACGAGGCGCTGCCGGAGGAAGCACTGGAACAGCTCGCCCGATACAACGAGACCCACCGGGAAGCGACCCTGGGCGTCGGGCGCATAGATCCACTGACGGGTGTGTGGAACCCGGTACTCCCCGGTCATCCAGAAACCACGGAAGATGCAGGGGAGCGATACAACGCGAAGGAAGAGCGGATCAGGACACGCGGATGATGCTGAATATCCAGAACGATATAGAAGGAGAATCGAGATGAATAGAGTAACCCGTTTGCTGACCACCGGGATGCTGACCCTGGCGCTCATAGCCTGCGCCGCCTCCACGGCCGGAGCCGAACCCGGGAAGAACCAGATCACCGTGCCCGACGCCCGTTGCGACAACGGCGAGGAGATCAC
>JBPCLT010000329.1:0-10252 GCA_051003015.1 Rubrobacteraceae bacterium | reverse complement strand
TCACTGGAAGTGGATGGAACTGGCGCTCCTCGGCGGTGTCAAGCCGCCGTAGACGCTGGGTGTCGGGGAGATTACGGTGTTCCGAACCGGGGCTTTCTCGAGCGCGGCAATGGCCGCGGCGACCTCTGCTGTGTTGCCGCGATCTACTTCGGCGGAGACGCTGGCATCAGATAATATTAGCCTCGGTGTGCCGTCTGTGATGGAGGGAATGTGATGGCGAAGAGCTACGAGGAGTTGGTCGCCGAGGCGCGGGAGGCGACGGAGCAGACGAGCGTCGAAGAGGTCCACGAAGATTTGAAATCTGGTAACGCTACCGTCGTGGACGTGCGGGAGCCCGAGGAGTGGGAGGCGGGTCACGTCCCTGGCGCGAGGCTCATCCCGCGCGGTCTGCTGGAGTCCCGGACGGCTGATGAGTTGCCGGATCCGGACGCCCGCATCATAGTCCATTGCGCCATCGGTGGACGTGGCTCTCTGGCGGCGAAGTCCCTTCAGGAGATGGGATACACTAACGTCGCCAACATGCGGGGTGGCATGAACGCCTGGAGGGAGAAAGGCCACGAAGTCGAGTAAGCAGTTCGAGGTCCACCTTCCTCGGATTGGCGGCTGATACTCGTGACCTTCTCGACCCGCGCTTTCCTGATGGTGGAACTGGGAGCGTTCGCTTCCTTCGGGTTCTTCTGGGGCAACTTCGCGGTCCTGCTGGCCGATCTGAGCCGCGCGCTGGACCTCTCTCCCGGACCTCTGGGATTCGCGCTCTTCGCCGGGGCGGCGGCTTCGATCTTGACGATGGCCGCTCTCGGGTGGACCGCTGACCGCATCGGACGGCGTCCGTTCCTGATGATCTCGGCTTGCGTGTTCGGCGCGGGCGTCGCTGGGCTTGCCATCGCCGATGGTTATGCCTTGTTTCTGGCCGTTCTGGTCATTTTGTACGCGGCGTCCGGGCTCTACGACGTGGGGATAAACGCCTCTGCCGTGGACCTGGAGCGGGCAGCGGGAAGGCGTTTCATGACCTTTCTGCACGCGGCCTTCTCCGGCGGTGGCGCGGTCGGCGCTCTCTCCGCCGGCGCCCTGTTGCAGGCCGGCGTGGACTACCGCTACGTGTACCTCTGCGTGCTGCTGCCGCTGGGGGCCATGATCCTGGCCTTCGCTACGGCCCGGTTCCCCAACTCGGACGGCCCATCCAGGGACGGCGAGCGCGGCCAGAAGACCGGTACCCTGGGACTCTACCGGAACCTGCCCCTCATGCTACTGGCCGTGATCGCCACGCTGGGCCTCCTGGCCGAAGGCGAGATGGAGCACTGGTCGGGCGTGTACCTGCGGCAGACGCTGGAGTTGCCCGCTTTGCTGGGCGGCTCGGGTGTTGCCGTGTTCTACGGCGCGATGGCGGTGGGACGGCTGGCCGCCGCCGGGACCATAGCCCGCTTCGGGGACCGCCGGACCCTCCTCGGGGCGGGCCTCCTGACGGCGGGCGGAATGGCGCTGGCGCTCGTCACAAAGGAACCATTGCTCGTCGTCGCCGGTTTCCTGGTGGTGGGGTTGGCCCTATCTGGGGTGGTGCCCATAGCCTTCTCGCTAGCCGGCGACCTCGCGCCGGGAAGGGCGGGCGCGGCCATCTCGACCGTTACCACCCTCGGATATGGCGGTTTCCTACTAGGACCCGTGATAGTGGGCGGTCTTGCCGAAGCCTTCGGGCTGCGTCTGGCTCTGGCGACCATTGCGGTGGCGGGGCTCCTGATCTTCACCCTTTCGATGCGCGTGAAGCCGGTACAGACCTGACCGGTTCGGTTAGCCGGTGGCGGCCTTTGCGAGTCGTTCCTCGGCGTCGGCGACTTCGGGGTCTTCGATTCGCTTGAAGAGCGGCTTCGCGCCCGTCACCCGATAGCCTTCCGGCATCTCATCGAAGTCCGAGACGCGGGCGATGGGGCCATCGAAGAACTTCTCCAGCCGCCCGACGGCGCCAGGGACGTATGGGGCCATGTGGTAGGCGATGGAGCCGAGCAGCGCGCAGCAGGCGTACAGGTCGGCCCTGGCTTTCTCCGGGTCCTCCTTGCGAGCTTTCCACGGGGCAGCGGCGTCGAAGAAGCGGTTGGCCCGTCTTCCCATCGCCAGGAGCTCACCGAGCGCGTCGCGCGGGCGCGGGGCGCGCATCCTCTCCTCGAAGCTCGCTTCGAGGGCTTTGAAGTCCGCGAAGACTGCGCTCGCCTCTTCGGAGATATCTTCGGGACGAAGGATCTCCCCGTCGAAGTACTTTTCGGTGAACGAGAGGACACGGTTTATGTAGTTGCCGAGGTTGCCGATCAGGTCGTTGTTCACCCGGCTCTGGAAATCCCGCCACGAAAACACGACGTCCCCTGTCTCCGGCAGGGTCGAGGCCAGGTAGAACCGCAACGGGTCCGCCGGGAAACGCTCCAGTGCCTCGTGCAGCCAAACCGCCAGGTTGCGGCTGGTGGACATCTGCATCGCCCGCCGCTCGCCGTCCACGACCACTTCCAGGTTCATGAACTCGTTCGCCGGCACATCGTGGGGCAGCACGTACGGTTCCTCGCCGTCCTCGCTCGCGCCCATCAGGAGGGCAGGCCAGACGAGGGCGTGGAACACGGTGTTGTCTTTGCCGATGAAATGGATGAGCTTCGTGTCAGGCTCCTGCCAGTACTCGCGCCAGCGGTCGGGCTCGCCAACCATCTCCGCCCACTCCATCGTGGAGGAGGCGTAGCCGATGCAGGCATCGAACCACACGTAGAAGCGCTTGTCCTCGAAGCCCGGCTCCGGCACGGGGACGCCCCACCGGATGTCGCGTGTGATCGGACGCCTCTCCAACCCGCTCTCGATGATGCCGAGGATGAAGTTCTTGACGGACGTGCGCCAGTGATCCTGCCCGGATATGTACTCCTTCAAGCGGTCGGAGAACTTCGGGAGATCCAGGTACAGGTGCGTCGTCTCCCTGACCTCAGCCGGCCCGCCCGTGACCTTCGAGTGTGGTTCGATCAACTCGTACGCCTCGTACCACGAGCCGCAATTATCGCACTGGTCGCCCCGCGCCTCCTTGTAGCCGCAAACCGGGCACGTCCCCTCGACGTACCGATCCGGCAGGAAACGCCCCTCGGTCGGGCTGTACATCTGCCTCGACTCAGCCTCGGAGATGTAGCCGCCCTCCTTGAGCTTGCGGTAGAAGAGCTGGGTGTTCTCCGCGTGCAGCGGCGTCGAGGTGCGCGAGAAGTTATCGAAGGAGATGTCGAAGCTCTCGAACGTTTCCTTGATGTGCTTCCACCAGTAATCAACGACCTCCTGAGGGTCCTTCCCCTCCCGCTCCGCCGTGAGCGTGATCGGGACTCCGTGCTCGTCCGTGCCGCAGACGTAGACCACGTCCTCGCCCCGCGCCCGCAGGTACCGGACGAAAGCATCGGCCGGCAGGTACGCCCCCACGATCTGCCCGACGTGCAACGGCCCGTTTGCATAAGGCAACGCCGAAGTCACCAGGTAACGCTGTTTTCTCTCCTCCATACTCAAAGAATAGCACCTGAGTCCATCCCCCGGCCCGAGCCCCCACAGCCTCACCGGCAGACGATCAACTCCATAGAGACGGGCTGTTACACGCCGTCGTTGCCGTTGGCGATCTCGCTGTCCCGGTTTTTCGAGCGATCCGTGGAGGAGGTATTTCATGCAAACGACGGGCAATAGGAAGTGGGCTGTGCCGCTGCTTTGTCTGGTCTTTGGCGTCGTTTATCTGGCGGTGTTCTGGATCGGGGGAATCCCGTGGCCGGAGTGGGGCCGTTTGCGATCATGGCCGGGTACGGCTTGCTGCTGCTGGTGGGTGGGCGCAGCGAGGTCGTTCGCACGCTGCGCAATCAGCCATCCGATGAGATGTGGAAGTCGTTCGACACGCGGGCGAGCCTGTTCTCGTTCTTCGTGCTGGTGGCCGTCCTGATCTGCATGGGGCTCTACTGATCTGCATGGGGCTCTACGAGATAGCGCGCGGGCAGGACGCCCAGCCCTACGCTCTGCTCTGCCTCGCCGGAGGCGCCAGCTACATAGGAGCCCTGATCTGGTTCCGCGTGCGCTCGTGAAACCGCGCACCAGGATCGGGCCGTTCATCGAACCACGGAAAGGAGGTGTCTGATGCCAAAGGAAGTCCCTATATTCCGATGGATGTTGCTGCTCGTGTGCGTACTCGCCTTCGGTGGCGCGGCCTGGATCAACGGCGGTCCTATCAGTAACGCCGGGCCTGGTTCGCGGTCTTGATCGTCATCGGCTGGCCGGTGCTCGTGGGCCGCGGTTGTGTCTCGAACCGCGAGCGTTCGTAAGCCGAAACTGCGGAAGAATTTCGAGGACCGGGGCATCGCGTCCCGGTTCTCTTTACGCTCTCGAAAGATACCTTCCGCAGTCTTGCATCGCCGCGGTTGGCGCCGGGTTCTGGCGGAAACCACATGCTAAGATGGCGGCCCTCATGTCATCGGATCCACTGCTCAAAGTCCCTTTCCGCCGGCTCCGTCCGGGGGCGAACGTGCCGACGAGGGCGCACGCCGGGGATGCGGGCTACGATCTGCGGGCGGTGGATGAGGCGGAGCTTGCGCCAGGAGAGCGGGCGCTGGTCGGGACCGGCGTCTCGGTTGCCATCCCGGATGGGCACGCCGGGCTCGTGCTGCCGCGCAGCGGGCTCGCGGTGCGGCATGGGGTCTCGCTCGTCAACACTCCGGGGCTCATAGACTCGGGGTATCGGGGTGAGATCCAGATTCCCCTCATCAACCACGATCTCAGGGAGACCTTCCGGGTCGAGGTGGGGATGAGGATAGCGCAACTCATCCTCGTGCGCGCCGGAGATGCCGTCTTCGTCGAAGTGGACCTCCTCGATACCGGGGCCGACGGACGGGGGGAGGGAGGCTTCGGCTCATCGGGCACGGCGTGATTTCATGGACATATACATCCACGACAACTCGTTGCTATCTTACTCGGTATCCGCGGAGAAACGAGAGATATGTCTCCACACAGCCTTCCCAGGCGGTGAGCGCCCCGAGTACACTGACGTTTTGTTCTCGGGCGGTCGCCTACCACTTCGAGCACGACGACTTCCAGACGATCCTCTTCGACATCGTCGAAGCGAGCCTGGAAGACATCCACGACGAGTACGAACCCTTCTTCTCGGAGGGGAGAAGCTATCTTTGGCCGTTGGACCACGGCTCGAAAGAAAGCCTGCTGCGCCTGATGCGTGAACAAGAGATAAGAGCTTTCGACATCCAATCCTCCCTCGGACTCTCCGGCTGGATATGGGCTAGGGATCTAACCAAAATCCGGGCGCACGCTCGCTGATGTTCCTCCTCCGGAAGCCGGATGAAGAGGCCATCGGGTGCTTTATCGGCTCACAGGAGAGTCTCCCGTTCTCTTATCGGGAGATCGGCGCTACCCGGACGGGCATCGCTCCGAAGGGATACGTCGCGGATCGCTACCGGGTGAAGATCGGGGAAGGGGAGGACGCTTACCGGCGAGCGGTGGATGCGTTGCGAGGATGGCGGCAATTCGGCATCGGCTGGACGAGCCTGCGCCCGCCTGGTGCGCCCATCGAAGATGGATCGGTGGTCGCCGTACTCGTCCGGCACTTCGGCTTCAGGTCGCTCAACCCCGCTCGCATCGTCTATACGATAGAGGACCCCGGTCCCCTCAGGCGTTTCGGCTTCGCCTACGGGACGCTCCCCGGTCACTCGGAGAAGGGAGAGGAGTTGTTCTCCATCGAGTGGGACCGCGAGGAGGGCTCCGTCCACTACGCCGTCTTCGCGTTCTCGCGGCCCAACCATCCTCTGGTCTGGCTCGGCTACCCGTTCACCCGAATGTTGCAGAAGCGGTTCATCCGCGACTCACAGCGGGCGATGGCAGAGGCGGCAGCCGGGATGGCCGCCCGGTAAGCCTCGCAGTGGCGCCACTGAGTATTTCCGGTGACCCGGCCGGCAGCCACGTAGTCGTTTCCGATGCTGTGGAACCAGGTTCCGAAGGCCGGACCGTAGCCCGGAGCGGAGAACCGCATGAGTGGCTCGCCCGCCGGGAAGTCTCGCCGTCTCCGTTGAGTTGCTACACTTCGCCCGGTTTGAATGCGACGACGCACGCAATATTCGGAGTCGGGGCGCTGGCGGGGACCGCGCTCTTGGCCGGCGCGGATCCCCCGCTTTGGGTCTATCCGGCGGCGGTTGTCGCCTCCTGGTTGCCAGACGTGGATAACCCGCGCAGCACTCTGGGGAATGGTCTCAGCCGCAGCAAGAACCCTTTGTGGAATGCGATCACACGCCCCCCGAGCTGGGCATTGCGGACCACGTCTTTCTTCCTGGTCCGCACAGTTGGCCACCGGACCCTGACACACTCGCTGCCGGGTTTCGCGCTCTTCCTCGTGCCGGTCTGGCTGCTCTTCGGGTCTTTCCCCGATTTGTTTCTCGCCCTGGTAGTAGGCTACGCTTCGCACATCCTGGCCGACGCCCTGAACACGCCGGGCGTGCCGCTCCTGTGGCCCCTGGACTGGCGGTTCCGGCTCCTGCCGGGCGGCGTGCGCTCCGGAGGACTCGCTGAGGCCATCGTGGCGCTCGTGGCGGCGGTCCTCACCGCAGGCGGAATCTTCATGCTTTATCCGGCCCTCGGCGGGCTCCTCTGAAGCGGTTTGGGAGAAGGGTTCCCCCAAACCGCGCCGTCAGCACTCAGCAATTAGCTGTCAGCTCTTTGTCTCCGCCGATTTCCGAATACCGGTGAAAGGTTCTCATGCACCGCATCAATCCTTCCGCGGAACATACTTTCGCCTGCCAAGTTCCGATCCTCAGCCCTTTGTGCTTGCTGACGGCTGATAGCGTCCCCGAGTGGTGGCTCATCTATTTTGGGAAACGCTCCAGCCGCCGCAGCGTCTCCCGGCTCGCGGGGTGCGTTTCCCGGCTGCGCTCCTCGTTGTGGGCGATGGCGCGCCGCAGGGCCTCGGCGGCGGCCTCCCGGAGATCGCTTTCGGCCAGCTTCCTCAGCCGCGCCACGCTCGGGTAGTTTCTAGCGGGTTCGATCTTGTCCGCCACGTACACTGCCAGCGCGACCGGCCCCATCCCGGGCGCACCCGTCGTGTGGACCCGGATAGCCTCCAGCACGTCTTCGTCCTCCACGCCCAGCTCCCGCCGCGCCAGTTCCGCCGCCACAGGGCCGTGCAGCAGCTTCGGGCTCTCCCGCTCCGGTTCCCCCACGGATATTTGCCATTCCTCGGCCAACCGAAGGTACTCGCTCGCTTCCACTTCACGGGCCGCGTCGTGGAGCAGGGCTGCGAGGCGTGTCCGCTCTTCGTCGAGGCCGTGGAGCGACGCCAGACGCTCCGCCGTGGCGGCCACGCGCAGTGTGTGGGCGTAGCGTTTGTCCGAGAGCCTGTTTCGGGCGAAGGCATCGGCCTCCATTAGGGTTGCGTCGTTTGTTTTACGGTTCGTCATCCGAGGGATTGTAGAATATGGAAATGCAGAATGGCGGACAGATAAACAGCGCGGAGATCATTGCGATAGGCACCGAGATGCTGCTCGGGGACCTGGTGGATACCAACTCTGCGTGGCTCAGCCAGAGGCTCGCCATGCTCGGCGTGAGCCTCTACCGGCATACCACCGTCGGGGACAACAGGTCCCGCATCATCACCGCCATGCGTGAAGCCACCTCGAGATCCGACCTCGTGCTCACGACGGGCGGCCTCGGCCCTACCTCCGACGACATCACCAACGAGTGCCTGGGAGAGATCGCGGGCCGGAAGATGGTCGAGTACCCGGAGGCGAGAAGGCACGTGGACGAGATGTTCCGGCGCTTCGGGCGCGAACCGACGCCATCCAACTACAAGCAGGCGCTCTTCCCGGAGGGCACGGAGTTGATCCCAAACCCGCGCGGGACGGCGATGGGCGCGATGCTGGAGGTTGAAGGCACGCTCTTCGCCACCTTTCCCGGCGTGCCGGTGGAGATGCGGGGCATGTTCGAGGAGACGGTCGAGCCTCTGGTCAGGGAACGTTCGGACGGCTCCATAATCTCCCGGACGCTGTGGTTCTCCGGCATCGGGGAGTCCGCCCTCGCGGAGCAGGTCCAGGAATTTCTCGACGCCTCCGACCCGACGGTCGCCCCGCTGGCCGGGCAGGGCAAGGTGCGCCTGCGCATCACCGCCCGCGCCGCCACCCCGGAGGAGGCCGCGGGGAAGATAGAGCCGGTGGCGGACGAGATCCTCTCCCGCCTCGGCGACTACTTCTTCGGTGAGGGCAACGAGACCCTGGAGAGCGCCGTCGGACGCCTGCTTCGGGAGAAGGGCGTGACCCTGGCCCTCGCCGAGAGCTGCACGGGCGGCCTCCTCGCCAAACGCCTGACCGACGCCCCCGGCTCCTCCGCCTACTTCCTGGAGGGCCTCGTTACCTACTCCAACGAGGCAAAGGAACGTCTGATCGGCGTCCCGCATGAGACGCTCGTCGAGCACGGCGCCGTCAGCGGACCTGTCGCGGAGGCGATGGCGGAAGGTGTACGAAAGGCCGCCGGCTCGGATTACGGGCTCTCGGTGACGGGCGTCGCTGGCCCGGACGGTGGGACGGAGGATAAGCCCGTCGGGCTCGTCTTCGCCGGTATCGCGGACGCGAAAGGGACGAGGGCTGAGAGATTGGACCTCACGGCATGGGCGAAGTCCAGGGAGGCCATACGGGAGCGGAGCGCCAACCGGGCCTTCGATATTTTGCGCCAGCGTCTGGACGGAAAAATCTGATCTCAAAAAATTTCTTGCTGTACACAATCTGGGGTAGTACACTTCCCGAAGTTGGACGCACGCGAGAGGAGGTGATCCAGATAGACGCATCGAGTAGTAGTCGCGGGTATCTTCGGGGAGAGGTGGCTCTGATCTAGGCTCGCCCAAATCCCTGCGGGATCCTGGGTTATTTCCTTCCGCCTCTCTGGTAGTAGACGGCGGACGTGCTGAAAACGGGATACCTGCGAGACTCAAAAGGGTACGGCCCCCCGGTGCTTATCTAACCGGGGGGCACTTTTTTATCCTTTTACCCGCGAACCTCATCAACGAACGAGACCTCGTACAGATGCGGCTCGAACTTCTCCGCTATCCTTGCCGCCTCCCGCATGTGCCCCGCCGCCTCCGGGTCCTCCAGCATCGCCTCGAAATCTTCCTTGCTCCGCCATTGGGCGTAGTTGACGACCCGCGTCCCATCCAGGCTCTTGTGCAAATTGGCCGACACGAAGCCAGGCATCCCGTTCATCACCGATTCAGTCGCCTCCACCAGCACATCCAGTAATCTCTGCTGGTCCTCGGGTGCCACCGTGAACACGCTGATGAGCGTCACCACGTCGCTACGAACCGAGATCTCCGTCATCCGTTTCCCTCCCCCGTATCTTTCAGTACACTCCTTGATTATCCTCACCCTGATGGTTTGACAAGGCGTGAATCTGGAGTCGCGGTCTCGTTTAAATGGGGACCGGCAAGGCGTCGAGGCCGCTCAGGACGATGAGCGTGGCGGCGAACGAGTTGAAGGTGGCGTGGGCCACGAACGGTGGCAGGAGGCTGCCGGTCTTCTCGAAGAGCGTACACAGGACGAAAGCCAGGATCAGGAGCGAAGCCACCAGGACCGGCTCCAGGTGCAGCAGCGCGAAGAGCCCGGAGGAAGCGAGCGCCGCCATCACGAAAGAGACCTTCCGAACAACGCTCCGGGATTCTTTGGCTCCGCTTCGGGTGGAGATCCAGAGTCCCAGCCGGTTCAGGCCGTTGAAGACGCCGCCGCGGAAGACTAGTTCCTCTACGGCTGGGCCGAAGAGCACGACCACGAGCAATATGGCCGGTATCGCAAGCTCCGGGCTCTCGCGTACCCAGCCTTCGAGCCCCTGCATCAACCGCCGCTGCACCCGCGATTCGGTCGAATAGCCGAATCTTTCGAGCACTGAGATGCTCAGGTAGTTCACCAGCGCGCCCACGAGCACCGCGCCGAAGCCAACCATGACCCCGACGCCAACCCCGCCGAGGTAGCCGCCCTTCGGACGGACGAACCCCAGCGAGGATAAAGAATAGCCGGCGGAGCTTCCGAACCTCCGCGCCACGAAGACCCCGGCGATGAACGTCCCGATGGTGAAGCCGGCCAGGATCACGTTCTGCAAGGTCACGAGCAGCAATGTCTCCTGAGGGTCACCCGTCACGGGCGGCTCCCAGGTAGATGCCGGAGCCACTCGAGCCGCTCGCGGCGTCCGTCAGGAGGCGGGACTTTATCCCGGCCGGAAGGAGTTCGATCTCACGCAGCTC
>JBPCLT010000328.1:0-3174 GCA_051003015.1 Rubrobacteraceae bacterium | reverse complement strand
GGTAGAGAACGGCCGAGAAGCGGCGCATGATCTTGCGCCCCTGCAGATCGTACGCCCGCTCCAGAAGCTCATCCGCGGAGAGCCCGACCTGCCGCCCCCACAGGTCGAACGGCCTCGGGGTGAGCGGCACGTCCTCTTGCAGGGCCCGGATAGCCGCCTTGTCGTCGTCGGAGATATTCCGGTCTGCGCCCGCCCGGTCGTTCTCGCCGTACTGCGGGGCCTCCTTTTTGGCGGTGGCACCCTCCCTCATGTCGAGCGTCACCCCGATCTTGAACAGCTTCAGCGTCGGCAGGATGCGCGTCTTCTCGGCGTCGCTGATCTTGTGCAGCACGTCCACGGTGGCCTCGAGCCCCAGGCGCGAGTCCGGCGGCACCGCCACCGTGTACCAGAGGTTGAACTCGTTGTTGCGCTCGTAGTTGTGGGAGACGCCGGGGTGGGAGTTTACGGCCTTGGCGGCGGAGTTTAGCTTCTCGGGTGGTATCTTAGCGGCGACGAGCGTCGACTGGTAGCCCAGGACCCGGGTGTCGAAGATCGCGCTGATCTGGCGTATCACCCGCCCCCTCTTGAGCGAGTCTATGCGCCGGATGACCTCGTCCCCAGGCAAATCCAGGACGCGCCCCATCGCCTCGAACGGCTCCCGATCCAACGGGAACTCCCGCTGGATGAGGTTGAGCAGATCCTTATCGATGGTATCCATCATCTGGTTGTTAGAGACTGTGCTAACCAAAGTTCACGAGCCCTTCTCGACGCTTTTTAACTGCTTTTCAACGCATGATAGCAGGGGGAATAAGAATTGGTTAGTAATAATCTTACTCTCGTCGGAGAAGATTTCGAACCGGCAGTTCGGTCTCGCCGCCTCCGAGCCGGACGAAGACACTGCTCCTTACGACAGAGTGAGAATCTCCAGGACGTCGCTCTGCCGGCTGCCTCCCGTCACGGGCGCGCCGGCGGGCAGGTAGACGCTCTCGCCGACCGTGGCCGCGCCGAAACCGTGGCGTGGAGTCGGCAAGGGCGCGAGCTCCTCCCAGGTGTCGGTCGCCGGGTCGTACGCCTCGTTCTCTTCGAAGGTGCCAGCACGCTCCTCGCCTCCGAAGACCAGCACGCGCCCGTCCAGCGCCACGCCCGCGGTGCCGCTGCGCGGGGTGGGGAGCGGCGCCGCCTCCTCCCACGAGTCGGCGGCGGGATCGTAGACCTCGTGGATGCCGGTATTGTTGTCGAAGGTGGCGAAGCGGCCACCGGGCACGTGTATTCTGTCGTTCAGTACCACGGCGGGCATGTGATCCCGAGCGTTCGGCAGGGGCGCCAGCTCCTCCCAGGCGCCGGTCGCCGGGTCGTAGACCTCGTGGGCGCCGACGTTCTCGGTATCGCGTCCTCCTATGGCGTGGATCCTACCGTCGAGCTGGGTCACGGCCACCGAGCCACGCGGACCTGCTGGCAGGGATGCGAGCTCTTCCCAGGCGTCGGTGGCTACGTCGTAGGCGTAGACATCCGCCACAGCCCCCTGGTTCCCGCTGGTAAAACCGCCGACCGCGTAGACCTTGCCATCGTAGCCGGCGGCGCCCACGTGGTCGAGGCCACGCGGCATGGAGGCAAGCTCTTCCCAGGTGTCGGTGGCGGGGTCGTAGACCTGGTTGAGCGTCGACGATGTCGTCTCCCCGGTATAGCCGCCGATGACGTAGACCCTGCCGTCGAGCTCAGCGACCGCCACCTCGCTGCGCCCTGCCGGCAAGGACGCGCCGGTCCGCCAGCTGCCCCGATCTCCGGCAGCGGACTCTCCGCTACCCTGGCTATCGCCCTGTTCTTCCTCCCCGTCTCCCGTGGTCTCCGAGCCTCCGCAGGCCGCGAGCAGGAGAGATAGGGCCAGGCATAAGGCGAGCAGAAAGGTTCGAAAGAGGATCAAGGATCACTCCCGCTCTTCGAGGGCTTTCTGGTACTCGGCGTAGACGTTCTGGATGTCCTTCCAGACGGCTCGTTTGGCGTTGTCGAGGTCTTCGCCGCGTTGTCTCAGGACGTAAGCCGGATGGAAAGTCGCCATCGCCTTGATGCCGTCGATGTCATACCACTTGCCGCGGTCTTTGGTGATCCTGAAATCTTTGTCTATCAGCGTCTTCGCGGCCGGGCCCCCGAGGCAGAGGATGATCTCTGGCTTCACCGCTTCCATCTGGGCCTGGAGGTAGGGGTTGCATGCCTTGATCTCCCCGGTCCGAGGCGGACGGTTCTTCATCCTCCCGCCCTCCTCTACGGCTGCCCGGCATTTAACGGTGTTCGTCAGGTACACGTCCCCTCGCGTCAGGTTCACGGCCGCGAGGATGTCGTCGAGGAGCTTGCCGGCGCGTCCCACGAACGGCAGCCCCGTCGCGTCCTCGTTCTCTCCCGGCCCCTCGCCGACGAGCATCAACGGCGAGTACGGGTCGCCGGTCCCGAAGACCGTGTTCGTGCGGTTCAGCGCAAGATCACACTTCGTGCACACGGAGACTTGCCGGGCGAGCTCCGCGATCCTCTCTTCGCGGTTCTCCCCGCTTTCCAAGGACTCGAAAAGGCTGTCCAAAACTCCTCCAAAGCTTCGATCGTTCACGCTATTCTACACGCGCTTCGAGGCATGTTCGTGGCCAGGGCGTAGCGGGAGACGGTAACTCTGGGGTAGGATGTCCGAGGGAACCGCATCGACGAGGGAGAATGGACTTTGAACGACGACGGGGTACCACGGCAATACATGGTGGGGGACAGGATCGTTGTTGAGTTGGATCTGGAGCACCGGACGAACCTGGGCAGGGTCTTCGTCGCCTTCACCCACGAGACCGATCCGCTGACGGAGCTCTACTTCGAGGCAACTTCTTTCCCGGAGGAACGGCGGGTGGGTGCCACGAGGACGAGCCGGCTCGTCCTGGAGGCGGCGGTAACCTCTGAGGTCGTTACGGGTGTCTACGCGCTCAACCGGGTCAACGTGTTCTCCGTCGGTGGCAAGCTCGCCCGCTTGCAGGAAGACGCCCTGTCCGGGATCTCCGAGAGGAGCTTCGAGGTCATCGAGGAGCCGGCGGAGACGCCGATCATATCCGGTCTGAGATTTCTGGGCTAGCGTAGCAGGTCTGTCTAGTGGTCCCGAAGGGGCGTGTAAAGGAGGCTGAGAGTGGACGATTCAGCGAGGGTGCCTGAGAGTAGGGTCGAAGAAGGGGG
>JBPCLT010000327.1:0-3456 GCA_051003015.1 Rubrobacteraceae bacterium | reverse complement strand
AGCCTGTTGAAAAACTCCCTTGGTACTCGATTTCGGCCCAGATCGGGTCCAAACACGCCGATTTTGGGGCATTTCGAGCCCGATTAGTGGTCACGATAAGCTCGATGCCGACTTTTTCAACAGGCTCGTTCCTTCCCGGCAATAGGGAGCCCGGGGCCACGTAAGCGGCCCCGGACCTCTGAACCTGACCGCCACAGCTAGCGGTTCACGTTGCCCGCGTCATCGTGGATGATGGCGGAGCCAGCGCCCGTCTCGGGATGCACGTTGCCTGCGTCATCGTGGATGATGGCGGAGCCAGCGCCCGCGTTGGGGTTGGCATCCTCCGCCCCAACCCCGCTCGTCGCAGGGGGGACGACCCACGCCAGCAGCGCCACCATCGCCACGATCACCACGACAGCCGCGATAGCCAGCAGCGCGTTCAGCCGCCTGCGTCTGGGTATCGTGCTCACTCCTTCTTGCACCGCGCCACCTACTTGCACAACAGTTCCTCCTTCTCGCGGGTTATCCATGAGGCCTCGGATTACAGAGTTCCGGCCGCCCGGCTGAAGTGCTTCAACCTCGTCACGGTCAATCTCCTTTCTCCCGGGGATGCATCTGTCACTACGATAACGGGCGAGTGTCTCTCAATCGTTACGACGAGCGTTACGGAATAGAAATTCTAAAAAATTCCGTAACGATCACCGAAAAACATGGGTTGGCCGATCCTATGGGCCAGGGACACCACGCTAACAACTAAGCCGATCTCGATCAGGAAGCACTCACAGGTGTTGGACCGGGGTATGCAGATTTCCGAGAGCCGGAGCACTGAAAGCTGAGTCTCCGGGAAGTTACGAGCGAGAAATATGCATGGGGCCGGCGTGACCGACGTCAACTCCGGCTCGGCAACTCCTTCGCTCGATCGTTCGCAAAACCAGAACCGCGTAGCAGGCGACTCTCGGATCGAACACGAGTATGCCGGAGCGTTCGGAGCCGAGATCGCAGGGTCACCACAGCACCTTGCCTCGCTGACTCGACGGTAAGCCTCTCGATCTGGACGAGCGGTTAGTATGAGGTCCATGACCCGGCCCCGAGACATCCTTGAGAAGAAGGATCACCGGCCTTATCCGCTGCCGGGCGGTTCGTGGGCGTTGTCCATGCGCTGGCACGACCTGCTCTTCATGCACTGGCCCGTCCCGGAGGACTGGCTGAGGCCGCTGGTGCCCTCCGCTCTGGAGCTGGACACCTTCGACGGCAGCGCGTGGCTTGGGGTGGTGCCGTTTCGGATGAGCGGTGTCAGGCCGCGCTTCGTGCCGCGCGTCCCGTTTCTGTCGGACTTCCCGGAGATCAACGTCCGCACCTACGTCACGCATGGGGCCAAACCCGGCGTCTGGTTCTTCAGCCTGGACGCCCACAACCGGCTGGCCGTCCGCCTCGCCCGCGCCACGTTCCACCTGCCATACTTCGACGCCAGGATGTCGTGTCGAAATGAGAACGGGTGGACGTACTATGAGAGCCTGCGCACGCACCGGAGAGCCCCGGACGCCAGGTTCGCCGGACGTTACCGGCCCACGGGAGAGGTCTTCGATTCCCGCCCCGGATCACTGGAGAGCTTCCTCACCGAGCGGTACTGCCTGTACAGCGCGGACGCCGCCGGAAAAGTCCGCCGGGGCAACGTGCATCATGTGATGTGGCCCTTGCAGAGCGCAGAGGCGGAGGTCGGGACGCTGGAGATGACGGCGCAGATCGGGGTGAAATTGCCGGACACGGAACCGGCGCTCCATTTCGCCCGCCGCCTGGACGTGGTCGCATGGCCGCCGAAGAAGATATGCGCATGAACGTCAGGGAGACTCTGCGCGGCGCCCGGCTGCTGCTCGTCACCGACCCCCAGCCAGACCTAGTTGCTCGCGTGGAATCCGCCGTCCGGGGTGGGGTGGACGTGGTGCAGCTTCGGGATAA
This sequence comes from Rubrobacteraceae bacterium, assembly GCA_051003015.1. GTDB lineage: Bacteria > Actinomycetota > Rubrobacteria > Rubrobacterales > Rubrobacteraceae > JACDGB01. The sequence goes on along the minus strand of JBPCLT010000327.1, from coordinate 1,521 downwards.
ACGTGCTTCGAGGGAAGATTTGATCCCACTCGCCGCCGAGCTGCGGGATGTCTGCGAGCGTGGCGGGGCGCTCTTCACCGTCAACGACGACGTGGGACTTGCCAGGATCTCCGGCGCAGCCGGGGTGCATCTCGGGCAGGAAGACGCCCGCACGCGGGACGCGAGGGCCTTGCTCGGCCCCGGCGCGATAGTCGGTCGTTCCGCCGGTACGCTGGGCGAGGCGCTGGATGCCCTCCATGACGGCGCTGACTATCTGGGAATCGGGGCCGTCTACGCGACGCCAACCAAGCCCGAAGGCGACGTGGGAGGTCTGAGGATCGTGCAGGAGATCTCCCGCTCCAACCTGCCCATCCCCTGGTTCGTCATCGGCGGCGTGACCCTTGAGACCGCCCCCGAAGCCGCTGCGGCGGGCGCTTCCGGCTTCGCCGTCGTCCGCGCCGTCCTCGACGCCGAAGACCCGGAGGCCGCCGCCCGCGAGTTGAGGGCGCACCTGCCGGGTTGACGGATCTGGTTGACGAGCCGGGTAGACTCGGCGCATGAAGAATGGCGCCGAAGCACGCGATCCGGGATGAAGGCTGACCTGGTCTCAGGCATCCTGCCGGTTCTTCCGGACGGGCGCGTGCTCCTGCTCCAGCGTCCAATCACCGAAACCTGGGAGCCGCCGGCCGGCCGTCTGGTCCCAGGCGAGAGCTTCGCCGAAGGTGCGATCCGGGAACTCCACGAAGAAACGGGCCTCCTCGTCACGCCGCAGCGGATACTCGCCACCTGGGTCGGCGAAAGCCCTGCCGGCGTCGGCTTTCTCGCCTCCGTAACCCATGCCGCCCGCGTACCCGCCGAGAATGCCGTACGGCTCTCCCACGAACATCTGGACTACCGGTGGGTGACGCCGGAGGAGTGGCTCGGCCTCCCGAGCTGGTGGAGCCCGGAGAACATCCGGGGCGTCGCAGGGCCGCTCTCCCGCCTGCCCGAAAAGCCAGCCACGAAACCTCCCCCGCCCGCCCCGCGCCCGGATGGAATCGTGCGGGCCATACTGGGGGCGGGAACCGTGCTCGTGGACCCAAACGGGGATGAACCCCGCGCCCTCCTCATGCGCCGGCGTAAGCCGCCCGTGAGGCTGTGGGAGAACCCCGGCGGCACGCTGGAGTCCGGCGAGGACTTCGTGGCCTGCGCCAGGCGCGAGGTCCTTGAGGAGACGGGTATGTCCGCCGAGCCGGAGCGAGCTTGGTGGACGCGGGTCGAGCCCTGGAAAGCGCTCGATGACCCCGAACTCTACGCCGGCGTCGGCTTCATCGCCCGTGCGCCGGCCACCGAAGTCCATCTGGAGGAAGCCGCCCACGACACGTACCTGTGGGCCACGGAGAAGGAGTGGCGTTCGCTCCCCACCTGGTACACGGTGGAAGATTCAGTCGCTTTGTGGACTGCGGTAGGGGAGTTGTGATCGAAGACGAAGAGAGAAACCCGGAGGAGAAGAGGCCGAGCCGTCCGGGCTCTGAATCTCCCGGAGGCCGTGGCCGGGTGTGG
>JBPCLT010000326.1:0-18594 GCA_051003015.1 Rubrobacteraceae bacterium | reverse complement strand
CTGGAGGTCCTCGAAGCCGGGGGGATGCCATACGTCACGATCAAACGTCACGTGCCTGGCCGCAGGATGAACTGCGTCGTGAGCGATGACGTCTCCGGGGCGAGGATGGCTACGGACCATCTCCTGGATCTCGGGCACCGCCGGATCGGCTTCGTGTGCGCCAAGCCTCGTATCACCTTCGCCCGCGAACGTCTGGCAGGATACCGCGCCGCGCTCGCCGAACGCGGCGTCGAGCCCGAGGGAGACCTTATCCGGCAACGGCCCAACTTCACCACGGAGGAGGGCTACCGGGCGACGAGGGAGTTGCTGGAGCTACCCTCACCGCCTACCGCCGTGTTCGTGGCGAGCGACACCATGGCCCTGGGAGCATATAGGGCGATAGGGGATCTGGGACTTAACATCCCCGGCGACGTGTCCCTGGTAGGCTACGACGACATCTCCCCGTCCGCAGTGCTGCAGCCGCCGCTCACCACCGTGCGAACCTCGTACTACGACTTCGGCCGCCTGGCCGCCGACCTGCTGCTGGATATCGTCGAGGGCCGGGAGACGCCGCCGCGCCAGAGGACTATAGAGCCGGTTCTGGTCGTTCGGGACTCTACCCGGGAGAACGGCGGCACGGTAGCCTCGCCGCGCCGGGAGAAAAAAGCTCCCGCCGCCACGGAATCACCTGAACCGCAAGAACGGGGGCGGCTCGGTGGGCTGGACGCTGCCGTTGCTGGGAGTGACGCGGGGATGGTGGCTGAGATCGGCCGGGCCTGCGAGGCCGAGGGAGCGCGGGTCGTGAATGCCGATGGAGGCCGGGCAGCAATGCTGTTCTATTGCTTTCGGGCGGGGCCGGATCTGGGAGCCGCGCTGGACCGGGCCGCAGAGGACGTGGGCGCCGTCTTGCGAGGGCGGCCGGCGGGCATCGAGAGCGCCGTCTGCGTGGTGCGGGCCGACGGTCCCTCGGACAAACCGGGGTTTGTGGCGCTGAAGGCGGGGCTCGGGCGCGTAGTCGAGATGCTTTCCAGCGCGGGAATCGGAGCCCCGAGAGTCAACGCCGTGATGATTGCGGCAGGCGGGCCGCGGGAGGCTGCGGGGCCCGCAGTGTTCATGGCTTCGGAGGTGACCGTAAACGGCGAGGTTCTTGTGTTGGGGAAAGAGGCCGGGGTTCCGGCACGTTCTTGAGAGATAGAGAAGGGAGACAGGGATGCAGACGAACGGAATCGTGGGACGGAGGATCAGCCGCAAGAGGTTCCTGGCGGGGGCGGGATCGGCGGTCGCGCTGGCGGGGCTCGGGGCGTGCGGTCCCCAATCCGGGGGGACCGGAGGCGGTGGACCGGGCGCCGGGCAGCCGGTGGACCTGACCATCATAGACGTGGCGGGAAACTTGCAGCTCTCGGAGGATGTCATCGAGAGGTTCGCCGAGGAGAACGCCGACGCCGTGCGGCAGGTCAATTTTACGACCGCGACCGCGCCGGAGTTGCCGGCCAAGATCCAGGCTCAGCAGAACGCGGATCAAGTCTCCCTTGCCCTGGCCCTGACGGGCGCCGACGGCCTCTCCGCCGGCATCGAGCAAGGCATATGGCAGGAGATCTCCTCCGAGGTCGAGGCGAACTTCATCAACCCGGCTGCCCAGGAACTGGCCCAGGGGTTCGGGGTGCTCATCGCTTACGGGAACTATGGTCCCATGTTCACATACAACCCTGAGATGGTTTCGTCGCCTCCGTCCACCACCGATGAGTTGCTGGCGTTCGCCCGGCAGAACGACGGCCAGCTCATGTACGCCCGGCCGGCAAACTCCGGTCCTGGACGGACCCTCATAATGGGCCTGCCTTACATCCTGGGGGACCCCGACCCCCGCGACCCTGAGACGTGGGAGAACACGTGGAGCTACCTTGAGGAGCTCGGACAGTACATCGAGTACTATCCAGCCGGCACGTCGGACACCATGGAGGAGCTCGGCCAGGGCAGCCGGGCGATGGTGGCCTCCACGATGGGCTGGGACATGAACCCGAGGGTGCTCGGCATCGTCCCCAAGAACTTCGAGGCCCTCGTCCTCGACGACACTACCCTGATCGCCGACGGCCACTACGCGGCGATCCCGAAGGGCCTCGACGACCGGCTGCGCGACGTTACTCTGGACTTGATCTCCTACATGCTCAGCCCGGAGCAGCAGGCCACGACCTACGACCAAGCGTACTTCTATCCAGGCCCCGCCGTGGAGGGCGCGACCCTGGATATGGCACCGCAAGAGAGCCAGGACGCGGTCGAGTCCGTGCGCCGTCCCGAGTTCGACCAACTTATCGAAGAGTTGACCATCGAGACGCAACTAGGCGCCAAGCCCCTGGTGCGGGCGTTCGAGATCTGGGACGAGCGCGTCGGTGGCAGCAAGATACGCGAGGAGGAGTAGGGGGAAGGCGATAGTGGAACGCACGACGGAAAAGCAGAGCAAGATCTCAACCGAACGCCCCGAGCCACTCATCGGACGGCTCGGCATCCAGGGTCTCACCAAGAGCTTCGGAGAAAAGGTGGCCCTCGACGGCTTCGGCCTGGAGGTCGAGGGCGGGGAGTTCATCAGCCTGCTCGGCCCGAGCGGGTGCGGCAAGACCACGGCGCTCAACTGCCTCTCCGGCCTGCTTGAACCTGACGGCGGCGACATCGAGCTCGACGGCGAGAGCATAGTCCGTGTCGCGCCCGAGAAGCGGCGCTTCGGGATGGTCTTCCAGAACTACGCGCTCTTCCCGCACCTGAGCATCGTCCGCAACGTGGCCTTCGGGTTGGAGATGGACGGCGTCGGCAAGGCCGAGACGGGGGAGAGGGTGGAGGAGGTACTCGCGATGGTGCGCCTGGAGGAGCACCGGGACAAGTACCCGGTCCAGCTCTCCGGCGGCCAGCAGCAGCGGGTGGCGCTTGCGAGGGCCGTGGTGACGCGGCCCAGGATCATCCTCATGGACGAGCCGCTCTCCAACCTCGACGCCAGGCTCCGTCTGGAGATGCGTACCGAGATACGGCGCCTCCACCAGACACTCGGCCTGACCACGATCTACGTGACCCACGACCAGGAAGAAGCCCTCTCGCTCTCCGACCGCGTGGTCCTGATGAGCGACGGCGCCATCCGGCAGGTCGGCCCTCCCAAACAGGTCTACGCCGAGCCCGCGAGCGCCTACGCAGCCGGCTTCCTCGGCTACCGGAACCTGCTCCCGGTGAAGGTCGCAAGCGTCGAGGGGGAACGCGCCACCGTGACCACGGAGTCCGGCGTCGAGTTCTCGGGGACGCCGCGGGACGACCTCGCGGCGGACGATGAGGCCGTGGCGGCGATACGGCCGGAGGACATCGGCGTGCTGGCGTCAGATCACAAGGAGCCGGGTTCTGTTCTCGGAACGGTCGAGCTGGTCGAGTTCCTCGGTCGCGACTCGGAGCTGAACGTGAAGACCTCCTTCGGGGATGTCGTCGCCCGGACGGATGGGGACTGGTCGCCCGGAGCTTCCGCCTCCCTGGTGTTCCCGCCCGAGCGGCTGCTCGTCTTCCCGGGGGAGGACCGATGACCGGCGCGGCGAGGTCCAAGTCCCGGTGGGGAATAGATGGGAGGCTCGTGCTGCTACTGGGGCCGGCGCTGGTGCTGGTCGCGGCGCTCTTCGTTTATCCCTTCCTGTACGGGGTCGGGGTGTCGTTGACGCCGTCGCAGGGGCGGGAAGGGGTCTTCTCCAGCTACGCGGCGTTCTTCGGGGATGCTCGGGAGCGAGCTTCGATCTGGAACACTTTGCGGATCGCCATCCCCGTCACCCTGGCGAACCTGCTCGTCGCGGTGCCGCTGGCCTACCGGATGCGGCGTCCGCTCAAGGGGCAGCGGCCCATCTCGGCGGTATTCGTCGTGCCGATGACGCTTGGGGTGGTGCTGGTGGCCCAGGGGATGCTGACCTTCTTCGGGCCGGCGGGATGGTTCAACAAGACGCTGATGGCCGTCGGGCTCGTCGAGGAGCCGCTGCGGCTGGTACACAACTACGTCGGCGTCCTGATCTCGCTGTTCATCGCCGAGTTTCCGGTGGTGTTCTTGCTGCTCCTCGGCTACGCCTCCGGCATAGACCCGAACCTGGAGCGGGCCGGGCGAATGCTCGGGGCGGGCGCCTGGCAGCGCTTCCGCCGGATCACACTCCCCTTGATGATGCCAGGCATTGCCATAGCCGCCGCGCTCTCGTTCGTGGCGACCTTCGCCGTGTTCCCCTCGGCCGTCCTGGTCGGGGAGCCGGCGGGCTCCACGCGGGTCATAGCCCTCGCCGCCTGGCAGGCGGCCTACGAACGCTTCGACTATTCGATGGGCTCCGCCATAGCGATAACCATGGCCGCCATCGAGCTGGCCGTGGTGGCGGCGATACTATTCGGCCGCTCGCGCCTGTACCGCGGGCCGTCCACGGGAGGTAAAGGCTGATGGGCGAGAGACGTAGAAGCATCAGCGGCGGCTTCTCCGCTTGGTTGATCTACGCTACCGTCGCCCTGTTCGTTGTGCTGGTGGGCGGGGTCTTCCTCTCCGTCTTCCTCAACTCGTTCGCCTCCTCGTGGTTCGGAGGATGGCTGCCGGATGGGTTCACCGGCAAGTGGTACGTCTTCGCGGTGGACGAGTTCGGGCTGGGGAACGTGCTGCTCGTCACGCTCATAGTGGCGTTGAGCGTCACCGGGATCAGCCTCGTAGTAGGCGTGCCGGCCGCTTACGCCCTCGCCCGCCGGGACTTCCGGGGCAAGGGGCTGGTGCTTGGGCTGCTGGTGTTGCCGCTTCTCGTGCCCCCGATCACCTACGGCATACCGCTGGCGACCATGCTCTACGAGTACCAACTGGCTGGGACCATCTTCGGGGTCATCCTGGCGAACCTCGCGCCGGCGCTGCCGTTCGTCGTCCTCATAATGACGCCCTTCATCGAGCAGATAGACCCGAACCTGGAGCGCGCCGCCCGCATGATGGGTGCCCCAACCCTCAAGGTCTTCACCCGCGTCCTCCTGCCGCTCGCCGTCCCCGGCATCCTGGCCGCGGGTCTTCTGGTCCTCGTGAGGACCGTCGCCATGTTCGAGCTGACGTTCCTCACCGCCGGGGCCAACACCCAGACGCTGGTCGTGGCGCTCTACTACGCGGCGTTCTCCGCCGGCATCCGGCCAGGCCAGTCCATAGACGCGATGGCCGTGATCTACATGGCGACCACCCTGATACTACTGATCGCCGCTCTCCGGTTCGTCAACCCGGTGAACATGGTCATGCGGGTGAAGGAGTAGCGTGTCCGCCGCAGGAAGGATCTCGGACATCCGCGCCACCACCGTCGCCGTGCCCCTCGAAGCCCCCATTCGCCACGCCCACGGCGCCCACTGGGGGCGCTTCGTGCGCACCATCGTCGAGGTCGAGACCGACGAGGGCCTCCTCGGGGTGGGGGAGATGGGCGGCGGCGGGGAGTCCGCGGAGCGGGCTGTCGAGGCGATGAAAGAGTATTTGCTCGGCCACGATCCGGCGAACCTGGAGGCGATGCGATGGAAGATCGCCAACCCCACCGCCGGCCTGTACAACTCCCGGCTCCAGATCCACGCCGCCATCGAGTTCGCCTGCCTGGATATCGTGGGCAAGGCCACGGACCTCCGGGCCTGCGACCTGCTCGGCGGTCCCCTGCGCGAGTCGGTCCCCTTCGCCAGCTACCTCTTCTACCGCTACGAGAATGAGGACACCAGTAGGGGCGGCGAGGAGACGCCGGAGGAGATGGTCGCCCATGCCTGTGACTTGACGGAGAAGCACGGCTTCGAGACCCACAAGCTCAAGGGCGGGGTCTTCCCGCCGGAGCACGACGTGAGGGTGATGCGGGCGCTCGCCGAGGCGTTCCCGGAGGCTTCTCTCCGGCTTGACCCAAACGGCGTGTGGTCCGTCGAGCAGGGGATACGGGTCGCCCGTGAGATCGAGGACCTCGACAACGACTACCTCGAAGACCCGACGTGGGGCATGGAGGGCATGGCCAGGGTGCGGGAGAGGATCTCCATCCCCACCTCCACCAACCAGATAGTCGTGAACTTCGAGCAACTCGCCGTGTCCGCCCGGCTGCGGGCCGTGGACGTGGTGCTGCTCGACACCACCTTCTGGGGCGGGTTGCGGCAGGCGTACCTGGCGGGCAAGGTCTGCGAGACGTTCCAGATCGGGGTCGCGGTCCACTCCAGCGGTGAGCTCGGCGTCCAACTCGCCACCATGCTCCATCTCGGCGCCGCCCTCCCAAACCTGGTCTTCGCCGCCGACGCCCACTACCATCACCTCACGGACGACGTTGTGGAGGGCGGCATGTTCCGCTATTCGGGAGGGGAGATCCGGATCCCCGAAGGTCCGGGGCTCGGGGTGACGCTGGACCGGGAGAAGGTGGCGGAGTACGCCGAGGTATACGAAAGGCTCGGCGGGTACCCATACGACCGTGACCCCGGGCGGCCCGGATGGTACTCCACGGCCCCGAACCGCGACTACGCCATCCCGAAAGAGGTGAGCGACGATGGCGCGTCTTGAAGACACGGGCCGTCTCGTCGGCATGAGAGACCTGGGCGTCCTTCCGCGCTCCGTTGTCGCAGCGGATGATACCGAGCTCGGCTTCGCTCGGGCTGATGGGATATCTAGGATAGCTATCCTGTCTCCGAAGGAAGCACCGGTTCTGAAAGGCTTCGAAGGAGACGCCAGCCAGCTCGGCGGACGGACGCTCCTCGTCGGCCCCACGAGCGTCCGTAACGTGGAGGCGCTGCGAGAGGCGGTGCCTCATCTGAGACCAAAGACGCTTGGTCTGAAAACGTCGGCCGGTCTCGGTGACCGGCTGGGGCTCGCCACGCCCGGGCACGCGCGGGCCATGCGGGCCGCGGGCGGGGACGTGGCGCCTGTCTTCGCCCAGCAGTCCATCAGGGAGATGGAGCGGGCGAACCGCACGCCCCAGGAGGTGCTCGACGACGCGACCTGGGGTGCTTTCGCGGAGGGCTGGACGGCAGGATTCGGGGCCGATGCGGATCACCTCAAGACAGTCGAACACGTGGACGCCTGCGTCGCCGCCGGATATTCTTTCTTTACCTTCGATCCTGGCGCGTACGTGGATGACGGCGCCGAAGTCGCCGACGCTTCTACGTTGCGATCCGCGTTCGACGGGCTGCCGTGGGACGACCTCGAGGACAGCCCGGCGGATCTCGGAAGACGCTACCTCCATGAGCGGTTCGATGCGGAGGGGCGCGAGGTCCGCCTCGATGAGATCACGCTTTCGCGGGCCGCCGTGAAATACGGTCGGGCGGTGGCCCACGCGGCTCGCCTGTACCGTCATCTGGAAGCCGCGATGGGGAATGGAGACTTCGAGGTCGAGGTCTCGGTGGACGAGACGGAGAGCCCCACGACCCACGCCCAGCACCTCTATGTGGCCCGGGAACTCGGGCGCCTCGGGGTGCGGTTCGTGAGCCTGGCGCCGCGCTACGTCGGGCGCTTCGAGAAAGGCGTGGACTACATCGGGGACGTGGCCGAGTTCGAGGCCGACCTCGCCGTCCACGCGGCCATCGCCCGCACGGTGCCACCGGACGGGCCGTACAAGCTGAGCCTGCACTCCGGCTCGGATAAGTTCTCGATCTACCCCGGATTCGTTCGGCAGACCCGTGGGCTCGCCCACCTCAAGACCGCCGGCACGAGCTACCTGGAGGCGCTTCGGGTGGCCGCCGCGCTGGACGCGGGCCTGTTCCGGGAGATCTACGTTTTCGCCCGGGATCGTTATGAGGAAGACAGGGCTAGCTACCACGTCTCCGCCGAGGTCAACCGCGCGCCCGCTCCCGATGACGTGTCCGAAACAGACCTGACCGAAACAGACCTGACCGGGCTCCTGGAGCAGTTCGATGCCAGGGAGATACTGCACGTCACCTTCGGCTCGGTGCTTGGGGAGGCCCGCTTCCGCGAACCTTTCTTAGGATTGCTGAGAGATCATCCCGAACATTACGCGGCGGGCCTGGAGACACATTTCACGAAGCATCTGGAGCCGTTCGCCACGAAAGGAAGAGCATGAGCCAACCCTGGACCCTCGACCCCGCCCGGCTCTTCGACCCGAACCCCGCCCGGCGCGGGGTGGCGCGGGCGCTGTATGGGGAGGTCCGGGACCTGCCACTGGTGGGCCCGCACGGCCACGTCCCACCCGCCCTGCTCGCCGACCCGGACGCCACGCTGGGGACGCCGGCGGACCTGTTCATCATCCCGGACCACTACGTCTATCGGATGCTGTTCAGTCAGGGGGTGGCGATGGAAGACCTCGGCGTCCCGGTCCTCGATGGATCTCCGGTGGAGGCCGACCACCGTGGGATCTGGCAGCGCTTCTGCGAGAACTTCCATCTCTTTCGCGCAACCCCGACCGGACTCTGGCTCGCTGATGAACTGGTTAACGTCTTTGGCGTCACTGAGAAGCCGACCGGCGAGAGCGCGCAGAGGATCTACGATCATCTGGAGGAGCGGCTCACGCGGCCCGAGTACGTGCCGCGGGCGCTCTTCGAACGCTTCGACGTAGAAGTCCTTTGCACCACGGACACCGCCACCGACACCCTGGAGCATCACGCTGCGTTGCGCGAGGAAGGCTGGGGCGAAAAGGTCCGTCCCACCTTCCGCCCGGACACCGTGACGGACCTCTCCACCCCTGGTTGGCGGGAGAACGTGGACCGGCTCTCCGCGGTCTCCGGCGTGGATGTCGTGGACTACCGCTCCTTCGTCGAAGCCCTGGAGGAGCGGCGGGCATTCTTCAAGGAGATGGGCGTTGTCGCCACCGACCACAGCGCCACCACGCCGCATACCGAACGTCTTCCAGAGGAAGAGGCGCGGGACATCTTTGCCCGCGCCCTCGACAGGAGGACGGCCGGAGATGACGCCGTGCGGTTCACGGCGCACATGCTGATGGAGATGGCGCGCATGAGCGCCGAGGATGGGCTCGTCATGCAGCTCCACGCCGGCAGCCTCCGCAACCACGACGAAGCGGTGTACCGGCGCTTCGGCCTCGACGCCGGGGCGGACATACCCGTGGCGGCCGACTGGACCCGAGGGCTGCGCGCCCTCTTGAACGAGCGGGGCGGCGACCCGCGTTTCCGGCTCGTCGTGTTCGCCCTCGACGAGAGCGCATATTCCAGGGAGCTCGCGCCCCTGGCCGGACACTACCCGGCGCTGCTCCTCGGGGCGCCGTGGTGGTTCTTCGACAGCCCCCTGGGGATGCGACGCTACCTGGACGCCGTTATGGAGACAGCCGGCCTGTACAACACCGCCGGTTTCAACGATGACACCAGGGCCTTTGCCTCCATCCCGGCCCGCCACGACGTGTGGCGCCGGGTGACCTGCGATTGGCTCGCCGGGACGGTCGTTGGCGGCATCGTGGACGAGGAGGACGCCCGCGATATGGCCCGCGAGTTCGCCATTGGGCGCGCTCGTCAGGCATACGGGCTCGAACGGGAGTCGGTCGGGGGAGCGCGACCGGGGACCGGCGCATGAGCGTGCTGGACGACCTCTTCTCGCTGGAGGGCCGGGTTGCCGTGGTGACCGGCGCCACCGGCGTACTCGGCGGGGCTATGGCGCGGGGCCTGGCCCTGGCCGGAGCCCGCGTTGGGATCCTCGGTCGGCGGGAAGAGCGGGCCGAGGAGGTAGCGCGGGAGATCCTGGATTCCGGCAGCGAGGCCCTTGCCCTGCCGGCGGACGTGCTGCAAAGAGAGCAGCTCGAAGCGACCCGGGACGCGGTGCTGGAGCGATGGGGCAGGGTGGACATCCTGGTCAACGCCGCCGGCGGGAACGTCCCCGGCGCGACCGCGACGGGGGACGAGACGGTCTTCGACTTGCCGCAAGAAGCCTTCGGGGAAGTCTTCGACCTGAACCTGATCGGGACTCTGCTCCCCATCCAGGTCTTCGGTGAGGCGATGACACAAAGGTCGGGAGAAGGACGGGCGGAAGGCTGTATCGTTAACGTCTCCTCCATGGCCTCCGCGCGCGCCATAACCCGCGTGGCCGGATACTCGGCGGCCAAGGCGGCGGTGGAGAACCTGACTCGCTGGCTGGCCGTGGACCTGGCCCGGCGCTACGGCGATGGCGTGAGGGTCAACGCGGTAGCCCCAGGTTTCTTCCTCGGGGAGCAGAACCGGGCGATGCTCGTCGAGGAGGATGGGACTCTCACCGAGCGGGGCCGCGCCATAGTCGAGCACACGCCGGCGGGGCGTTTCGGTGAGCCGGAGGAGCTCGTGGGAACGGTAGTCTGGCTGTGCGCTCCGGCGGCTGGTTTCGTCAACGGCGCGGTCGTGCCCGTGGACGGTGGCTTCGGGGCCTTCAGCGGGGTGTAGCGTGCCGCGCATCCCGTGGGCTATATACCGTCCGGAGCACCTCCCGCCGTCGAAGCCCGTACTCGGGTCCGCAAGCGCCGCGAAGACGAATGCCGCCCAAAGCGACCGGATGGACGAGGTCGTGAGGCGCTCCTTGGTAGACGAGAGAGACCTGGACGAACAGGCGAGCAGAACCGGGGCTTCTTTACCGGGATCCGCGCAATTTGTAGTACAGTCGTATGCCTGGCGAGCGGGATATCCGAGGAAGTTGGGAGGGAAGAGATCCGTGAGGAGTTTCGGGTGCGATGGCGTTCTGTTCGACCTCGACGGAGTGCTGGTGGACTCGACCCGGGTCGTGGTGCGTATCTGGAGCGACTGGGGCGAACGCCGGGGTATCGAGGCGGAGCGCATCCTGGAGGTAGCCCACGGGCGCAGGACCACCGAAACCCTCCGCCTGGTCGCCCCGCACCTGGACGCCGAGGCGGAGACCGAGGAACTGGAGCGGATGGAGCTCGAGGATCTCGACGGGGTGCTAGAGGTAAAGGGAGCCAAAGAACTGCTATCTTCCCTTTCCGAAGACGGCTGGACCGTGGTCACGTCGGGACCGAGGGCGTTGGCGACCCGCAGGATCGAACACGTCGGTCTTCCTCTGCCGAAACGTTTCGTCGCCGCCGGGGACGTGAAGGATGGCAAGCCGCACCCCGAAGCCTACCTGAAGGGAGCGGAGGTTTTGGGCGTTCATCCCGAGGCTTGCGTCGTGATCGAAGACGCACCATCAGGCATCCGGGCCGGAAAGGCAGCAGGCATGACCGTGATCGCGGTGGCGACGACCCACCGCGGGGAAGACCTCTCAGAGGCCGACGCGGTAGCGGACTCCCTGGCGGACATACGCGTGATCCCCGGAGCCGGAGGCGGGCCGCGCTTCGAGTTGCGCGTGCCATCCTAGCCGATCTCGGTTGATCCCGGCTCACGGTCCAACCCCAGAAACGCCGGAGGTCCGCGTCGCTAGGACGCTTCATCGAACAAGATGCCCCGGCCTTTGCTCGCGGCGCCGGTGACGTATCGCGGGCGCAGGGTGGACGGTCCCGCGTGTGGGACCTTGTCGAAGCTGGTGTCCAGTTACTCGCCGGCTGACCAGCCGGTGAAGCGTCCATCGGAAGCCGCGCGGGACGGCTCCTTCCGGAGGTCTCCAGGCCGTCTCTCCGTCGGCCGAGACCTCGAACGCCGCGGATTCGCAATCCGGTCTGGTATCGTGCCAGATTTCGAAGCGTAGCTTCTTCTGGCCTTCCGGCGGGGTCGGCGGCGCGTCGAGCGCGTCGTCTAGATTGTCGCCGAGGCCGGAGAACCTGCGGGCGGAGGCGCGGCGTTTGGGGTTGATGCTGATCAACGGCCGGTTCGGGTGAACGCTGTTCGTCAGGAGGATGGCGAACGAGCGGTCGAGCGAGGTCACCACTTCGGCTACACTGGTACGGTCAACACAACATCGGCGACAATGGGGTAATCGGCGCGACGCGAATGTCGAGCCGGAGAGGGAGGTAACGTCATGGCCGAAGCAACGACCACTCCAGGGGCCGGCCAGTCCGGCGGGTTCGACAGGGCTTTGGGGGCTTTGCAGAGCGTGGGACGTTCCTTGATGTTGCCCATAGCCGTCTTGCCAGCGGCGGCGCTGCTTTTGAGGCTCGGGCAGGACGATCTGCTTGGGTTGCCGTGGATGGCGGCGGCCGGACAGGCGGTCTTCGACAACCTCTCGATGCTCTTCGCCATAGGCATCGCGGTGGGGCTGACGGGGGGGGCGGGGGCGGCGGGGCTCGCGGGGCTGGTCGGATTCCTGGTCTTCGACGAAGTGTTCGGGACTTTGATCCCGCAGGTGGACGGAGAGCCGAATCCCGACATAAACATGGGAGTTCTCTCCGGGATAATGATAGGGTTGGTGGCCGCCGGACTGTACCGGCGATACTCGGACATCCGGCTGCCGGACTATCTGGCCTTCTTCGGGGGCAGGCGGTTCGTGCCCATAGTTACGGCCTTCGCCGCGCTGATCTTGGGCGTTTTATTCGGCCTGATCTGGCCTTCCATCCAGGAGGGCGTGAACGCCGCTGGACAGGCAATAGTGGGGCTCGGGGCGCTTGGCACCGGGCTCTACGGGTTCTTGAACCGGCTTTTGATCCCGATCGGGCTGCACCACGTTCTGAACACCTACGTGTGGTTCCAGCTCGGCACCTTCAACGGGCCCGACGGCCCGGTCAACGGCGACCTGACCCGCTACTTCGCCGGGGACCCGTCGGCCGGCTTCTTCATGAGCGGGTTCTTCCCGATCATGATGTTCGGGTTGCCGGCGGCGTGCCTCGCCATGATTCGTCACGCCAGGTTCCCGAAAATGGCATCTGGTATCCTGCTCTCCGCCGCCTTCGCCTCCTTCCTGACCGGCATCACGGAACCCATCGAGTTCGCGTTCCTGTTCGTGGCGCCGCTCCTGTTCGTGGTCCACGCCGTCCTGACCGGCACGGCGCTGGCGGTGGCGACGCTGCTTGACATCCATCTGGGCTTCGGCTTCTCGGCGGGGCTCATAGACTACGTCCTGAACTTCAGCAAGGACAATACCAAAGGCGCGATTCCGCTCCTCATCCTGGGGCTGGCGTACGGCGTGATCTACTACTTCGTATTCTCCTTTTTCATCATACGATTCGACCTTGCGACGCCGGGGCGTGGTGAGTCTTCCACCGGACTCTCGGCCGATTGGATCCTCCCCGAAAGCCAGCGCGGCTCAAGCTCGAATGAAGGTGACGACGAAGCTTCTTCTTCCACCACGACCGCCCGCGACCGGGACGACGTGCTGGCGGAGAACGTCCTCGAGGCATTGGGTGGCAAGAGCAACGTGGAGAGCGTCGAAGGGTGCATAACAAGGCTTCGGCTCTTCGTGGGCGACCCGGAACAGATACAGGACGACCGCCTGAAGCAGCTCGGCGCGTCCGGCGTCGTGAAGCGGGGCAAGGTAGCCCAGGTGGTCATGGGCACCCAGTCCGACCGCATCGCCGAGCGCATCAACCGCCTCCTCGGTAAAAATTAGTGGAGATCCTGGCTCCCATCTCGGGACGGGCCGTGCCCCTCGCCGAGGTGCCCGACGAGGTCTTCGCGCAGGGGATGGTTGGTGACGGAGGGGCTATAGTCCCTGGCGCGAGCGGGGAGGTATTGGCCCCGATCTCCGGCACGCTGGTCAAGCTCTTCGAGGGTGGGCACGCCTTCGGCATCGAGGGCGACGAGGGGATCGAACTCATCGTACATGTGGGCCTCGACACCATCGAGATGCGTGGTGGAGGCTTCGAGCGGCTGGCGGTCGAGGGGGACAGAGTCGAGGCAGGCCAGCCCATCGTGCGCTTCGACCTGGCGGAGATCCGGAACGCCGGGTATGACCCCATAACCCCCATAATAGTGACGAACCCCGAGGATCATCCGGTGCGTGGCCTCGAAAGCGGCGAGGTACGCGCCGGGGAGACGCTCTTCGAGGCCGGCGATTGAAGCGCATCCTCGACTGCTCCGCCTCGGATTTCGCAAAGATGGACGGGACGGCGCTCCTCGAAGCCATCCGCCGCTCGGAGGGGCGCACCATCCTCTGCGAGGTTCTGTGGCCCGCTCCTACTCTCGTTGACGGCGTCTCGAACGCCGGGGTCGTCGTGGCCTTCGGCGCTGACCTCGTCCTCCTCAACATGTTCGACGGCGATGACCTCGCTGGCATCAAAGCCCGACTCGGACGCCCCGTCGGCGTGAACGTCGAGCCATCCGAGGACGTGCCGGAGCACCGGCGGGCTAGCCGCGGGAACCTGCGGCGTCTCGCGGACGCGGACTTCGTCGTCGTCACAGCCAACCCGGACGCGGAGGTGGATGCCGAAAAGATGCTCTCCGCCGTCGCGCTCGTCAGGGAGACGCTGCCCGAAACCCTCGTATTCGCCGGCAAGATGCACGGCAGCGGCGGGCGGGGACTGGTGGGGGTAGAGGAGATCTCACGCCTCGCCGATGCGTCGGACGCGGTGCTGGTGCCAGCGCCTGGCACCGTGCCTGGGAGCCGGGAGCCGCTCGTGACGGAGCTCGCCGACGCCGCGCGCGAAGCGGGGGCTCTCGTGGTCGCTACGGTCGGGACCTCGCAGGAGGGCGCAGACGTGGAGACCGTACGGGAGCTGGCGCTGGCCGCCAAGCGGGCCGGGGCGGACGTCTTGCACCTGGGAGACGCAGGTGTATCCGGGATCTCCGATCCGATGAACGTACTGGCCGCGTCGTTCGCCATCCGGGGCCGCCGCCACGCGTACCGCCGCATGGCGATGGGGCGTGGCTGAGGTCTCCGTGACCCGGCGTCCGCTCACACAACCAAAGATCCGCGTCCTACCCGATTACGAGTCTCTGAGCCTGGCGGCCGCGGAGAAGGTGTCCGGGAGGCTGCGCTCCAAACCGGAGGCGGTCTTTCTGCTGCCGACCGGTGTCACTCCCCTGGGCATGTACCGGCGCCTGGTGGAGATGCACGACCGGGATGGCCTGTCCTTCGCCGGGGCGGCATTTTTCAACCTGGACGAGTATCTGGATCTGGACGCAGATCACCCGGCGAGCTATCACGCCTATATGAGGGAGAACTTCTATGGCCTCGTGGACGCCGATCCCCGCCGCGTCCACGTCCCTGACGGCTCGGCGTCTGACCCCGAGGCGGAGTGCGAACGGTACGAAGCAGCGATGAAGGAGGCCGGTGGGGTGGACTTGTGCGTGCTCGGGATCGGGCGCAACGGCCACGTCGGGTTCAACGAGCCAGGCGCGCCTTTCGATTCGCGCACCCGCGTCGTCCGGCTCGCCGAGAGCACTCGCCGGGTCAACGCCGGGGACTTCGAGGGCGGGCGCGCCCCCGAAAGGGCCATTACGGTCGGGATGCGCACCATCTTCGAGTCACGCGAGATAATGCTGCTCGCCTCGGGCGCGAACAAGGCCCAGGCCGTCGCGGCGGCAATGGAAGGAAAGATATCCGAGGCCGTGCCCGCCTCGATGCTGCGGCGGCGCCCCGAAGCCACCTTCCTGCTCGACAGGGAGGCGTCCTCGGCGATTGGCGAGGCTGGATGAGAAAGCTGGCATTGCGTGGCAGGGTCGTGACGGAGAGGGAGGTCTGGGACGGGGGCACCATACTCATCGAGGGAGAGAAGATCTCCGCCGTGAGCCGCGGCCCGCTCGAAGCCGACGAGATTCTCGACGTGGGTGATGGGTTTCTGGCGCCCGGGTTCGTGGACCTCCAGGTCAACGGAGCCTTCGGCGTGGATGTCATCGCGCACCCCAGGAGTCTGGACAAGCTCTCCGCGAAGCTGCTGCTCACGGGCGTCACCTCCTACCTCCCGACCATCATCTCGCTGCCCCTCGACCGGTATCCGGCCCTGCTCCCGGACATCTCTCTGGACGCAAGCGCCGGGGCGGAGCCGCTCGGAATCCACCTCGAAGGCCCCTTCATCAACCCGGCGAAGAAGGGCGCGCATCCCGAAGAGAACGTGTCGCCGCCTGACGCCGGGGCCCTCGAAGCCATGACGGAGAGCGCCAGCGTGAGGATGGTGACGCTGGCCCCCGAGATGCCCGGCGCACGGAAATTGACGGAGGCCGCAGCCGGACGGGGTGTCGTAGTGTCCCTGGGGCACTCGAACGCGACCTTCGAAGAGGCGACGGACGCCCTGGATTCCGGCGTCCGCAGCGTGACGCACCTGTTCAACGCGATGAGCCCGCTGCACCATCGGGACCCTGGCTTGCCGGGGGCTGCACTGGTCCACGGGGAGGCAGTGTGCGGAATCATCGCCGACGGCCGGCACGTACACCCTGGCATGGTCCGGCTCGCGTACGAGAAGTTGGGCGTGGATCGCCTCTACCTGGTGACGGACGCCATGGCCGCCGCCGGGATGGGTCCGGGAGAATACGTTCTGGGTGAACGGCGCGTCCGCATGAGCGACGGCGTCCCCCGGCTAGAGAATGGGACGCTGGCCGGGAGCGTGCTGCAAATGGACGAAGCATTGAGAAACGCCCTATCGTTCACCGGCTGCTCACTGCCGGAGGCCGCGCGGATGGCCGCGACCACCCCGGCCATGCTCCTCGGGGAAGAGGGCCGCAAGGGGCGGCTGGCCGCCGGATGCGATGCCGATGTGGTCGCGCTTTCGCCCGACCTGGAGGTCGAAGCAGTCTGGTCGCGAGGCCGGTTGAAATACAGCCGGCGTCCCGAATTCGTCGAGGAGACAACCGCGAGACGGGCTTGAGTCTCGAGGACCGCCTCGTGAAAGTCGAACATCGTTTGCGACGGACCCCACACCCAACGTGTCATGGACTCCCGCGCCCAGACGCTAATGGCGGGTACGCGCCGGCTCTGAAGCTGCCTGCGCGATGACCTGACACCATAGGAGGTTGTTCGTCTTGGCTTGGCCCACGCCCTCACCAGGGTAGCGAGTCACCAACTGGCACTGGGGTTACGGAAGGGAAGGACTCACGAGCCCCTAATGGACTTGTCGTCCAGAGTCGCGGAGTTCTCGTTGCGCAACCTACTCGGCCACCCGCTGGGTGAGCAAGTGCTTGGCCTCCTCGGCATTCTGGCGGTTCTCGTCGCTCATCCGGCGGAAGAATCCGGCGAGCTCGCCGTCGCTGCTGTGCTAGGCCCGCCTCGCCAGAGCTTCGTACCTGTCAGCGTTTTGCATGGCCACATCGTATAGAGCGTCTTTCATGCCACTCGCCTCCACAAATCGAAATTACCAACGACGATATTATTTGCCAGTTGCATATAGTGTCGATGGTCCGAATCGTGCAATTTGTGGACAGAGATCTGGTGGCGCTTCAGCGTGGTATCCACGTATTGAGGCATTCGCTTCGAGTCCGTGATGCGGCGGTGGCCCGTAGCCTACCCTATCTGGTAGAGACTACCGCGCCGCCGTTCGGGACAACACCTCGTCCATGCGTTCCAGCGCCAGGGATATGTTCTCGCGCGAGTTGGCGTAGGAGAAGCGGAGATGTCCTTCGCCGTGCTCCCCGAAACCCGTGCCGGATAGGCAGGCGACGCCGGCATCTTCGAGGAGCGTGTCCGCCAGGGCTTGCGACGAATATCCGGTGCCGGTGATGCGCGGGAAGGCGTAGAACGCGCCTTTCGGGGTGGCGCACTCGACGCCGGGGAGGGCGTTGAGTCCGGCCACGATCTGGTCGCGGCGGACCCGGAACTCGGCGAGCATGCGCCCTACGCTATCCTGCGGGCCTTCTAGGGCGGCGAGCCCCGCTCGCTGGGCGACGGCGCTGGCGCAGGAGTTGGAGTTCGTCTGCAGCTTGGCGACCTCCGCTGCGAAGGCTTTAGGCATCACGCCGTAGCCGAGCCGCCAGCCGGTCATCGCGTAAGTCTTGGAGAAGCCGTCCAGTATGGCGGTGCGCTCATCGGGGCCGAGGCCAGGCTCGGATGCGATGGAGGCGAACTTGTCTCCGTAGGTGAGACGGGAGTAGATCTCATCGCTCAAAATGGGCACTTCCGGGCGCTCGCGGAGGATGCCGGCGAGCCCGGTGATGTCCTCTTGCGTCAGTACGCCGCCGGTAGGGTTGGCGGGGGAGTTGAGGATGACGAGCTTCGTACGCTCGCTCAGGCCGGCGCGGAACTCGTCGAGGTCGAAGCGGAAGTCGTTCTCCTGGCGCAGCGGGACGAAGATGGGCCGGCCACCGGCGAAGCGGACCATGGACTCGTAGATCGGGAACGCGGGGTTCGGCAGCAGAACCTCGTCGCCCGCCTCGACCAGCGCGAGGATGACGAAGAACATTATGGGCTTCCCGCCCGGCGTGACGACTACCTGATCCGGACTCACATCCACCCCGCGGCTCGCGGAAACGTCCCCGGCTATCGCCTCCCGCAGCTCGGGGATGCCGGCGGACGGGGTGTAGTGCGTGTGGCCTTCGCGCAGCGCCCGGCAGCCGGCCTCGACGATGTGATCCGGAGTGTCGAAGTCCGGCTCGCCGATCTCCAGATGGATGATCTCGCGTCCCCGAGCCTCCAGCGCATTGGCCTTCGCCAGCACTGAAAAAGCCGATTCCGTCCCAAGACGCCCCATCCGATCCGCCATCTCCACCGCGACGCTCCTTCCTCTTGACTCGATACGCCGCGTCCCATTACATCACACGCCTCGGCGCCGATGTGGGCCTCTGCTCAGAATCTTCTCCGGCGTCTCACAGCAGTTAGCGTAAGTATTGATCCGATGCTAGGCTTCAGGCATGAAATCTTACTCGAAGGACCTCAGGATCAGGGTGCTCGCCGCGGTGGACCGCGGTGGACCGCGGGATACCGAGGGA
>JBPCLT010000325.1:0-2826 GCA_051003015.1 Rubrobacteraceae bacterium | reverse complement strand
CCGGAGATGGTGGGCCTTTTCGTCGGGCCGGAGGGTGGATGGAGTGACGCCGAGGTCGCGATGGCCGAAGAGAACGGCCTGGGGCTCGCGCAGCTTGGACCGTACCGGCTCCGCAGCGAGACCGCCGGCGTGGTAGCCGTGGCCCGGACCCGGGCTGCGCTGGAGACCGCAGTGGAGCATACTTAGTAGACGGGGAAGGAGAGTTACGGTGGACGAGAGAGACTGTATCTTCTGCAAGATAGTCCGCAAGGAACTGGACTCGAAGGTGGTATACGAGGACGATGAAGTGCTGGCGTTCGAGGACATAAACGGCCGCGCGCCGGTGCATCTGCTCGTAATTCCAAAGCAGCACGTCGCCAACCTGGAGGAAATCCGGAGCCTGCCGGACACTGTGACGAAGCGTCTCTTCGAGGTTTCGAGCGAGGTGGCGCGCCAGCATGGTGTCACCGAGGGTGGCTACGCGGTGAGGATCAACAACGGTTCGGACGCGGGGCAGGAGGTCTTTCACCTCCACCTCCACGTCCTCGGGGGCAAGAAATTGGGGATGCCGTGAGCATCGCGGAGCGGATACGACAGGACACGAAGGCCGCCATGCGCGAGCGGGACCGGGACCGTCTGGGGACCCTGCGGATGCTCTCCGCCGCGCTCAAGAACGGTGAGATCGAAGCTGGCAGACCCCTCACGGAGGACGAGGAGCAGGTGGCGTTGCGGCGGCAACTCAAGCAGCGCGAGGAGTCAGCCGAGGCGTTCCGCAAGGCCGGACGCCAGGAGCAGGCCGAATCCGAATCCGCCGAGGCCGGGATCGTGCGCGAATACCTGCCAGCCTCGCTCTCGCCGGAGGAACTCGAGGAGATAGTGGACCGGGCGATAGAGAACACCGGCGCATCCGGGATGAAGGACATGGGCGCCGTCATGGGCCGGGCCACGGCGATTGCGGAAGGACGGGCCGAGGGCCGCGAACTCGCCGCTCTCGTGCGAAACCGGCTGCAATGAATATAGCTATCAGCCGTCAGCAATCAGCTTTCAGCAAAGAATTGGTAGGCGATGCTCTAACAAAGAGCAAACATGGCGGATTTGCCACGAGAACCAGATGCTGTTGCGCGAACGCTCGATGATCTTACGCGGTTACGCCATGGACGAAAAAGCTGATGGCTGAAAGCTGACGGCTAAAAGCTAGAAAGGAGCAACGACGGACATCACTGCTGGAAACCAGATCGAGGCCAGGATCGTCATCCCGCCGGGGCGGATGTTGGATGTCTTCGGGGAGCGCGACTCCGTGTTGCGGCGCGTCGAGGAGCTAGTCGAGTGCGAGGTGATCGTGCGCGGCAACGAGATCTCCCTTCGCGGTAGCGAGGAGGCCGTGGACCGGGCCGAGGCGGTCTTTAACGGGCTCGTCGGGCTGGCCGAGGACGGCGACCACCCGACCCCGGAGACGGCCGAGCGCCTGTACGGGATGGGCGGGGGCAGGGAGGTGCTCGGGGATATGATCCTCACCCACCGGGGCCGCCGCGTCGCGCCGAAGACCCGCAACCAGAAAGCCTACACCGACGCCATCCGCCAGAACCAGGTCGTCTTCGGCATCGGGCCGGCGGGGACCGGCAAGACGTACCTGGCCGTGGCCCTGGCCGTGGACGCCCTGAACCGGGGCGAGGTATCCAGGATCATCCTGACCCGTCCGGCGGTGGAGGCGGGAGAGTCGCTCGGCTTTCTTCCGGGCGACATGATGGCGAAGGTGGACCCGTACTTCCGGCCTTTGTACGATGCCCTCTACGAGATGGTGGACCCGGCCAAGTTCCAGGCGCACCTTGAGAGGGGTATAATCGAGATCGCCCCGCTCGCGTTCATGAGAGGCCGGACTTTGAATGATGCTTTCATCATCCTGGATGAAGCCCAAAACACTACCGCGCAGCAGATGAAGATGTTCCTGACGCGCCTGGGCTTCGGCTCCAAGATGGTCGTTACCGGGGACATCACGCAGGTGGACCTCCCGAAGGGCCGGCTGAGTGGTTTGCAGGATGCCCGGCGCACGCTGACCGGCGTCGAGGGGGTCTCCTTCGTCGGGTTGCGGCGCGATGACATCGTGCGCAGCGACCTCGTCATGCGCATCGTGGACGCCTACGATCAGGCCCAGGCAACCTCAGAGGACTAAGGGAGAGCGGAGCCGCCGATGAAGCTCGGAAGAAAGACCCCGGACGTGGAGTTGGGCAAGCGGGTTGACGAATTCCATCGTCGGCCCACGCGCTTCGAGCGTCTCCGGGCGTGGCTGGAACGTCAGCCGAAATTGCGATTGTACGTGGTGATCACCGTCCTCACCTGGCTGGCTTTGACGGCTCTGATCGGCCTGGGTCCCCGCCCGCCGGTGGAGCGGATCATCGCGCAGGGCATAATGGAGCGCGGGGACCTTGCGCAACTCGAGTCTCAGGGATTCCTCCTCACAACCAATCCCTGGACGGCGCTGCTAGGCGTCGGGCTCGTGGTGGCGACCGAGATGGGCATCGCCTGGTATTTCCTGGAACGCTTCGGACGCCGCATCCTGAAGACGAAGGCCGCCATCCGAATAACCCTGGCGGCGTCGCTGATGATCCTCTTCACCGCGCTCGCCCGGTTCTTCATCGAGCTGAACTTCAACCCCTATCTGACGCCGCTCGCCGGCCTCTCCATCATCGGGACCATGCTCCTCGGGCCGCGGCTGATGTTCCTCATGGTCGTCGTGTCGAGCGTCAACGTCGGGATCATCGCCGGCAACGACTTCTTGCTGACCTCCGCGCTGCTTCTCGGCTCCGGCTTCGCTATTTACACCGTGATCCGGGCGAACTCCCAACAGAA
>JBPCLT010000324.1:0-13401 GCA_051003015.1 Rubrobacteraceae bacterium | reverse complement strand
TGCTTTACTCCAGCGTCACCTGGGCCGGGATGTCATTCTTCGGCAAGGAGACCTGGCTGCGCCGGGGCGAGGCGTTCTCCGTTTTCTTCGGCATCCTGGCGCGCTTCGCCCCGACCGAGACGCGGGTTGCCGGGGATGGATGCGTGAACTGTTATGAATGCTTCGCGCGGGCCGCGCCGGAGCATCGGGAGTTGAACCTGCGGCCTCCGGCGGTTGGCCTTCTGCGTTCGGAGGGGAGTTCGGTGGGCGGGGTGGCGTTCGTGATCTTCATGCTTGCCAGCGTCACCTACGACGGGCTGTTGGCGACGCCGTTGTGGGTCAGCCTGATCTTCTCTCTCCAATCCATCGCCGGGTCGTTCGGAGTGCTGAGCAGCCTGTTCTACGGGACACTCGGCCTCCTGGTCGTGCCGCTCCTGTTCTTCACCCTATACGCAGGCTTCGTAAAGCTGTGCCAGGTTTTAGGCGGCGACGCGGATTTCTGGAGGCTCGCCGGGGCGTTCGCGTACTCGCTCGTGCCCATCGCCCTCGCCTACCAGGCGGCCCATTACTACACCCTGCTCCTCACCGAGGGACAGAACGTCTTCTATCTCGTCTCCGACCCGTTCGGATGGGGATGGGACCTCTTCGGCACGAGTGGCTACGAACCGAATGCCGGTATCGTGGGGGCGGCGCTCGTGTGGTACTCGCAAGTAGCCCTGATCGTGGGCGGCCACGTAGTCGCCGTCTACCTGGCCCACGCCATCGCCCTGCGTACCGCCCGAAGCCCCAAGCTGGCCCTGCGGAGCCAGCTCCCGATGGTCGCGCTCATGGTCCTCTACACCGTCACGAGCCTCTGGGTCCTCTCCCAGCCCATCGTCGAATAGATAATCCAGGTTACGAACACCATGCCCTCATGTTACGAATGTGTTACTGTAATGCATCTTGAACGATGAAAGGGAATGAAGATGCGTCCGAGGGAATGAAGATGCGTCCGAGATCAGGGCTTGAATTCATTAGCTCCATGCGAGTAGCCGGCCACACGGGGAGAGGTGCAACGCGATAATGAGACGGAGAGTCGCCATACTATTGCTAGTCCTCGGCCCGGCCCTCGTGGCGGCTGTGGGTTTCGCCTTCGACTCCGGGCTATTGAGCCTCAACCAGCCTCGGGGCGCGATGCCCCGCGTGGCGGGTTCGGAGCCTTCGACGGGCGGCTTCGCGTCGGAGAACGTCGAGTACGTGGGCTTTTTGCCGTTCGAGGAGGGTGGCGGGCAGCCCATTCCGGGCCAGCCGCAGGAGATACTGACGGCCACGGGGGCCAACATCCGGGGCGACTACATGTACCTCACGAGTTGGAAGAACATCTCCATTTATGACATCTCCGACCCACTCCAGCCGAAGCTAACGGCTATCGAGCCCATCGGGTTCCAGTTCGAGAACGAGAACGTCGCCACGGACGGTGAGATCCTGCTCTTCTCCGAGTCGTTGCCGGACGATGAGCTGCACGTATACGACGTGTCGGACAAGACGTACATAGAGGAGATCTCAACCCTTCCGAACGCCGGCGATCACACGACGACGTGCATCCTCGGTTGCGAGTGGGCCTATGGTTCCGACGGGAGCATCGTGGATTTGAGAGACCCCGCGAACCCCAAGCTCATGGAGCAGGACTGGCATAAGATCACGGGCCTCAACGCCGACGGCGCCCACGACGTAAACGAGTTCAAGGACGGCTTCCTGGTTACGTCCCCAATCTCGGACTCCTTCCAGATCCTGGACGTGCGCGATCCTCTGAATCCGAAGGTGCTCGGACGTGGCGCGCACCCGCAGCCCGACGATTTCCTGTTCCATTCCGGCACCTGGCCGCGGGAGGGCGCGGACAAGTTCGTGCTGATGCAGGGCGAGAAGAACTTCAGGACCCAGTGCGATGAGCGCCAGGGACCATTCATGACCTACAGCGCGAGCCAGTCCCCCGACGGAAGTTATGACTTCCAGTTGATCGACCGCTACCGCGTCGAGAACGGGACCTACGTTGACGGCGCGCCAGCCATAAACGCCCTCGGATGCTCGGCCCACTGGTTCGAGACCCATCCGACGTACAAGAACGGCGGGATGGTGGCGATAGGCTACTACGAGCACGGCACCCACTTCCTCGACGTTAGCAAGTCCGGGGAGATCACGCGCAAAGGCTACTTCCTGCCACACGCGGGCTCGACCTCCGCCGCCTACTGGGTCAACCGCAACGTCGTCTACGCCGTAGACTACACCCGTGGCATAGACATCCTCCGCTACACCGGACCCGGCACTGACGGTCCCATAACCGGCGCCAACAAGCGCGGCAGCGGAAGAGGCTAATTCGTAGCAATTAGCTTTCAGCGGTCAGCCATCAGCAGTCAGTTTTTGTTCTTGCTAACGGCTGACCGCTAGTTTCCCCGACTTCCTCGAAGATCCTCTCCGAGGCGGAGATGGGGTCCAGTTCACGGCTGTAGACCTTCTCCATCAGTTCCGTGTCCTCCCTGCCGAGCCGCTTGCGCATCTCTCGTTCGAGGCGATCCGCTGCCCAGGTGACGACGAGGTCGCGCAGCGCGCTCCGCCGCCGCTTCTCGAATTGCCCGCTCTCTTTGAGGTGCGAGCGGTGCTTCTCGATGGTCTCCTTCAATTCCTCGATACCTTCACCGGTATCTCCACGGGTCATGACTATGGGCGGGAACCACGGGTGGGGGTCTAGCTCGTGCCCGATCTCCAGTATCGAACGCACCTCCGACGCAGCGGCCTTCGACCTCGGATGGTCGGACTTGTTGATGCAAAACACGTCAGCGATCTCCATGACACCGGCTTTCAACGCCTGCACCGCATCCCCCGCCCCAGGCTGCAACGCCAGCACGACCGTGTCCGCCGCCGACGCGACCTCGACCTCCCCCTGCCCCACGCCGACCGTCTCGTACAGGACAACGTCCATCCCGGCCGCCTCCATTGCCAGGGCCGCGAGCCGCGAGCCGGCAGCGAGCCCGCCGAGATGCCCCCGGCTCCCCATCGAACGGATGAACACGCCGGGGTCCAGGAAGTGGTCCGAGAGCCTGATGCGGTCGCCCAGAATCGCGCCCTTCGAGAACGGGCTCGAAGGGTCTACGGAGACGATCCCAACCCGTTTATCCTCAGCCCGGTACAATTTGACCAGCTTCGCGATTATCGAACTCTTCCCCACGCCGGGCGGCCCGGTGAAGCCGATGGTCAAGGCGTCTCCCGTCTTCGGGTAGATGCCCGCGATGATCTCCGCCGTCTGCGGGTCTTCGCGTTCGATCTTCGATATGACCCGCGCCAGGGCGCGTTTGTCCCCGTCTAGCAGACGTTCCACGAGGTTATTATCCGACACGGAGAATCCTTTTGCATGTGCGGCGCATGCGCTAATATTAGCAGCATGTCGAAGATGATCCAGATCCGGAACGTCCCCGACGACCTGCACCGGACGCTGAAGGCGCGTGCGGCGAAGGCCGGGATGACGCTCTCGGATTACCTCCTCTCGGAGATAGAGCAGGTAGCCGATAAGCCCACCTTACGGGAGATGATGGAGCGTCTGGCCCAGGACGAGCCTGTGGAGCTAGACGAGCCGCCGGAGGTCACGATTCGCCGGATGCGGGACGCAGCCGATCCCCGCGACCTCGACTAGCGGCCCTTGATCGTCCTCGACGCCTCCGCCGCCGTTGCCATCTTCCTGAATGCCGGATCGGAAGCCGGAAACATCCGGCAGAGGATCGCCGAGCCGGACGAGACCCTTCATGTGCCACAACTCTTCGACATGGAAGTGCTCCACGCGCTGCGCCGCCACAGCCTGAGCGAGAGCATTACAGAGGATAGAGGGCGCCTGGCCCTACGCAGGCTTTCCCGCACGAGGTTTACCCGTTACCCTCATACCTCCCTGATCGAACGCATCTGGGAACTGCGGCACAACCTGACCGCCTACGACGCGGCCTACGTCGCCCTCGCAGAGGCGCTCGGAGCCCCGCTCGTGACGACGGACGCCAGGCTGGCGCGCGCTTCCGGCATCCGCGCGGAGGTAGAGTTATACGAGTAAGGTGAACGCTACCCCGAGCCCGCTACGCCCACTCCGTGTGGAGATCCGGCGAACCGGCGAGCGTCTGAAAGACCACGCAGTACTGCTCGGTCTTCTTTCGCAGGTTGTCTAGCTGCTCCTCGCTCGCTCCGGGCGCGACGATGTGGAATTTAGTCGTTATGGTCTCGAAGCCGACGGACACGTCTCTGGAGATGCCTAAAGTGCCCGCGAGGTCCATGTCTCCTTCTACTTCGACTTCGATGCTCTCGGTCTCGATGCCCATGGCCTCGGCGACCATCTGGCACGTGACTTGGGCGCAGGCAGCGAGGGCGCCAAGCAGGAGGTCTCCGGAGCAGGCCGCAGTGCCGGCTCCTCCGACGCCTTCGTGAGCCTGGGCCTCGTAGACGGCGCGCCCGATGTCCACGGAGCAAGCGATGGCGGTGTCCTGCTGGCTGGCCTTCGCGGCGAGCGTTATCCGGGAAGACCCCGGCTCGCTACGGTACCTCTCTTTGAGCGGCTTCTGTACGGAACGCAGGTCCATGATCCTCCTTCGTCGGATTCCCGGTCATTCTAGCTCTTCCTCAGAGGCCCTCCGAAGAGGGCCTCTGAGGAAACTATCCTACGGTGGAACTATCCTTCCAGCAGGAGTGACTCCGGGTCTTCGATGAGCTGCTTGATGCGCACCAGGAACTGCACGGCGTCGGCGCCGTCTATGATGCGGTGGTCGTAGGAGAGCGCCAGGTACATCATGGGGCGGACCTGTACTTCGCCGTTCACGGCCATTGGGCGCTCCTGGATCTTATGCATCCCCAGTATCCCCACCTGCGGCGTGTTGAGGATTGGCGTGGAGAGGAGCGAGCCGAAGATGCCGCCGTTGGTGATGGTGAACGTCCCGCCGCGCAGGTCGTCCAGGCCGAGCTTGCCGTCGCGGGCCTTCGTGGCAAGCTCCGAGATGCTGCTCTCTATGCCGGCGAATCCCTTCGTGTCCGCGTCGCGTACCACGGGGACGACGAGGCCCTCCTCGGTGTTCACCGCAACGCCGATGTCGTAGTAGCGCTTGATGATGAGCTCGTTGTCTCGCAGCTCCGCGTTGACCTTCGGGAATGCCTTGAGAGCGCCGATGGCCGCCTTGGTGAAGAAGCTCATGAAACCGAGCTTGACGCCCTGACGCTCCTGGAACTCAGCCTTGCGGCGGTTCCTGAGCTCCATGACGGCCGTCATGTCCACCTCGTTGAACGTGGTGAGCATCGCCGCCGTCTGCTGCGCCTCCACCAGCCGGGCCGCTATGGTCTGCCGCCGGCGCGACAACCTCACACGCTCCTCGCGGCCGTCCTCGGCGGGCGGCTGGGACGGGGCAGACCCACTCTCCCGGTGGCCGTCCTGATCCGGAGCTCCACCGACGGTACGCTCGGCTTCACGGGTGGGGGCCGTTCCTTCGGAACCCTGGCGCTGGTTCCGGATCATACGCTCCACGTCCTCGCGGGTCACCCGCCCGCCGGAGCCGCTCCCGGAGACGCCCGCGAGCTCTATCTCGTACTCATCGGCCAGCTTCCTGACCGATGGCGAAGCCCGGACCTCCCCGTCCTCCCTGTGGCCGTTGGCCTCTTCCGGTTCGGTCTCCGTTTCCGCAGCCTCCGCGGCCTCAGACTCGGATGAATCCTCCGCAGTCTCTTCCTCCGCTGGCGCGGCAGGAGCTGCGCTGCCATCACCTTCGCCGATGGTGCCGATGACTTCTCCGACGTTCACGGTATCGCCTTCGCCTTTGGCGATGGATTCGAGGACGCCGTCTTGTTCGGCCTCGACTTCGAAGTTGATCTTGTCGGTCTCCAACTCGACGAGCGCGTCGCCTGCGGAAACCGCGTCTCCCTCGCCCTTGAGCCAGCGCCCGACCGTCGCGTCGGCGACCGACTCGCCAAGCTCCGGGACGTGTATCTCAACCGCCACGTTTCACCTCTCCTCTCGTCTTCTTCACGCGCTCGGCTCGGAGGCGCGGGACTGCGTCCCCTGCGCGGCGGCCTCCGCCTTTTCCATGTCTCCGTCCACGTTCTCGAAGGCCGACCGGACGATCCCGGCGTGCTCCTCCTTGTGGAACCGGGCCGAACCCTGGGCCGGGCTTGGCCGGTCAGGCTTGCCGACGAATGACACGGGCAACTCCTCGAAGAGCGTGCGCAACCTCGGCTCGACGAACGTCCAGGCTCCCATGTTGCGCGGCTCTTCCTGCACCCACAGCACCTCCCGCAGGTTCGGATAGCCTTCGGCTATCTCCCGCACCCGCTCTTCCGGGAACGGATACAGAAGCTCCACGCGGCCGATGGCGGTGTCCACCGCCTCCTCCCGGTAGTCGCTGCCCACGAGCTCCATATAGACCTTGCCGGTGCAGAGGATCAGACGCTCGACGGACCCGGCCCGGTCGCGGGCCTCCTCGTCGTCCAGCACGGGCCGGAAAGCGTTTTCGGTGAGGTCCTCCAGACTAGAGGCGGCCATCGGGTGCCGCAGCAGGCTCTTCGGCGCCATGATGATGAGCGGACGCTGGTTGTCCTGGAGCATGGCCTGGGCGCGCAGCAGGTGGAAGTACTGGGCCGCCGTGGTGAGGTTGGCGACCCGGACGTTCTCGTGCGCCGCGAGCTGCAAAAACCGCTCCAGCCGGGCCGATGAATGCTCGGGGCCCTGCCCCTCGTAGCCGTGCGGCAGGAGCATCACCAGTTCGGAAGTCTGGCCCCACTTGGCCTGTCCGCTGACTATGAACTGATCTATCATCGGCTGGGCCACGTTGGCGAAGTCGCCGTACTGGGCCTCCCACAAAACGAGCGCGTTCTCCGAGTTCACCGAGTAACCGTACTCGAAGCCCATCACCGCGATCTCCGAGAGCGGGCTGTTGTGCACCGCGAAGGATGCCTTCGCCTGCGGGATGTTCTGAAGCGGCACGTACTGCTCGCCGGTGTTCGCATCGTACAGGGCCGCGTGCCGCTGGGAGAAGGTGCCGCGCACGGAGTCCTGGCCCGTGAGGCGCACGGGCGTCCCGTCTTCCAGGAGCGACGCAAAGGCCAGCGCCTCGGCGTGCGCCCAGTCTATGCGGTCTAGTTCACCGCGGTTCCTCTGGAACAGGCGCTCCAGTTTGGAGTTCGCCTCGAAGCCCTCGGGACGCTCCAGCAGGGCCTCGTTCAGACCTTCGAGCCTCTCGCGGGAGACGGCCGTCTCCGGTACCTCCACGAGCGGGGTGTGGGGCTGGTCGGTCACGACGTCTTCATCCAGGTCCTCGCCGGAGGGGTTCTCGCGAACCTCCTCGAACCTGGCGACGATCTCCTCTACCATCCGGTCAGCCTCGCCGGCCTCGACCACGCCGCGCCGCTCCAACTCCCTCGCCCAGAGCTCGCGCACCGAGGGATGCTCGCCGATCTTCTCGTACATCGTCGGCTGGGTGTAGGCGGGCTCGTCGCCCTCGTTGTGGCCGTAGCGGCGATAGCCGACGAGGTCGATCATGAAGTCCTTGCCGAACCTCTCGCGGTAGGCGTAGGCCAGCCGCGTGACGGCCATGCACGCCTGCGGATCGTCGGCGTTGACGTGGACGACCGGTATCTCGAACCCCTTCGCCAGGTCGCTGGCGTAGGTGGTGGAGCGGGCGTCCCGGCGCTCGGTGGTGAAGCCGAGCTGGTTGTTGGTGATGATGTGGATGGTACCCCCGGTGGTGTAACCGGGCAAGCGGCTGAGGTTGAGGGTCTCGGCGGCAACGCCCTCACCAGGGAAGGCCGCGTCGCCGTGCAACACGACCGGCAAAGACGCCTCCATGTCCTGGCGCGGCGGCCCGGCTTGGTCGCGCTGCTCCTGGGCGGCGCGGGCCATGCCCTCGACCACGGGGTTCACGTGCTCCAGGTGGCTCGGGTTCGGGGCGAGGTTGATCATGACCCGCTGGTCAGCCTCGTCCTCGCTCAGGCCAAAGCCCCGTATTCCGAGGTGGTATTTCACGTCCCCGACCCAGGCGCCGCCAGGGCTCTCGGAGACCGAAGATTGCTCGCCCCTGTCCGGCTGCTGGAACTCGCCGAAGATCCTGGAGTACGGCTTGTCCAGCACGTGCGCCAGCACGTTCAGCCGGCCGCGATGCGCCATGCCCATCACCATCTCCGGTGTCCCGGCGTCAGCGGCGGCCCGGGCCAGGTAGTTGAACATCGGCACGACCATGTCGTTGCCCTCCACCGAGAACCGCTTCTGCCCGAGGAAGGTCCGGTGCAGGAACTTCTCGAAGGTGTCTATGCGAGTGAGCCTCTTGAGGAGCCTACGGGCGTCGTCCTCCGGCATGGTCCCCCCGAAGCGCTCGGACTCGACCGCCTCCCGTAGCCAGAATCGCTCCTCGGCCTCGTGGACGTGACCGAAGTCGTAGCCCGTGGTCTTGCAGTACAGACGGCGCAACTCGTCCGCCGCCTCCCTGGCGTTGGCGGTACGCTCCGCTACCGGCCCACCGACGATCAGGGTCGGCAGACCTTCGAGGTCTTCCTCGCTGATGCGGTAGAAGGCGGGGTCGAGCGTAGGGTCGCCGGGAGGCTCGCTCCCGAGCGGGTCTAGCTGGGCCGCCATGTGGCCGAAGTCCCGGATGTGGCGGATGAACTTCGACGCCCCGACGCTCTTCTCCACATCCGCCGCGTCCCCCGACGCGCCGACGCCCGCTCCGTCAGTCTCGGCGGCGCGCCCGTTCGCGCCCGGAATTTGCGGCGAACCCCACCGCTCGAAGAAGTCGCGGGTTCCTTCGTCCACGGCCTCGGGGTCTTCTCTGTACTTCTCGTAAAGCTCCAATACGTAGCCGAGGTTCGGCCCGTAGAACTGGCTCCCTGTGCTCTGCTGCAACCGGATCACACCCTCATGTCGATTCTTCGGGTAGTCTCGCGGCCCGCCGGAGAGGCGACTCTCGCGGCACCTTCTCTTAGATTACCCGGACACTCCAATCTTACCTATCATACCCCACAATGGCGACTCCATGCCTGCGCGGAACGGCCCCGTTACATCATCGCTCGTTCAGTCCCATAAGCGCGATGCGCAGGTCCTCCGCCATGCCGTCGTGGCCGTGCTTTTCGGCCTGCCTCACGCCGGTTTCGTATGCCGTTCGCGCCTCCTCCCCACACCCGAGCCGGACGAGAACTTCGCCCAGCCGCAGGTACGCATTGCCCTCGTCCTCGCTGACCTCGGTGTATTTGCGCAGCACCGCCGCCTCGTCCTCGTGGCGGCCGGCCTTGCCATACTCGTTCGCCAGGGCCAGAAGGCCCGTGGGATTATCCGGGTTATCCGCCAGCATCCGCTCGAAGTAGCCGATCCTGCTCCCCGCGTCATCCATGCAGCCTCCCCGTAAAATTTGGAACCCGGTACGTTAGTATAAGATACTATGACGAATCGCCGACAGAACAGAGAAGAGAGGCGCCGCTTCGAGACGGAGGCCGTTCACGCCGGAGAGATGCGGGCCGCGGCGGAAGATGAGAACGGCAGCGGCTACTACCCGATCTCCACCCCGATCCATGCCTCCACTACCTTCTCCCATCAAGACATCGAGACCACGGATCGCATCCTGGGCGGCGAGCAACCGGGATACAGCTACGCCCGCTACGACAACCCGACGGTCGTGGCTTTCGAGCGGGCCGTCGCGGCCCTGGAGAGCCCGGCGGGAGATGCTCGCGCCTTTGCCTTCGCCTCGGGGATGGCGGCGATGCACGCGGCGCTCGCCTCGGCGGAGTTGGGACCAGGCGCGACGGTGCTGGCGGCGGAGCAACTCTACGGCTCGACGGCGACGCTCCTGGTCCAGATCTTCGGGATGAACGGCGTCGAGACGCGCTTCGTGGATTGCTACGACCTGGAAGCCGTAGAACGCAAGGTCGCGGAATTGAAGCCGCGGGCCGTCGTGATAGAGAGCATCTCCAACCCGCTGTTGCGCGTGGCCGACGTGCCGCGCATCGCGGAGATCACCCGTTCGGCGGGCGCCGCCCTTGTAGTGGACAGCACCTTCGCCACCCCGTACCTCCAGCGGCCTCTGGAGCTCGGCGCTGACATCGTGGTCCACAGCGCCACCAAGTACCTCTCCGGCCACGGCGACATCACGGCTGGCGTGGTAGTCGCGGGCCCCCCATTCGACGCGGCGCTGGAGCCAATCCGCAAGCTCGTCGGCGGGACCTTGGGGCCTTTCGAGGCGTGGCTCGCGCACCGGGGCCTCAAGACCCTGCCGCTGCGCATGGAGCGCCAGTGCGAGAACGCGCGGAAGATCTCCACCCGCCTCGCAAACCATCCGAAGATCGCGCAGGTCAACTACCCCACGCTCGGCAACCACCCGGATACGGAGGTTGCCCGCGAAGTCCTCGAAGGCGCGGGCGGCCTCGTCTCCTTCGAGCTAGACGTGGAGGAAGCCGATGCCAGGAAGGCGGCGTTCCTGTTCCTGAACGCCCTCGAACTGTGCGTCAAAGCGCCTTCGCTGGGCGATGTGTACACGCTGGCGATACATCCGGCGACTTCCTCTCATCGGGAGCTCTCGCCCGCGCGCAGGGAGCGGCTCGGAGTGAAGGAGGCCCTGATCCGTCTTTCGGTAGGCATCGAGCACCCGGAGGACGTGATCTCGGATATCGAACAGGCCCTCGATACACTGTAGCGAAGCGGCCGTCCACATGCGGGCGGGTAGTAGAATCAAGGCCGCATGAGGCGACGCAAAGCTCATCTCTTCGTTCTGTTCCTGACCCTCGCAATGGCGTGCGCCCCCGTGGCCTGCGGAAACAGGACGATGTCCCAGGACGGGAGGCCGGAGGTGTTCGTCGCCCGCATTGACGGCGAGATAGACGGGCAGACGGCTGAGTACGTGGGACGCGTCATCTCCGATGCCGAGGACGCGAACGCCCGCGCGGTCGCCGTGACGCTGGATACTCCCGGCGGGCGGCTGGACTCGACGCAGGAGATGGTCGAGGACATAAGCGGCGCGGGAGAAATCCCGGTCATCACCTACGTGACCCCGCAGGGGGCACGAGCGGCGAGCGCGGGTACGTTCATCGTCATGGGGAGCGACGTGGCTGCGATGGCCCCTCAGACTCGTCTCGGGGCGGCGACGCCGGTGGACGCCTTCGGACAGGACATCCCAGGCGACATGGGCGAGAAGGTCACGAACGACGCGGTGGCCCTCATTACCGGGCTCGCGGAGGCGCACGGCCGCGACGAGGAGTGGGCCGAGAGCGCCGTCCGGGAGGCGGCGTCGCTGGACTCCGGGGACGCATTGGATACCGGCGTGATCGAACACGTCGAGCCCAACCTGAAGGCGGTATTGGAGGCGGCCGACGGTGAGACCGTCGAGCCGAAGAATCTGACGCTCGACACAGTCGATGCGACGCTCGTGCAGAAGCCTCCGAACTTCGAGGAGAGGTTCGGCGTCCCGCTCTACGTGCTGGTGATATCGCTCATCGTGGTCGCGCTACTGGTGGCCGGTACTTTACTCGCGGTCTTCAGGACACAGCGGTGGCGGATCAGCACGGGGCGTGAGGGCATGATCGGAGAGATCGGCACGGTGCGGCGCACGGTCTCCAGCCCCTCAGGCGGCATGGTCTTCGTACACGGCGAACTGTGGCGCGCACTCCCCGAAGACCCCGACTCACCGCCGCTGCGACCCAACACCGATGTCGAAGTCGTGGGTTTCCGGCGGGCTTTCGTCGTGGTGCGCCCCGCCGGACGGTAGCCATTTCAGTGATCGCGGCGTTTACTCCGAAACCCGTCCGGCGATGCGATGGTAGACGAGACCGTAGTAGAAGTCTCCCGCGTCGGCCAGGGATTCGAGGGTCGCCGTCCAGCGTTCGCGCTCGGCGGCGGTGATGCGCCCGGCCTTCAGTGCGTCGGCGGCTATGCGGTCGAGCAGTTCGCGGGTGTACGGCAGATATTCGTCGTCGGTCCACAGGAAGGAGCGACGAGGCAGGAGGTCAAGCCCCGCCTCGCGTAGTAGTGGCCGCAGGCCGAGGGTCACCGTCCGCTTGAGGTCGCGCTCGTCCCTGGCGTAGACGCGGCGCAGCAGGTCGAAGTCGGGGAAGTTCACGGTGTCGGTGGTGAGGTCTTGCTCGATGAAGGCCAGGGTCCCGCCAGAAGTCAGGCGCGAGGTGAGGTCCCCGACCAGCGCGGCAGTCGCTTCGTCGTCCAGGTACGGCGCCATGACGGAGGAGAGGATCACATCGAAGCAGTCACGCTCGAATGGGAACGCCGAGGCGTCGAGCACGTCCCACCGGCCCAGGACGAGTTCGCCGCCTCCCCCACTCTCCACCTCGGCATACTCCCTGGCGGCGGCCAGCATGCCCTCGCTCTTGTCCGCCGCGTAGACGGTCCCATTCGGCAAGCGTCGGGCGACGCGCCGGGAGAGCGCAGCGGTGCCGCACCCCACTTCCAGGACGTTGAGCGGCGAGCCGGGTGACTGGTCGAGCAGCGGGGCCACGAGGGCATCGAACATGGCCTGTGAGGCCGGGGCCGTGGCGCGGTCCTCCATGCGTTTCGCGGCGGCGCGGGACTCGCCGCTCAGGTCCAGGTCGCGGTAGTTGGGGATGCCCGAGATCTTCACGCCCGAATTCTAGCGTGGGAGTCGGGCTTGCGCCGGGCGCGGGCTCTTGAGAGAGTTCGTGGGAGAGTTGACTATCGGATGAGGAGGTTCGAGGCAGTGCCGAAGACGCATTATTTCCCCGATGACAAGGTCCATTACCTTTGGGACAACGAGTTGGAGCCCGTCGTCACCGTTGGCTCCGGAGACACCGTCGTGTACCACACGAGAGAGGTTTCGGACGGTCAGATCGGCCCCGGCTCCACCGCCGATGCGCTGGCGAGCCTGGACTGGAACCGCCTCTACCCGCTGGCCGGACCCGTTGCGATGGAGGACGCGGAGCCCGGCGATACCCTGGAGGTCGAGGTGCTGGACATCCACACCGTCGGCTGGGGCTGGGCCGCCGTCATCCCTGGCTTCGGGCTGCTCGCGGATGACTTCCCCGACGCTTACCTCAAGATATTCGACCTCTCGAACGGTGATTACACCCTCTTCAAGGACGACATCGCCATCCCCATAGAGCCCTTCTTCGGGACGATGGGCGTCTCCCAGACCGGCCCCGAGAAGCCGGTTATCATGCCGCCCGGGCCGTTCGGGGGAAACATGGACACCCGCCACCTCACGAAAGGTTCCGTGCTGTACCTGCCGGTTCAGGTGCCGGGCGCGCTCTTCTCCTGCGGCGACGCCCATGCTGCCCAGGGCGACGGCGAGGTCTGTGTAACCGGCATCGAGAGCCCAATGTACGCATCCTTGCGCTTCAACCTGATCAAAGACAAGACCATCCCGGCCCCACAGTTCCAGACTCCGGGCGCGCTCACCCCCAAGTCCGAGGGGGCGGGATGGTACGCCA
>JBPCLT010000323.1:0-4970 GCA_051003015.1 Rubrobacteraceae bacterium | reverse complement strand
GTGCCCGGCGTCCGGTCTCGGGCCGCGTCGCCCCGACGACCGCCCCGACGTCCGGGTATTCTCCGTCTCCACCGCCCAGGTCCTGCACCAGCCTCGCGGCGGTCTCGAATAGCGGCGGTTCTCCGCTGAATTGGACGGTCCCGGCGGAAGGGTTCGAGGTAGCCACGAGGACGAAGACACCGCCTCCCCGAGCCCGGCGGCGCACCTCCTCGACGAACGGAAGCACCGCGTCCTCGCCCATGTACGGGTTGACCGTGACGCAATGAGCGCCGTAGACCGAGAGATGCGCCTCGGCGTAGGCGGCGGCGACGCCCCCGATGTCGCCGCGCTTGACGTCCGCTATCATCGGCAGGCCCATCTCCTCCGAGGCGGCGATGAGGTCGGCGTAGACTTGCATGCCGGCCGGTCCCAGACGCTCGAAATATGCGGCTTGCAACTTGACCGCCGCGACCTCCGGCTCAACGGCCTCTAGAATACCGAAGCAGAAACGCCGGACGGAAGCGGCCTCCGGCGATCCGTTATCCAGGACCTCTTCCGGCAGCCGGGATGGCATCGGGTCGAGCCCCGCCACCAGGATGCTACCTTTACGGCGGGCGGAGTCTACGAGGGACTGCATCGGCTAATGGCGGTTGGATCGGGCAAAGAAAACGCCGCGGAGAAGATGCCCCGCGGCGGGAAATACGTTGCGATCAAGTAGCTCTGGTTACTTGAGTTGGTTCTTCAGCGCGTTGCCTGCTGTGAACTTAGGCACGCGGGAGGCTGGGATGTTGATCTTCTGCTTGGTCTGCGGGTTGATGCCCTCGCGTGCGTCGCGCTTCTGCACGTAGAACTTGCCGAAACCGGTGATCTGTATGTCCTCGCCCTTCTTGAGGGAGTCCTGCACGACATCGGTGAAGGCATCGAAGAACTTCTGCGCCTCGCTCTTGGACGCATCGGTCCTGTCGGCTATCTCCTGGATCAGGCTCGTCTTGTTCACGTCGAGTTACCTCCTCGGCAGCTTACATTTCTCCGTTCCCCCGAAACGTTCGGGAGACTATACCAAAGGCGTCTGCGCACCTCAATCCCCTTTTTCTACCCCCAAATCCTCCATCCTAAGCAAAGCCCGGAACGGGAAGGGGCCGAGATGGTCCTCCGCGCCATCCTCCCGGCGGTCCAGGACCGCGAGTATCGCGGCGACCTCGACGCTGGCTTCGACGAGCCCTTCGGCCGCCTTCACGGCCTGCGAGCCGGTGGTGACGACGTCCTCGATCAGGGCTATCCGCTCCCCCGCCGGAAGCCGCCCCTCGACCGCCCGACCGGTCCCGTAATCCTTCGCCGCCCGGCGCACGATGACGTATGGCAAACCCGTCTCCAGCGAGGCAGCAACCGCCAAAGGCACAGCCCCAAGCTCCACCCCGGCGAGCCTCTGGACGTCAGGCGGCAGATGACGGACGAGCCCTCCGGCCACGTCCCGCAAGAGGCCAGGTTCCGTGGAGAAGAGGTACTTGTCCAGGTAGAACCGGCTGCGCTTCCCGCTGGAGAGCACGAAGTCTCCTTCCAGGAGCGCCGCTTCCCGCACCCGCAATGCGAGGTCAGCGTCCGGGCTCACCGGGGGTCCCATCGGACGCGCGGGCCTCGAGTTCGCTCAGGGCCTCGTCGAAGGGGCCGAAGTCCACTCCTTCGAGGAGTGTGTCGAGTTCCCCGGTCTCTTCTCCGGCGTGATGGATGCCGGCTTCGATGCCAGCGTTGATCTCCCGCAGCAAAGCGACCGCCCGGTCGAGCGTCTCGACGAGGTCTTCGTCGGGCACGGTCCCCAGACGGTCGGTGATCTCCTCCAGCTCCCCGACGCGCTTCTCGAGTTCCTCCAAGTCCGGCGCTTGTCTCCTGCCTTCCATAAGCCCGGGACTATACACCATCGCGTCTCCGATTTTGGCCTTCACCGCCTACCCGAGAGCGGTTCGCGGCCCGCCCGAGAAAGACCCCGAGCGTCACCACCACGGCCATCGTCCCCAGCAACGGAAGGAGCCCGCCCACGAGCAGGCCATGCCCCGCGCGCAGCAGCAGTAACGAGACAAGCACCGCCCCGGCCACTACCAGCGGAACGGTCACGACCAGAACGAGAAGAAGCGTCCTGGTGGATGAACCTCGCATCTATTTCATCACCCGGTCTATGGCTTTCATGAGGTCGGAGATCATCTCCTCGGACGCCCCATCCTTTTCCGCGCGCTCCTCGACGAAGTCCTTGAGAATGACGGTGTTGATGCGCCGGATGGCGGAGAAGACGGCGTTGGTCTGCTGGACCACCTCGGCGTAGGTGACGTCACCCCCCTCCACCATCTTCGCCACCCCCTGAACGTGCCCCTCCACGATCCTCAGGCGCCGGAGCACCTCGCTCTTGGTCTGCTTCTGCAAAAGCGGCTACCTCACTTCCTCTCTAGTTCCCGGAGAAGCTCCCGGACGACGCTCACGTCATGGAACGGCACATCCCCCTCGGGGAGATGCTGGACCGTCTCGTGCCCCTTCCCCGCCACCACCACCAAGTCCCCGGCACGGGCATCTTCCAGCGCCAGCCGGATGGCCTCCCTGCGGTCCAGAACGATCTCGGACTTTTCCGCGCCCGCGGCGACCTCGCGGGCTATCCTCGCCGGGTCTTCGGAGTATGCGTCATCGGTGGTGACGATGCTCCGGTCGGCGAGCCGGGCGGCCACCCGGCCCATCTTGGGACGCTTGTCCCCGTCCCGCTCCCCCGCCGCCCCGAAAACGCAGATCACGCGCCCGTCCGCCACCTCGCGGGCGACCTTCAGCACGGCCTCGAGTCCCACATCGGTGTGGGCGTAGTCCACGATCACCTCGAACCCCCCGACCGCCACCCGCTCGAAGCGGCCCGGAACCTGCGGCATCTCCGACACGGCCCGTCTCACCACCGCGCCCTCGACCCCCACCTCCAGCACGAACGCCGCCGCGCCCGCGACGTTGAGCACATTGTACGGCCCGAGCAAAGGGGTCCGAAGCTCCAGGGCACGCCCATCGTAAGCCAGAGTGAAGGTTGTCCCACCACGCTCCGGCCGGACCTCCGTAACCCGGTAGTCCGCGTCGTCAGTATCGCCGAAGGTCTTTACGCCCACGACCTCACCGAAGATCCGGCGCCCATGGGCGTCCTCGGCGTTGACGAGCTTGGGGCCTTCGGGAGATACCCAATGGAACAGCTCGCGCTTGGTCCGGTAATACTCCTCCATCGAGCCGTGCAGGTCGAGGTGATCGCGGGTCAGGTTGGTGAAGAGCGCCCCGGCGAAGCGCGTGCCGGCGACGCGGCTCAGGGCGATGCCGTGGGAAGAGACCTCCATGACGACGCGATCCACGCCCCGTTCGAGCATCCCGGCGAGAAGACGCTGCACCTCAGGGGCCTCCGGGGTGGTGCGGACGGGCGGCGCGTCCTGACGTTCGCCGCCGGAGATGGTCCCCGCGGTCGTCATGAGACCACAGGCTTCCTCGCCCCGCGCGGCGGCCAGGATAGCGTACAGGGCATGGGAGGTCGTTGTCTTGCCGTTGGTGCCGGTCACGCCGTAGACTTCCATGCGCTCCGAGGGGTCCCCGTAAACGGCGGCGGCCAGGGCGGCCAGGGCGCGCCGGGCGTCAGGGACGATGGCGGTCGGCGCTCCGGAGACTTCGCGTTCCGCCACCACCAGCGGCGAGCCCCGGCGAACGGCCTCGGGAGCGAATGAGATCCCATCCCGCTTGAAGCCAGGCACCGCGACGAAGGCCACGCCGGGACCGGCCTCCCGCGAGTCATGGGTAACGCCGCCCACCACGCCCGTTTTCAGAGGCGCCGGGACACCGAGAACCTCCGTCAGCCGCGCTGCATCCAGAATCAGGAAGACTCCCCTATGATCTCCAGGAACCCTCGACGTAAGCTGTCCCAATCCGCCCCTGTCTGAGACATGACATTGGTCGCCTCGAATAGCCTGGTGGAAGAAGGCGTCTCTTCACTGAGCCTCTGGCGATCCAGCCCACGCATCACCATGATGGTCCATCGGTGGTCGAAACCCTGCTGTCTAGCCTTGAGGTGCGACTTCTCGGCTTCTCCGGCACGGTTGTGCGCGTTCGAGGCATCCTCTCCGCCTTTGATCTCGATAGCGATAATCGGCATCTCTCCACCGCTCACGGTAGCATCCAGCCGCACATCGGGGTCCGTGCCTTCGACCAAAGCAAAGCTGCGTCCGGCGGGAGTCTCGAAACGAACGAGACGCTTGCTATCGAAAGTTGCGTACCGGGAAACGAGAGTACGTATGGCCGCGAAGACCTTTTTCGAGGCGACACGGCCGATGACGTTGTTGCGAGCGCCCTGTAATGTCGGCCCCAGAGTCAGCAGTGTCAGGTCGCTCAGATCACGGTCGTCGAAAACGTCCATTGCGAACACGAGATCTGCTAGAGGCTTGATAAAAGCCTCGCAAAAACGAGGAAGGTCAGGAAGGATACGGGCAGAGATGACGCCACTCTCCTCCGTATTTTTCCAAGGTCCGTATCCCAGCTTGTTCGCGTCCCCGAAATCTTTCTTAGAGATTCCCAGCAGCATCCGATAGTAGCCGATCAAAGGCGGTGCATGCTCGAGGATCGAAGGTACCGGGAAAACTCGTTCGCCTCGCAGCCCCAGGCTTGCGACGTGGTCCAGAGCATCCGCCGGTACTAGCCGCCGAAATTCCTCATCTATAGTCGTTGCTCCTACTCCGCTTACGGCGCGGCCGAGGGCCGGCTGGAGTTGCAGGCGGCGCGCGGATATCAACGCCTCATAAAGGTCTATCGGTTTGTCGGAGGGGATGGGAGCGAAGCGCAGGTCAGTCAACTTCTTCCACCCATTGATCCAACCTCCCCCCAGACGCGAAATACGTTGCCGCGCTATTTCGACGTACTCAGGGTTGAGCTCGATGCCGATAAATGCCCGTCGGTTCTGTATCGCAACCTCAGCCACTGTCCCAGATCCGAGGAATGGGTCG
>JBPCLT010000322.1:0-8547 GCA_051003015.1 Rubrobacteraceae bacterium | reverse complement strand
TCCCTCGGTATCCCGCGGTCCACCGCGGTCCACCGCGGCGAGCACCCTGATCCTGAGGTCCTTCGAGTAAGATTTCATGCCTGAAGCCTAGCATCGGATCAATACTTACGCTAACTGCTGTGAGACGGCGAGGACACCTGCGGCAACCCGCCCCCCTGCCAGGTCGCGCGAGATCTCAGCTCGCAGGGCGTGGACGACGATAGAGACCGTCGGGTTCTTCGTGCAGGGCAACCCGGACGCCAAAGAGCAGCTCCGGTGCATCGCCGAGGAGACCGGCGGCAGCTACCACGACGCCAACAGCGCCGGAGACCTGGCCGACGAACTCAAGACCATCTCCACGCGGGCGGCGCGGACGTTCCAGGCCGGAGGCCAGAGGGTCGAGGGCGGCCCGTCCTCGGACACGGCGCCGGTGCTGGAGCCCGGAACGTATCAGGATACGATCCTGACCGCCGAATCCCTGTGGTACGCCGTGGAGCTCGAAGAGGGCCAGGAGTTGCGCGCGCGGGCCACAGTCGGCGGCCTACCCGGCTTTGAAGTAGAGGGACTCGTCGAGGACGAGTACATGGAGATGACCATGTACAACCCGTTGAACGAGGAGATCCTGGACCCCGGTTACGCGGACCAATGCTGCGCCGGTCAGACGGCAGTGAGCGTGGGCAACACCACCGGCACGGTGGACCCGGACGAAATCTACGCCTACGAGGCCGGCGCCTACTACGTCCAGGTAAGCCTTGAGGACCGCCTGGACGACAACGAGCGGACGTATGAGTTCCCGCTGGAACTGGAGCTTCAGGTCACCGGACAGGCGCCCGAGGAGAGACCACCGTCGAACAAACCACCGTCGAGGAAACCACCACCGAACAGTCCCCGAGCGCAACCCCAACCCCCACGCCCGAACCGACGCCGCAGGCCCAGGGCACCGAGCCTCCGCCGCCTCCCGTAGAGGACGATGGGCTCCCGGTGCTCGCCATGGTGGGTCTGATCGGGCTAGGCGCCACGCTGGTCGCGTTGCCCGCGGGCGTGGTCATCGCGGTCCTGGTCCTGCGCCGCCAGTAGGGAAGCCGCCTACTCCAGCTTGCTGAGGATGAATGCCAGCAGGAAACCGAGCGAGGTGACGACCCCGACGACATCGCCGCCCTCCTCGTAGGCTTCGGGTATCATGGTGGAGGCGAGCATGGTCAGGATGGCGCCGGCGGCGAACGCCTGTATCCCGGCCACCAGGTCTTCAGAAGCCCCGGCCAGGAACATATAGCCGAGCAGCGCGGCGGCCGCTGAGGCCAGCGTGACGGCGCTCCACAAGCCGAGAATATGGGCTGTGGAGCGGCCCGCCTGCTTCATCCCGGAGGCCGAGGATAGGCCCTCGGGCACGTTGGAGAGGAACACGGCGGCGACGAGGGCGGCGCTGATCCCTCCCCCTTCGAGGAGGCTTATCCCGATGGCCGCCGATTCCGGGATGCCGTCCAGAAGCGCGCCGATGGCGATGGCGGCAGCCGAGCCACCCTGCGCATCACCGGGGTTCTTGCGACGCTCGCCGCCAACCCGGCTGACGATCCGGTCGGCGGCGAAGAAGACCGCGGCCCCCGAGAGAAGCCCGATGGCCGCCGCGTCGAAGCCGCCCGTCAGGTAAGCCTCGTCCATCAACTCGAAGGCCACCGAGGAGACAAGGACGCCGGCCCCAAACGCCATGATAAAGGCGATGGCGCGGCGCGGAACACCCGCGTAGACGCCCACGAGGGCCCCGATCAGGAGCGAAAATCCCCCCACGAACCCCCAGAAAGCCGCTACGAACGCCCCGATGGCGACGCTTTCTACCGTTCCATCAAACGCTCGTAGACCGTGCGATACCGGCGGATGGCCTGCCGCAACTCCTCGGTGCCTTCTTCACCCGCCTCTTCGCCGGAAGAGTCCTCCGGGCCGCGGGCCGAACGCGCCACGACGCCTGCCCTGGCGCGGCGGGCCTCACGGTAGTCGGCGGCGATCTCGGGATGCATGGCGCCTAGACCACGCTCGGTCTCATCCTCGCTCTGGGAAGAGTCGGCAATGAAGTTACGCTCCTCCAGCAACTCGGAGACGGTTCGGTCGGCCAGCTCGATGGAACGCTCCGGGTTCTCCACGAAGACGCCCTCGACCTCCCGCCACCGCTCCTCGTAGCGTTGGCGTGACTCGTCCGAGAGGGGCTCGACCTGCCGCTCGACCCGGCCGCGGCGCTGGCGCAACTCTTTCTCGGCCTCCTCCTCCGAACCCCGCTCC
Organism: Rubrobacteraceae bacterium; assembly: GCA_051003015.1. GTDB lineage: Bacteria > Actinomycetota > Rubrobacteria > Rubrobacterales > Rubrobacteraceae > JACDGB01. Next base: position 6,297 of record JBPCLT010000322.1, on the reverse strand, counting down.
TCCGCCGTGCGCTCGTACTCGGAGCCGAACTCCTCCCGCGTCCGCTCCCGCTGCTCCTCGCCCCGCTGCGTCTGCCTGCGGCGCGAGACGAAGTAGATGATCAGCAACACGATCACTACCACCACTGCAACAGCGATGATCGTCCCCAACGTCATGCCACTCACGATTTCTCCTCCCACTAGATCACTCGAATAGCATCATTCCCCAAAATGCCACTTTCGTAACGCCGAGATCAGGATATCCGGACGGAAGGAGGCGCTCCCGGAGATGGCCTGCTTACGCGACCTCGCGCAGCCTACCCGTCTCGACCTCGTAGACGAAGCCGCGCACGGAGTCCTTGTTGGGGACGAACGGGCTATTCTGGATGCGCCGAATGGACTGGCGCACGTCCTCGTCCAGATCGGAGAAGGATTCCAGGGCAAACTCCGGCTTCACGCCCACGTCGTCCTGTATCTGCTGCTTCACCTCGTCGTCGGAGAAGGTGAGCATCCCGCAATCGGTGTGGTGGATGAGGATGATCTCGCGCGTCCCCAACAGGCGCTGGGATATCGCAAGGGACCGGATCTCATCGTCCGTCACCACGCCTCCAGCGTTGCGGATGACGTGCGCGTCACCCTCCTCCAGACCCAGCATCCCGTACACGTTCAGGCGGGCGTCCATGCAGGCGATTACGGCGACGCCCTTGCCCGGAGGCAGAGGCAGGTCCCCTTTATCGAAAGACTCCGCATACGCCGCGTTGTTCCGCAGCAAATCGTCGGTGACGCTCATCGCGCTTCCCCTCTCTTCCACCGTTTACGACCGTTCGTATCTGGATTAGAGCATAGCCCCACGACTGCTTCAACCGAGTCCGCGACGCCGTCGGCCGGGTTTGGGCGATCCCCACGTTGGTATAACGGGATCAGGGATACCCGAATATCGGAAGAGAGGAGAACGGAATGACGGATCACGACCGGCGCAAGGGCTCGGGAGGCACGAAGGACAACGTCACGGACGAACACGAAGATGCCGCGAAGCGCAAGAAGGACGCCTCAAAAAAGGCCGTGGAAGAAGAAGAGTCCACGGGAAACCATCCCGGAGGCTCAAGCACGAAGGACAACGTCACGGACGAGCTAGACGAGTCTCAACGGCACTGAGGTTCGTCTCTCGGTAGCCCGCGCTTCTATCGTGCGGCTTCTATCTTCATAGGCAGGCCACCGGATGGTCGAAGGGTGGCGAGGGCGAGGGGTTCGATGGGACGTTGGGTGGCAAGTCGCAGCCGGCAGCGCCGGAGGACGGTGGAGAGGATCAGGTGCGTCTCCACGAGGGCCATGCCCCGGCCGATGCATTGGCGCGGGCCGCCACCGAATGGGAAGTAGGCGTAGCGCGGGCGAGCGGCGCTGCGTTCAGGTGAGAAGCGTTCGGGGTCGAACTCCTCCGGGCGATCCCAGAAATCCGGATGGCGATGCAGGACGTAGGGCAAGGTCATCACGAACGCGCCAGCGGGGATTCGGTAGCCGAGGACCACGTCTTCCGACAATGCCTGGCGGTTGGTGATCCAGGCCGGAGGATAAAGGCGCATCGCCTCCTCGACGACCATCCGGCCGTAGGGGAGTTTCGGCAAGTCCTCGACGGTGGGCGTTCTCCCATCGGGACCGAGTACCGTGTCCAGCTCGGCTCGCAAACGTCTCTCGGCTTCTGGATGGGTGGCGAGTAGATAGAACGTCCAGGAGAGAGCGGTCGCGGTCGTCTCGTGGCCTGCGACGAAGAGAGTTATGACCTCGTCGCGCAACTGTTTGTCGCTCATGGCCTCTCCGGTGTCCTCGTCACGAGTCTCCATGAGCAGAGATAGCAGGTCGTCGCCCGGTTCGGCGCGCCGGCGCTCCTCGATGATGCGGTAGACGGCCCGGTCCAACGTCTGAAGCGCGGCCCGCGTACGCCGGTTACGCGGGGTCGGGACGCTCAAAGGTGGGTAGAGGGGCACCTCGAAGCGGTATGCGACCTCCGTCATCAGGGTGGTTATGGTCTCCTCGATCACACCGGCCTCCTCACCGACGCCGGCCCCAAAGAGCGCGCCAGTGACCACCCCTTGAGTCAGCCGGGACATCTCCGCCGCCACGTCCACTGTCGTATCCGGCGAGGCTTGCCAGCGTTCGATCATGGTTTCCGTATCCTTCACCATCATCTCCCCGAAGGCGTCCACGCTCTTGCGATGGAACACGGGCTGCATCAGACGCCGCTGCCGGAGCCAGAGCCCGCCCTCGTTGGTGGATAGCCCCTGGCCTAGCACGAGCCCCAGAGCGCCGGAGGTCAGCGAACCCTTGCCGTAGTTGCGGTTGTTGTCCTGGAGGATGCGCTTCACGCCCTCGGGATGGTTGACCTGATACCAGGTCATGTTCGCCATGCGGTAGCGCACCACGTCTCCGTAGCGCCGCGCCATCCCCTGCACAAAGCCCAACTTATCGCGCTGGAAGTCCCTGACGTTGCCGAGCAAAAGTCCGCCCCGCGGTCCTCGGGGAACCTCGCGGCCGGTGACTGTACTCAACGCCGCGTCCGCCGCGGACGTTGCCAGCGTCGTCCGGCCAGGCGTTCCACGGCCCAGAAGAGAGCCGCGGCGAGCATCACCACTGCAAACGCCAGCGCCCCGCTTGCGACGCCGGCCGCAACAGCCCAGGTGAGGGCGTAGAGCAGGGCCGCCGGGAAGCAGCCAACCAGCGCCGCGAGGGCCGTCCGGCGCCAGCTCAGGGATGAAGCCCCGGCCAGGATGGCGGTCGTCTCCGCCAGTATGGGGACCGGGCGGGTGACCACGATAGCCAGGGCGCCCCAGCGATCCAGCAACCGTTCGACGCGCGCCCGCTCTCCGGGCGCCAGCCAGCGCGAGATGAAAGGCCCGCTGTAGCGCCCGAGGGCGAAGCCCGTCAGGGTGGCGCCGGTTCCTCCGATGAGCGAGAGGCCCGTGCCAACGACGACGCCGAAGAGAGCACCGTGCAGGATCATCACCAGGCTCGAAGGCACCGGAAGCGCCACGTCCACCAGTAGCAACCCGACCCCGGCGAGCGCGGCGGATGGACCGCCCCGTTCCAGCCACGGCGACGGGTCTTCCAGGAAAGGGACGCCCAGCGCCTCTACTATCAGGAAGAGGACCAGGAAGAACACGGCCATCGAGCACGCGAGCAGGACGTACCGCCAGAGCCCCGTCCGCGCATTCCCCGCTGCGGACGCTATTGGATCCGGATCATCAGAAGTCGTCGTCCGATGGAGGTGTTCCGTGCTCAATTCGGTGAGAATTCTAGCTTATACCGGCGCCGTAGGCCGTCCGTCTGGACGATGCCTCCGAGACTTCGAGGACCGAGAGAAAAGCGCGTGAGAACTCGGGCATGTCGGGCCAGCCGGTGCAGGAGACGACGTTGCCATCCACCACGTCCGGCCCCGCCTGGAAGGTAGCCCCGGCGGCTTCCAGGTCAGGGCGCAGCGGCGGGAAGCCCGAGACCGTCCTGCCGCGAAGGAGCCCAAGCGCCGCCGGGACCTGCACGCCGTGGCAGATCAGCCCAACAGGCAGCCCGCGCTCGAAGAAGCTCGTGCAGATGCGCGCCACGTCCGGGTCCATGCGGATGTATTCAGGCGCCCGTCCGCCCGGAATCACGAGCGCCGAGTACTCCTCCGGCTCGACCTCCGAGAAGGCCAGGTCCACCGGCAGGTGACGTCCCGGCCGCTCGGTGTAGGCGTCCCATCCCTCCTCGAAGTCGTGGACGACCAGCTTGACCTTGCGGCGCGTGGGAGCGGCGACGTGGACCTCGTAGCCCGCCTCGCGCAGCCGGAAGATCGGGTACATAGTGTCCAGGTCTTCGGCGGCGTCGCCGGCCAGAACCAGTGTCTTTTTCATAGCCCTTCCTTTGTCCTTAGTGGCCCCTTGCGGCGGATTCAATCGGCCCGCCGCGAGGGGTCCAAGAGTTGGCTAAGACCTGGCGTCAGACCTGCCCGGGGGCCGTCCTGCCTCCCGCGGAGGCGCCTTCAGTCTCCCTGCTGCCCCGGTCTTCTTCGAGGAGATTTTCGGCCTTGTAGCCACCCCTCGCCTTATCGCGGAACCAGAAGAAGCCGAAGATCAGAAGCAGGATCAGCGGCAGGATCGCCATGGAGCGCAGCGCCGTGGTAGGACCGCTGGTGTCGTAGATGCCTCCCAGGATCGGCATGGTGATCGCCACGGATATGTTCCCGATGCCCCCCATGATGCCAAGCAGCCATGCCCCTCCGGCGGGGAACCTCTCGGCCGTCACGCCAAGCATCGTCGGCCAGAAGTAGCAGATGCCGACGGCGAAGACGGTGGCGGCAACGAAGGCGAGGATGGCCGAGTTGGCGACGCTCAAGAGGAGCAGGCCCACCAACGAGGCCGCGGCGGAGCCGATCAAGAGTCCTATCGGCGAGATCCTGCCCAGGAACGAGTGGCCGAAGAAACGCCCGACGGCCATCAGGCCGTTGATCCAGACCAGCACGAGTATGCCCGAGACGGCGGCCGTCGTCGTAAGGATGCTCGGCAGCCACTGGTTCGTGCCGAGCTCCGTGGAGGCCGTGAGCAACATGGCGAAAGCCAGGACCAGAAACATCGGTCGCAGGGCCTCGCGGAACATCCCACCCGTGGAGACGCCGGCCGCTACACGCTCGGTCTCCGGTATGCGCATGCCCAGGAACATCGCGCCGTAGACGAGGGTCGGTATCAGGATGATAGCCATTTTTACCTGCCAGCCGAGCCCGATGGTAGTCAAGAAGTACGCCGCGAGACCGCCGATCACAATGCCGCCAGGGAACCATACGTGGAACAGGTTCAGCTTGGCCGTTTTCTGGTTCGGGTAGGCCGTGGCGACCAATGGATTGCAAGCCGCCTCCACGGCCCCGTTACCCAGGCCGATGAGCAGTGTTCCCAGGAACAACGTCCAGAAACCGCCGGCGAATATCGTTACCACGATGCCCGTCACGTGCGTCGCGAAAGCCACCACCAGCATCGACTTCAGCCCTATGAAATCGACGATTGCCCCGCCGATGATGACCGACAACGCGAATCCCCAGAAGGCCATACCGGTGATCCAACCTACGCTCGTCTTGTCCAGTGCGAATTCGGTGCCCCACGTGCCAAGGATGTCGCCGCGAACCGCGAAGGTCATCGCGGTAGCGACCAGTGCGATGCAGCTCGCGATGAATAACAACCTGCTCTGTCTCTCCGTCGTCAAGGCGGCTTCTTGCCGCCCGTTTTGCGTGCTCACGTTGGTGAGCCTCCCTTCCCGCTAGCCTGACTGCTTCCCCACAGCACCCTCTAACCTTTCGAGGTCACCCACCCCCTCTTCCCCAATGTCCGTCCACCGAGCTTCCGGCCAGAACATCGGCCTCCTCGGGCTCAACCCATCCCCCACCCCCGGCGCTCTTCTCCACGGCGTCGAGGACCGCCTGGCAGCGGAAGCCGTCCTCGAAGGTCGGGAAGTTGCTCTTGCCCTTCCCGATCCCGTCGAGCAAGTCTTTTACGGCGTGAATGAAGGTGTGCTCGTAGCCCAGGATGTGCCCCGGCGGCCACCACGCCTCCATGTAGGGATGCTCCGGCTCCGTGACCATCACGGTCCTGAAGCCTCCGACCTCGGGCGGATCGTCGGTGAAGCACACCTGAAGCTCGTTCATCCTTTCGAGGTCGAAGACGATGGAGCCTTCGGAACCGTTGATCTCGAACGAGTTCTTGTTCTTGCGCCCCGGCGCGAGTCGCGTCGCCTCGAAGGTCCCGATGGCGCCGTTCTCGAAGCGGGCCAGGAAGACTGCGGCGTCGTCCACCGTGACGGGTCCGGTCCGGGTTCCTCCGGTCGCCGAGAGACCGTCGCTCGTCTCCTCCAGCGGACGCTCCTTTATGAAGGTCTCCGTGGTCCCGACGACGCTGGAGATGGGTCCGAGCAGGTAATGAGCCAGGTCCACGATGTGCGCCCCGATGTCTCCCAGGGCTCCGGAGCCAGCCTTATCTTTTTGCAGACGCCAGATGATCCAGGATCCAATCCTGCAGGTAAACCGCCCGCCAGTGCCGCACCTCCCCGATCCGCCCTTCCTCGATGAGCCTCTTTGCAAGCGCCACGGCGGGCGCCTTGCGGTAGTTGAAGTTCACGGCCGCAACGAACCCGGCGTTCCGGGCGGCCTCCAGCATCTCGCGGGCCTCGTCCAGGGTGTTGGCTAACTGACTATCTCAGAACTCTTGCGGTCGGCTATCATCGTCGGTGGTGATCCCTACCGGAGAAGGAGCCTCGATGTCCGAAAACTCAACCCAGGAAAAGCCGCTTCCCACCATCTGGCGGGTGC
>JBPCLT010000321.1:0-4138 GCA_051003015.1 Rubrobacteraceae bacterium | reverse complement strand
AGTTGACCCCTTCGCCTACCAGGTCGCCGGTGCCTTCACCGATGTCCTCGACCGCCGAGTTGAGCCCTTCTCCAACCAAATCACCTGCGCCGGAGCCGATGTCTTCGACTGCCGAGTTGAGGCCATCGCCCACGAGCTCTCCGGCGCCCGCACCGACATCCTCGACCGCGGAACCGGCACCTTCTCCGATATCCTCGACCGCGGAACCCACGCTATCCACGAGCTTCTCTACTATCTGGGGGTTGCGATCTATGGTAGTGAGGACCCGGTCCAGGATAGCGGTCACGTTGTCGAGCCGGACCTTGAGGAGCGCCTGCGCCTCAACGCCCTGTATCACCAGCTTCACCCGACCGATGTACAGGTCTACCCCGACCGATAGCTCCACCAAGTCGAGCACCTTCGCGAAGAGGTTGACCTTCGCCCGCAGATCGTTGACCTCGAAGTTGATCTCGTCCACTTTGACGACCGGAACGTCCAGAAACACGTCGGGGATCTTGCCGTTCATGACGGCACTGTCCTCGTCGTAATGCAACGTGTAGTCCGCGTAGGCTTTCTCGGGAACCGTCTGGTCACCGGGTATGTTGTTCGCGAACCGGTACTCCTCGACCTTCTGGACCGAGGTGCGCGGATCGTTCTTCCGAACGGGAGCGTTGTCCGCTATCTCCTGGTCGGTCAGGTTCTGCTCATAACGGGTGTTCTCCTCGGAATCAGGGGGCTGGGGCGCCTGGCCGTCCTGCTGCGCGTCTTGCTCCGGCGCGTCTTGTTGCGGCTGCTGGGTCTCCGCCGCCTGATTTGGGTCTTCGGATGACACCGTATTCTCCCCGTTCCCATGAGTAAAAAGTGTCTTGATAGCCGTTATTCCACTTTACTCAGGTGTACAAACCTTCATGGTGATCCAACCTCCGGTTTGCCTCGTAGTTTTTCGATCCCTCGTTTGCAAAAGCGCATACAGTTCACGAAAGGATTCATATCTTTTAGCCTTCCTCACCTGCCTAGACTCACCTCGTCCGTCCCCGGTTACACGGATCGTATCCCCACGCGCAGGTACGCGTGAACCGCTGGCCTGGTTCGCCTTACTGCAAGATGTAACGATCCGGGGTCTTCTCGTGTCTCGATTGACTAGACCGTTAGAATGTGATGACCGGCACGAAAACGGCTGGCAGAGATGGAGGTGCGATGGTTTACGGGGAGCATGGGGATCCATTCGCGGAGTTCAAGAGGGACCACGAGGGTTACAGAGTCTACGATGCTCACTACGAGAACATCGGCAAGGCCGACGAGCTTTTCGTGGACGAGGTGGATCACCCACTCTATATAGGCGTCAAGACAGGACTTCTGGAGGCGAGGGTCGTGCTGGTGCCGCTGGAGATCATCCGCATCAACGACAAGCGCCAGGTCGTGGAGATCTCGGGCGAGGCGGACCAGGTCCGTCACGCGCCGAGCCTGGGAGACAACGAGGACCTCACGCCCGACCTGGAAGCCCGTGTCCACGGTTATTTCGGGCTGGCGAGCCCGCTGACCCCCGAACAGGAACGCCCCACAGCGTCGCATCCGGACCCGCTCCTGGAAGAGGAACTCGCCACCGACATCAGAATAGACGTCGAGCCGGGCGAGAGACAGGAGACCGCCGAGCGGTTCGAGGAGGCTCCTCCAGCCCGCGCTAGCAGGGCGGAAGCGCCACGAGACGTTCCACCGAGACGCGCCGAGCAGGTGAGCCCGCCGAGGGAGGCGGGGAAGGAATGGGCGCGAGGCACGGAGAGGCTGCCGGCCGAGGACGGAGCGGGAGACACGGCCACCAATCCCCGGCTAACGAGGGCGCGCCGCCTGAGAAGGTAGACCCGGCGATGGGGAAACTCTCTAGCCGGGAGCCTCCCGGCTAGACGAACTTCTTGTACACCCCGATATTGGTCGTGTCGCGGACGCCGAGGGCCTCTTTCAACTCGTTCAACGTCGCGCCGCGCCGGAGGAGCCTGATAGCGAAGGTATGGCGCAAGACCATCGGGGATACGCGCCACAGGCCGACCTGTTCGCACCGCTTCCAGATCGCGCTTTGCAGCGCCTTCGAGGTCACCACGGGCCGCGCCGCCCGGCCCACGATCAGCTCCGGCGTCTCGTCGTGGCGCATGCCGAGGTAATTCCCGAGCGTCCCGACCGCCTCCCCGGAGATGCGGCGCGTGCGCGGGGCGAGGTGGGAGCCGGGACCTCCGAGGTGAATCTGGGCGGCTTCGAGGTCGAGGTCGGAGCGCAGGAGACCCCTTATCTCCCCGACCGTCACGCCGGTGTCGAGCATGAGGCGTATCACGACAGCGTCCCTGGCGTCTTCGGGACGATTGATGGGGAAGGAGAGGAGTTGCACGGCCTCCTCGTCTTCGAGGAAGGTGATCTGCTGGTCGAGCGGCTGATGCATGGGCTCTATGGGGTCGAAGTCCAGCTCCGCGTCCGTGCTCGTCCTCACCCAGTCCAAAAAACGCCTCACGGCGGCGTCCTTGCGGTAGACGGTGAAACGCTTGCGTTGCTCCCCCAACAGATGGTTGCGGAAATCCATCACCGCGCCCACCCCGATACCGTCAGCCTCGACGATCCCCTTCCCGGCCAGGAAGCGGGCGAACTCCTTTAGGTCAGCCTCGTAGAACTCCGCCGTGCGCGGGCTGGTGTGCTCGTCATCGCCCAGGTGGGCGGAGAACTCTTCGATCAGGGCCCCTATCCTCATGCGCCCATTCTACCGGCTTATCCATGCCCGCTGGTACAATCATCCATGATGCCTAGAAGTCTCCAAGGTTTCGTACCCCTGATCATACTCGCGGCGCTCGCGCTCCTCACTCTGCCAATCGTCCCGAACACGGACACGGCGTCGGTCGAGTTGCGGCCGGCGCAGGAGACGGTATCCACTCGCACGCTGCTCGGGGAGAACCTGGCGGGAGATGATAAGGAAGACGCTCCTTCGGTGGGCGCCGCCGGGACGGCGGAGAAGATCCGGCTCACGGTACCGCGGCTGGGTCTGGAGAACGTAGTGGTGCGGTCTGGCGGCACGCAGGCGGACCTGGACCGGGAAGGCATCCTCCGCCTGGACACGTCCGGCGTGCCGTGGGAGGAGGGGTCTAACACCTTCATCGCAGGCCACGCCCTGGGATTCGAGTGGACCCGAGTTCAATACGCATTCCGGCACCTGGAGAAGATGAAGCCTGGAGATGAGATCCTCGTCCGCGACGACTCCGGCAAGAGATACACCTTCCGCGTCTACGACCGCATGACCGTCCGCCCTTCAGACTACTGGGTCACCTACCCGGAGCCGGGCCGAACCGTGATCTCACTGCAAAGCTGCGTCCCCATCCCCACCTTCGAGAACCGCCTCGTGGTGCGCGGGGAACTCGTCAGCTAGGCTCCTCGTCTGGATCTATCCGCGGCGGCCCCTGACGGATGCGGGCGCGCAGGTCGTCTGGCGCATTCGGCGACGTCCACGGCGACTCCATCCACCACGTCGCCCCAGCCTCGGCGAAGGGACGCACGATAGACGCCGCTCGCTCGAGGTCATCGCCGGGTGTTTCGCCCTCCCATACGATGTCGAAAGGTGAGGTTTCGGGCCGGTTCTCCTCCACGTAATCCTTCATCGCCCGGATGTCTTCTGGCGTCACCTCACCACGGGTAGTGTAGGCGAGAAGGCCATCGTAGCGCAGGGCGCGGTTCATGGACTTCTTGCTGGGCCAGGCTCCGACCACCCAGATCGGGACTCGCGGACGCTGCACCGGCGGAGGAAGAAACGTCATCTCTTCAAGATGATAATGCTTGCCCTCGTAGGAGAACGGCTCGCCGCTCCACAGGCCGGTGAGGATCTCCAGGCTCTCGTCCAGAAGCTCGGCCCGGACCTTCCGATCCACGGGCTCCCCCACCTTCGAGAAGCCGCCATCGTCGGTGGCGCCCAGACCCACCGGCAAGACGAGGCGTCCGCCAGAGAGGTGGTCTAGCGTCATCGTCTCGCGGGCGAGCTTCCACGGGCGGCGGCGGGCCGGGGGCGTGAGCATGGCCCCGAGGCGGACGCGCTCCGTGCGCATCGCCATCGCCGCCATCACGACCCACGGGTCGTAGGTATCCATCGCGCCGACGCAGATGCCGTCCCAGTAGAAAGCCCCGTCCCAGCCCG
>JBPCLT010000320.1:0-8181 GCA_051003015.1 Rubrobacteraceae bacterium | reverse complement strand
GCCCTGAGCGCCGCCGCGTGCTGTTCCAACGCGGCGACGAGACCCTCGGTCTCAAGCGACTCCGGGCGCAGCTCGAAGATCAAGGCGCGCATCTCGGTCAGGCCGCCCTCGGCCAGGGAGAGCACGTACTCCAGCCACTCGGCCACGCGCTCCGGGGGACCCTCCCGGTCGAGCAAGGCGCGTGCGGTGCGAGCCCCCAAGCCTATTCCGTAGAGCGCCTGGGAGACGGAGTCGTGCAACTCGCGGGCGAGGCGCTGCCTCTCTTCGAGAGCTGCCTTGCCCTGGGCGGCGGCGAACAACCCGGCGTTCTCCACCGTCACGGCGGTTTGGTCGGCGACGGCCTTGAGGAAAACTCTCTCATCCTCGCCGGGTTCCTCTCCGGGCAGGTAGTAGAGGTTGAGTACGCCAAGGGCCCGTCTTCGGGAGACGAGCGGCACGAAGTAGATCTTGTCCCACGAAACTTCGTGGAGGAATCCGTGCAGTGGGGATGAGAACGGTGTGTTCAGGGCGGCCTGGCGGGCATCGCGGAAGAGCATGGGCTGGCGCGTGCGGAAGACCTCCACGGGAGGCGGACGCATCCCGGCCCGGTAGGCTGCCTCGAGGGCGGCCGTGTACCCTTCGGGCAAGCCGTGCGAGCCGGCAGTGCGGAACAGGCCCGTCTCCGCGTTCATGAGCACCACCGCGCAGGCGACTGCCGCGGTGCTATGGATCACCCCTGCGGCGAGGGCATCAAGGGTGGCCTCCATCGTCTGGCCCACGGTCAGGCTCGCGGAGATCCCAGCCAGTGCCGTGATACGCTCTTCGAGCATCCTGAAAGCCTCGACGCGTTCGGTGACGTCGCGGATGACGTCGCAGATGACCTTCTTGCCGCCGTAGGTGACCACGCTAGCCGCAGCCTCTACGTCCACCATCGAACCGTCCTTGCGGCGGTATCTGCGCTCGCCCAGGAACTGGCTTCCTTCGTCCAGGATGAGCCGGAGGTTGGAGTCGATGCTATCGGGGTCGTCGTTGATGAGGTCGTGGATCCTGATGCCCCGCAACTCCCCGGCGGTGTAGCCTAGCAGCTCCCGGAACGCGGTATTGGACTCGAGGACTTCGCCCGAGGCGGCATCGCACAGGAAGATACCTTCCGTGGCCTGCTCGACCACCGCCCGGTAGCGTTCTTCGCTTTGGGCCAACTCGTCCCTGGCCCGCTTGCGCTCGGTGATGTCGGTGACGAAACCCTCCAGCGCCAGCAATTTTCCCTCGGGGGAGAAGATCCCCCGGCCCTGCTCCCAGACCCATTTCGTGGCCCCCGAGGCGGTCGTGATGCGGTAGTTGAACTGGAAGGGACGGCGCTCCGGCGAAGCCAGGGCGGCCTGCACGCTCCGCCACGCCGCTTCCCGGTCGTCCGGGGGGATCAAATGCCAGTAAGACCTTCGCCGGTTGCCGATGAGGTCGGCTGGCGGGTAACCGGTCAGATCCAGGCTCCCTTCGCTGACCAGCTCCATGGTCCAGTCCGGATCGTTGCGGCAACGGTACGCCATGCCAGGCAGGTTGCTCATCAGCGTGGCGAGTGCCCGCTGGCTCTCCCGCAGCTCCTCCTCATTACGCCGGCGCTCGGTGACGTCGCGCCCAACGATGCAGGCCACTTCCCTGCCATCGTGGAGCACGGTGCTCGCGCTAACCTCGACGTCTAACAGCGAACCGTCTTTGCGACGATGCTTCCTCTCGCCGAGGAAGTAACGGCCCCTCTGAAGAACCTGCCGGGCGTTTGTGTCGATGCTCTCCTGATCGTGGGCGACGATGTCGTAGAGCGTCATGGTTTTGAGTTCTTGCTCCGTGTAGTCTAGTGCTTTGCGAAAGGCTGGGTTGGATCCCACGATATACCTGGTCTCTACATCGACCAGGGAGATGTACTCCGTGGCCTGTTCGACAACCGTGCGGTAGAGCTGTTCGCTCTGCCTGATCTCCTCTTCGGCCCGCTCGCGCTGGATGGCCGCGCCCAAAGTGTCGGCGGCGGCCTTCAGCGCCTCGATCTCGGCGGTGGACCACTCGCGCTCGCGCGTACACTCGTCGAACCCGATGAACCCCCACCACTCTCCTTCGACGAAGATCGACACGAGTGCAATGGACAGGATGTCCTGCTCCCGGAGCGCGGGCTGCGCTTCCTCCGGGAACTCCCGCGTGCGACCATGTACCGGCTCTCCCCGGCTTAGCAACTCCCCCCAGCGACCGAAGCCGGCGGCCCGATAAGGGATGGCCTTCATGAGGGGGTTGTCCATCTGGGACGAGACGCCCGTGGCTACCCACTCGTAGCGCTGGGCGCCCCACAGCTCGCCGACCTCGCCCCTGTAGTTCTCGAAGATGTAAACTCGGCTCACCTCGGCGGCCCGGCCGAGCCGATCCAGCACCTCCTCGATGCTCTCCTCCCAGGAGGCCGCTTTTTTGAGGAAGCGCTCCGCCGCGAACGCCACGGCCCGGAGGATCGCCTCCCTGCGGCGCAGCTCTTCCTCGGCCCACCTACGCTCGGTTATGTCGCGGGCGGTGGCGTAGATCACATCTTCTTCCACCACCGGGACGGCCTTCCACTCCAGCCAGACTACCGAGCCGTCCTCGCAAAGGTAGCGGTTCTCGAAGTAGGCAGTCCGCGCCCCCCTGCCCAGGTCTTCCAACTCGCTCATGGTCCCCGCGCGGTCTTCGGGGTGGACGAACTCGATGAACGGTTTTGCGAGCAGTTCACTACTAGAGTAACCCAACGTCTCCTCGAAGGCGGGGTTCACGCGCTTGAAATACCCATCCAGACCCGCGACGCCGAGCAGGTCGAGCGAGAGCTCGAACAGGCGGTCCCGCTCCTCTTCGATCCGCCTGCGCTCCCTGCGAGCCTGTGCCTCCTGGAGACCCCGCTCCACGGTGGCGCACAGGCGCGCGAGGTTGTTCTTCATGACGTAATCGTGCGCCCCGGCCCTCATGGCCTCTACCGCCGCCTCCTCCCCGACCTTCCCCGAGACGATGACGAACGGGGTCTCCGAATCTATATCGCGCACCATCTCCATAGCCTCGGTCGCCGAAAAACGCGGCATCCACCAGTCGCAGAGGACCACTTCCCACGGCGCCCTTTCCGCGAGCGCCCGCCGCATCGATTCCGGGGTATCCACACGCTCATGCTCCGGCTCGAAGCCGCCTTTCTCTAATTCGCGCAGGAGGAGCAGGGCATCGTCTTCGGAGTCCTCCACGATCAGGACGCGCAATCGAATGCGGGGCGAAACGCTGTTCGTTGCGCGATCTGGCATCATCGCGATTCTTCGCTGATCTCTTCGGTTGATACGATCCCGACGCGCGCCGCATACAGCGCCGCCTGGGTTCGGCTGCCGACATCGAGCTTGCGGTAGAGGTTGTTGACGTGGGTCTTGACGGTGCTCATGGCGACGAACAGTTCGCGTGCGATCTGCTTGTTGGCCTTGCCGCGCGCTATTAGCTTCAGCACCTCGGTCTCTCGTTCCGTTAGCGGCTCTGCAAGCGCCTCGGGGCTCGCGGGAGAGCGGACCTCGCGCATCAGTCGCGCCGCCGCCTCGGGGGCGAGCCGCACCTGTCCGGCCGCCGCTGCCTTGATCGCTTCGCACAGCTCGTCGGCGTCCGTGGTCTTCAGGAGGTAGCCGATGGCCCCCGCCCGGATTGCTCCCGTCACCGCAGCGTCCTCCAGCACGCTCGTGAGCGCCACGACCTCGGTGTCGGGGAGTTCTTCGCGGATCTCTCTCGTGGCGTCTATTCCATCCATCACGGGCATCAAGAGGTCCATCAAGACAACGTCGGGTTGGAGGCTGCGCGCCATTGCCACGGCCTCCTCGCCGTTGGAGGCTTCTCCCACTACCTCCAGCTCGGGGTCGAGCTCCAGGAAGCCGCACAGTCCTCGGCGGACCACCTTGTGGTCATCGGTTATCAGGGTTCGGATCCCCACCGCATCCCCACCTCTCCACCTTTGGGTGGAGATCCCGCTCCACCAAAGGTTCCCCGCGACATTCCATCTCCCGCCCGATGCCGGCGTTCGTGCGCAGGGTTTTACTTCCTACAGAACACAGATAGCCACCGAACTGCCCTTTTGTCAAGGTCGGACGGGGAGAAAGGCGGATGGTCGGACATGTACGAGATGAACATCTTAGAACGTCGGGCGGAGCCGGATGCCGGGGGAGTGAATTGAACGCTCCCGGCACGAGGCAGATCCGGCTGCTGGTGGTGGACAACCAGCCGGCCGTTCGGCGGGGTCTCAAGATGCGCCTCGCCCTGGAGCCGGACCTGGATGTGGTCGGCGAGGCGTGCGACGCAGACGAGGCGGTCCCCCTGGCGCGCGCCTTGCGCCCGGATGTGATCCTGATGGACTTCGAGATGCCGGGCATGAGCGGCATCGCGGCCACCGAGGGACTGCGCACCGTAGCCCCCCACAGCGCGGTGGTGATCTTCACCCTCCGCGACGATGCCGCGACGAGGGAGCAAGCCCGAGCGGCGGGCGCGGCGGCGTTCGTCGCCAAGCACCGGACGGAAGAGGTGCTGCTGGCGGCGATCCGGGGAGCGGCATTGGCGCACGGGAAGCAGGGACGACACGACCGCGCTTCGGCACGTGGAGAGGAGGAGCATACAGATGATATGCGTGAGTATCGAGGTTCGTGAGGGTACTCTCACGCGCCGGGCGCAGATCACCGCCCCATCCATCGAGCGGGCGATGGAGATGGCGGGATACGGGAAGACCGGCCGCAGGGTGCGCCTCGTCCTCCCGATAGACCCGGAGGCCTACTTCGTTCCCAAGTACTCCAGCCAGAGGGAGGCGGCTTGAAATGGAGTCGAGCACGCGGCGCGCCGATGAGGCGGTTACCGCTCCCGAGAGACGTCAGAGAGGCCTTGCTCCGGCAGGCCGCGAAGAGGCATTCCGGCGACGGGACGGCCAACACCAAAGGAGACACCGATGAAAGCTTCATTAGGCACGGCGTCCAGAGCGCACCACATCGTTTGCCCGTTCTGCGAAGCGGGCGAACTGGTCACCTTGGGACACGATTTCGCCCGCTGCGGCTCCTGCGGATTGCCGCTGCTCGGCTCCATGCTTGAGACCCTGTGGGACATAACAAGCCTGCCCGACGCCCTGGGCGCCCACCCTTGCGAGTGTGGTCATCCCGAGATGCGGACGCTGCCGGACGCGGTGTTCCACTGCCCGGCATGCAGGGCGGAGGTCCTGCCCTTCGGGGCGCGTGGAAGCCTGCCAGGTAGTCCGGCGAGAAGCATCGAAGAGCGGTAAGAGAGCGAAGAGGATCCAACGTCACATCCAGCCGTCGCGGCTAGGAGGAAGGATTTGCTGGTGGTTGGCTACATAAGCCTCGAAGAGCAAGTGAATAAGGATTTCGGTCTCGCGTGCCGGAAGGCATTGCTCAGGCGGATGGGTGCCCGTCTGCGACGAGCAGCCTCTTCTGATCGGCTGCT
The DNA here is from genome assembly GCA_051003015.1 of Rubrobacteraceae bacterium. Classification (GTDB taxonomy): domain Bacteria; phylum Actinomycetota; class Rubrobacteria; order Rubrobacterales; family Rubrobacteraceae; genus JACDGB01. Next base: position 2,736 of record JBPCLT010000320.1, on the reverse strand, counting down.
CTGCTTCGACGAGGTCAGAACGATTCTCGGAGCAATGGGAAGACTTTATCGAGGCAGAAGGACGGTGCCGTTGGGCAAGATAGCGGGAAGCGTCGGTCGTTGCTCGGACTTCGATCGGGCCTTCCTGCCCGCCAGGGCGAGCGTGGGGACGAGGTGGAAAAGCGTAGACCGGGCTTTTCACCGGGGCGAGGAACTGCCGCCTGTGAGCCTGTACAAGATCGATGACTCGTACTTCGTCCTGGACGGAAACCACCGTGTCTCGGTGGCCCGCTACCACGGCATCGAGCGGATAGACGCCGATGTGACGGAGTTCCACGCCCCGCGCGGCAACCCATCGCCGTTGGAACCGACACGACCCCGAACCATCGCGTAAATGGAAGGAGCATACGATGCCAAACAAACCACCTGGGAGCGAGTATCCAGAAGAGCGCCAGAATGCGCCCCCCGCGGAAGAGATCGAGGCGCGCTGGGGGTTGGAGGAAGACGAGGTCCGGATAGCGGAGTTATTTGAACTGAACGGGATGCGCCGGGCTTTTGCCTTCGAGGAACGGTTCATAGTCGCAGAGAAAAACGGGAGGGTCCTGGCGGCGCTGCGGTACCGCACGGAGTCCAAACGGCTCCTGCTCGGGCTCCTGGTCTCCGACCCGTGGGCCAAAGAACGTCCCCTGGCGGTAGCCTTGTACGCTGGGGCCGTGGAGCTGGCGCGGGAGATGGGAGTCGGGGAGATCCTCGCCCGTTCGGTCCTTCACGCCGACGACTATCCCCACGAAGCCGGGTATCGCTGGCTGGTACCGGGTGGGTGGTACCTGGACGCGACGCGGACCCTCCGCCATCGCAAAGAGCTGCCCGCGGGTGGCTGGCGGAGGATGGCCGCCCTGTTGAGCATACCTGCCGTGCCGTTCTTTCGGGCTTTCCGCGGAGACAGGATGGACGGGTCGAGATGATCGAAGCAGAGTCGGCCAAATCCTTCGTTCGGTTACCTGGAGGCATGGCGGAAAGGCTCCTGGGGTTGGGGCATAAGCGCGGGGTGAATCCCCTGCTCTTGCGGAAAGGAGACGCATGGTTTCTCTGTTGGTCCTTTTGATTTCGTTGGTTCTCTTGCGTGGGTTGGGTTTGCTCGGGGTCGAACGGCTCTCGTCTTGGAGAGTGGCTGGCCGCGGGGCTATGGCGATAATGCTCCTGTTCACCGGCGCGAGTCACTTCACGAGCATGAGGCACGACTTCGCGGCGATGATCCCCGATCTCCTACCCAACGGCCTCTGGGTCATCTACCTGACCGGGGTGTTCGAGATCGCGGGCGCGGTCGGGCTGCTCATCCCCCAAACGCGGAGGCTCGCGGGCATCTGTCTGGTGCTTCTAATGATCGTGATGTTTTCGGCCAACGTGAACGCCGCGCTCGACGACATCCCGCTCCGCGGACAGGACCCCACCCCGCTGTGGCTGCGAGCGCCGATGCAATTACTCTACATCGGGATGGTCTGGTGGACCTCCCTCAAAGTACCTCCCAAGAAGCTATCCGCGAAGGACCGAAGAGGTGAGAGATGATGGATTTGCAGCTATGGAAGCAGCGCCGCGATGAGATGCTACGCGAGGCGGAGCAATATCGCCTGGCGAAAGCAATACGGAACTCCCGCAAGCGGCACGGTCCGGGCCGGGAATCGTCCCCGGTGTGGGAGCTGAAGAGGATCGCCGGCCGTCTACTCAAGCTTTTGAGGACGTTGAAGTAGGTCGGCCAGGAACGGAAGGAGTGTCACATGGGCAAGGAGACCGCTTTGTTAGAAGAGACCAGGCTCGCAGCTATCCGGCGCGAGACCGAAGCGCCGGAGTTGTTGGCCGAGTATTTCGCGAAGATAGGCAAGGGAGATCTCCTGACCCACCGCCAGGAGGTGACGCTCTCTCGGAAGGCGCGCTCCGGAGACAGGAGGGCGAGGAGAAAACTCATCGAGAAGAATCTGCGTCTGGTGGTTGGGGTCGCCAAGAAGTACCTGGGGATGGGGCTCCCCTTCGAGGATCTCATCCAGGAAGGCAACATAGGCTTGATCAAAGCCGTCGAGAAGTTTGATGCCGAGATGGGCAACCGCTTCTCCACCTACGCCACCTGGTGGATACGCCAGGGCGTCGAGCGAGGAATCCAGACCAAGGCGCGCACGATCCGGCTGCCGGTCAACTTGCTCGAGCGCCAGCGCAAGGTCGACCGGGTGGAACGCGAGCTCGGGCGTGAGCTCGATCGCGAGCCGACCGACGAGGAGATCGCGGCCGCCCTCGAGATTCCGACCCACCACGTGAGCGAGGCGCGGCAGGCGTCGCGAGCGGTGACGAGCCTCGACCGCCCGGTGGGCGACGAGCGGGACACCGCCTTCGGGGACCTGCTGGCGAGCGACGACCCCGAGCCCGACGAGACCGTCGAGGTGTCGGTGAGATGCAGCGTCGTGCGGCATGCCATCGCCCGGCTGCCCGAGCGCGAGCGCGAGGTGCTCATCCTGCGCTACGGCCTCGACCACGGCGAGCCCCAGGCGCTGCGCGAGATCGGCCGGCACCTGGGCATAACCCAGGAGCGGGTGCGCCAGATCGAGTCTCGCGCGCTCGAGCGTCTCGCGCGGCAGGGCGCGGTCGCGTCGCTGCACGAGGTGGCGTAGCCCGCGCGGGGCCCCACCGGCGAGGGCCGGGGGGGCCACCGCCCCCGGGACCCGCTTTTTCGGTTCCCCCCCAGGGGCCAAAACAGAACGTGGGCCACCA
>JBPCLT010000319.1:0-21361 GCA_051003015.1 Rubrobacteraceae bacterium | reverse complement strand
CGCACTCGGACCCTACCTTCGTGGAGGAGGGCGTCGTCCACTACTGCGTGGCGAACATCCCCGGCGCCGTGGCCCGCACCTCCACGCTGGCATTGACCAGCGCCACGCTCCCATACCTGACGAAGATCGCGGACGGCGGCGGGGTGGAGGAGGCTGCGGCCTCCGATCCAACGCTGGCGAAGGGTATCTCGACGCTGCGCGGCGACCTTCTCTCCGGGCCGGTCGCCGAGGCCCACGACCTGCCGCACACCGACCCGGAGAAGCTCCTTAGCTGAGCGCGCGTATGCTGCCCGTCCCCGGAACTGGTCGAGGCGGTGCCGGGGCGCGTGCGGGGCAACGCCGAGGTTAGCGAGCAGGCGCATGGCCGTCCCGCTTTCGTTGCACGGATAGAAGAGGGTGTGGCAGGGCGAGCGCCGTTTCCAAGAATCCCTCGGCCGGGTCGGTGCCGATGATCCTGACGGTCGAGCGGGGAGACAAGCTACGAGGCTACGTCTCCACGAGGGTCGACGGCACTGCCGGGTCTTCTGAGGGCTCGGGCGAGGTCTAAGCCCCTGGCCTCGGCTCGGATTCTAGCGACTACCCGTCGTGCCGCTCCCGCTGCTACGGCCGTACCTCAAGTAGTTCAGTATGGAAAGGATCAGGCCGCCCCACAGGAGGACCGCGCCGACGAGGAACATGATCCATGCTCCGGCACTCATCGATTAACCTCCTCTCTACTCCTGCGCCATCTAAGTGACTGGAAGATGAAGCCGAGCACTACGGCTAGAACGGTTGCTCCTCCGCCCAGAACAAGGAGTCCGCTGGCGGGGTAGCCTCCGTAGGGGTTCGCGAACTCGTTGTATATGTTGAAGGCAGTTACCCCGATCAGGATTATGGGGGTGATGATCGAGAGCGCGAGTATCCACCAATACCCTACCGGGATGTAAGAGTTCTCGTTGAGGGAACTCTGTATATTCCTGAGTTGCCGGACCACCCACGCTACCAGTATGACCTCGAAGAGCCCGGAGAGCACCAGACCGTAATTGTTTATAAAGTGGTCGATGGTGTCGAGGTAGTACAGGCCACCCTTCGTGACGTAGATCAGGCCGACCAGGAAGGCGAGCCCACACACGATGCTTACCGCCCTATTGCGTGCGAAACCGAACTTGTCCCGCACCCCGGAGATGCCGACCTCGAAGATCGAGACGGCCGAGGTAAGCCCGGCGAATAGCAGCGCCCCGAAGAACAGAAGCCCGAAGAGAGAGTTCAGCGCCGGAAGCTGGTTGATGATCTGCGGGAAGGCTATGAACGCCAGTCCCACCCCCTCGGTCGCGACCTCGCCCACCTGCGTGTTCTGCTGGACGGCCAGAAAGCCCAGGACGCTGAAGACACCAAGGGCCGCGAAGAACTCGAAGCCGCTGTTGGACAGGGCCACGATAAAGCCGCTGTTGGGGAGTTCCGAGCGTCGAGGCAGGTAACTGGCGTAGGCGATCATGACCGAGAACGCGACGCCTATGGAGAAGAAGACCTGCCCGTAGGCCGCTATCCACACCTGCGGGTCGAGAAGCGCTCCGAAGTCGGGGGTGAAGAGGACGTTCAAACCCTCGACCGCTCCAGGGAGCGTCAGGCCCCGGATCACGATTATGAGCATCATAAGGGCCATCAAAGGGATCAGGACCATAGAGGCGAGCTGTATACCCCGGCCGACGCCGCGTATCAGCAACCAGTACACGATGGCCCACGCGATCACGAATGGTATCAACACCCCGAACTGGAGACCGCCCACGCTCCAGAAGCTGTCGCTGACCCCGAGGAACTCTCCGGTGAAAAACGCCTCCGTGTCCGAACCCCACTGGCTTCCGAAGGAGAAATAGAAGTACGCGAGCACCCATCCGATAATGACCATGTAGTAGGTGCCGATCAAGAACGACACCGCTGCCTGCCACCATCCGAGCCACTCCCACCTCTGCGACAGACTTCGGTAGGCGACCGGAGCCGACCCCTGGTACCTGTTGCCCAGATAGTACTCCAGGATCAGGATGGGAATACCGGCCGTGGCTATCGCGATGAAGTAAGGAAGGAGGAAGGCCCCGCCGCCGTTGTCGTAGACCACGTAAGGGTAGCGCCAGATGTTCCCCAGGCCGATGGCCGAGCCGATGGCCGCCATGATAAAGCCCAGCTTGCTACCAAACTGGTCCCGCTGTTCTTCCACCACTTCTGTCATGGTTCTCCCTCCAACGAGTTCCCCACCGTCTACACCCGGACTCTACGCTCCGATCAAGACCGCTCCCCTAGCCAGGCCCACACCTGCCACGAGCCAAGATCCCTGCCTCATTGTCTTATAGAAGCAAGGATCGAGCAAGTTAGAGGTGGCCGGTCGTTGGCATGAGTTCCCCTTCAGGAGCGGACCACCAGGACGGGGCAGTGGGCGTGCCTGACGACGGAGTCGAAGACGCTCCCCATAAGCGCCCTCCTCACCCCGCTGTGCCCTGTTGCCCATCACTGTCAACCCGGCGCCCAGCTCTTCCCCGACCTCGACGATCTGGTCGTCCGGCCTCTCCAGCCTGAGGTGCGCCCCGGCGACGGTGCCTCCGGCCTCTTCGATGTGCTTTACCTGCTCGTCCAGCAACCGCCGGGACTCGGGGGTGGTTCGTTCCGGGCCATGATCCGCGAACTGGTCGATCATGGGCAAGGCAGGCTCGACGTAGATACGCGCAGTTCCGAGTCGTGACTCGTGGCCAGATCCACGGCGGTCCTGGCGGCCAGCTCGGCTTCTCTGGAACCATCGGTGGCCAGGAGGATCTTGGTAGGAAAGATGGTCATCTGGTGGCCTCCTTGCTCGACGCTTCTCCTGCTTCAAATAATGCCAGCCGGCGGAGTCCCGCGCATCCCGGCTACATCTCCCGAAGCGCAACCCAAAGGAACCGGAAGGGGTTCGTTCCTCACGCTCGACCCTGAACTACCGGCTCGAACCGCTGCATTGTTGTCGACTTTTCTCGACCGTTCGTCTCTTGGACTAAACCACGCGTAGCCTGTTAAGCTGCGCCGGATAGGGGAACATAGCGCAGGGAAGGGGGAATATGGCCGAAGCGAGCATGGGGGAGCGGCAGGAGCAGGGCAGGCTTCAGGCCGGCCTGAAGAGACGGCACATGACCATGATCTCGCTCGGCGGGATCATCGGGGCGGGACTGTTCGTGGGGACCGGGCCGATCCTCAACGCGGTGGGTCCGGCGACCATACTGACGTACCTGCTGACGGGGACGCTGCTCATCCTGATCATGCGGATGCTCGGGGAGATGGCGGTGGCCCAGCCTTCGGTCGGGTCGTTCTCGGACTACGGCCGGATGGCCCTGGGCAACTGGGCCGGGTTCGCCATCGGGTGGCTCTACTGGTACTTCTGGGCCATCGTGGTCGGCTTCGAGGCCACGGTGGCGGCGGGCATCCTGGGGCAGTACGTACCGAGCATTCCGCCCTGGCTCATAGCCCTGGCCCTCGTGTTGCTGCTCACGGCCACCAACCTCTACTCCGTCGGCTCCTACGGCGAGTTCGAGTTCTGGTTCGCCGGGATAAAGGTGGTGGCGATCCTCATCTTTATCACCCTCGGCTCCCTGTTCGTGATCGGGCTGTGGCCGGGGGATTCGCCGGGGCTCACCAACCTCTACGCCGATGGCGGTTTCTTCCCCAACGGGCCACTGGCGATGTTCAGCGGGGTGGCGACCGTGATCTTCGCTTTCGTCGGGGCTGAGATCGTCACCATCGCCGCCGCCGAGTCCAACGAGCCCGAGCGGGGCGTGGCCCGGGCGACCAACGCGGTCATCTACCGCGTCCTGCTCTTCTACGTGATCTCCGTCTTCTTCGTTGCCGCATCGTGCCGTGGGACACCGGCTTCACGGAGGACGTGCTCAAGAGTCCCTTCACCCTCGCGTTCGAGAGGATGGGCATCTCGGGTTCCGGCACGCTCATGAACTTCGTGGTCCTGACGGCCGTACTCTCCGTACTCAACTCCAGCCTGTACACGACGAGCCGGATGCTCTTCGCCCTCACCCGCCACAACGACGCGCCGGGGTTCCTTACCAACACCACCAGGCGCGGGGTGCCGATCTGGGCGATCCTCGCCGGGACCATCTTCGCGTACGTATCCGTCGGGATCTTCTACTTCTTCCCCGAAGATGTGTTCACGTGGCTGATCAACGCTTCCGGTGCCATCGCGCTCTTCGTATACCTCCTGATCGCCGTCTCGCAACTCGTGATGCGCCAGCGCCTGGAGCGCGAGGCGCCCGAGAGGCTGGAGCTGAAGATGTGGTTCTATCCGTGGCTGACGTACCTGTCCATAGCTGGCATCGTGGCGGTGCTCATCGGGATGGCCGTCATCTCCGAACTGCGACCCCTCCTGATAGCGAGCCTCATAAGCCTCGGCGTGATGTTAATAGCCTACGCGCTACGCAAGACGTTCGGACCCCCACAGAGGGACCCCTCCGAGGTAATAAGAGAGTCCGAGACCAGGAGGGAGTCGGAGGTTGGATCCTGATACTCGAAGAGGTGAGTAACCCTTGACCCGCTACGAGCCCGCCGACTCCTTTGAGACCCCGCGTTTCTCCGGCGTGCGCACCTTCATGCGCCTGCCCCACAACCAGGACCTCGAAAACGCGGACGCCGCCATCGTCGGCGCGCCCTTCGACACCGGTGCCACCTTCCGCTCCGGCGCCCGCTTCGGCCCCGAGGGGATAAGGAGCATGTCTCACCTCCTCCGCCGCTATAACCCGAGCCTCGAAGTCCCCATCTTCGACTACCTCTCCGTCATTGACTACGGCGACGTACCCGTCGTCCCCGGCTACATCGAATCGAGCTACGAGCGCATAGCGGAGGGCCTGGAGCCCATCCACCGCGCCGGCATCGTCCCGATAGTCCTCGGCGGCGACCACTCGATAGCCCTGCCGGAGCTCCGCGCCGCGGCGGCGGTCCACGGCCCGCTCGCCCTCGTGCAGTTCGACTCGCACCCGGACACGTGGGACTCGTACTTCGGGGAGCGCCACACCCACGGCACCCCGTTCCGCCGCGCCGTGGAAGAAGGCTTGCTCGACCCTTCGCGCTCGATCCAGGTCGGGATGCGCGGCTCCATGTACGACGCCGGAGACTGGAACGACGCGAAGGAGATGGGCTTCGATCTGGTCCCTACGGACGAAGTGAGAGAGCTTGGAATTCCGACGGTCATCGATCGCATCCGGGAGCGGGTCGGCGACGCTAAAACCTACGTCTCCTTCGACGTGGACTTCGTGGACCCGGCGTTCGCGCCTGGCACCGGGACGCCGGAGATCGGCGGCTTCACCAGCCGCGAGGCCCAGGTCTTCGCGCGGGGATTGACTGGACTCGACATCGCCGGGTTTGACGTGGTGGAGGTGTATCCGGCTTATGATCCGGCCGGTATCACGGCTCTGCTCGCGGCGAACATCGCCCACGATTTTCTCAGCCTGATCGCGCTTCGGAGGAAAAACAATGGGTAACGCGCTCGACTACCTGGTCCTCGCGCTGTATTTCGCCGGAATGATCGGGGCGGGTTACTGGGGCCTCCGCAGGGCCGGGAGCACCGAAGATTACCTGGTCGCCGGTCGCAGGCTCGGATATCCGCTGTACATCGGGACTTTGAGCGCGGTGGTTCTCGGCGGCGCTTCGACCATCGGGACGGCTTCTTTGGCCTACGAGAACGGCATCTCGGGGATGTGGCTGGTGTTCATGATCGGGCTTGGGATCATCGCGCTCGGCATACTGCTCTCGACCCGGCTCTCGCGCCTCGGCGTCTACACGGTCTCGGAGATGCTCGGGCTCCGCTACGGGAAGTCATCGCGGCTCATCTCAGCGATCATCGTCGCCACGTACGCGCTGATGATCGCGGTGACGAGCACCATCGCTATCGGCTCGGTCTTCGACGTGGTGCTAGGCATCTCCCCGACGGTCGCCATCCTGATCGCCGGCAGCGTCGTGGTCGCCTATTCGGCGGCGGGCGGGATGTGGTCCATCACCCTGACGGATTTCTTGCAGTTCTGCGTGATGACGGTCGGCATATTCTTCGTCCTTTTGCCACTGGCCGTGATCCGGGCTGGAGGGTTCGGCGGGATGCGGGCGGAGCTTCCAGCTTCATACTTCGAGTGGACGAGCATCGGCGGGCAGACGATCTTCACGTACTTCCTGCTGTTCTTCTTCGGGCTCATGATCGGGCAGGACATCTGGCAGCGGGTGTTCACGGCGCGCAGCGGCACCATCGCCCGATGGGGCGGGGTCGTGGCTGGCGTATATTGTCTGCTCTATGGCTTGGCCGGCGCCCTGATCGGGACGGCGGCCCGCGCTCTCATTCCGGACCTCCCTAACCCGGACAACGCCTTCGCCGCTGTCGCGAGCACGGTCTTGCCTGCTGGAATACTGGGGCTGGTGCTTGCGGCGGCGCTGGCGGCGGTGATGTCCACGGCGAGCGCGGGACTTCTCGCCTCCTCGACCATCCTGGCGAACGACGTGTACGCTGGATTCATCGCCCGGAACAGGCGGGACGAGTACTCGGCCAGCCGGATCTCGACCCTAATCGTCGGCGTGGCCGTGCTCGCCATATCGCTCGCCGTGGGGGACGTGGTCGGCGCGCTGACGGTCGCCTACAACCTCCTGACGGGTGCGCTCTTCGTGCCGATCATCGGGGCGCTATTCTGGAAACGGGCGACGGGCGCGGGAGCCCTCGTCTCCATGCTGGTGAGCAGCGTCGTGGTCGTGGCGCTCATGGTGTGGCAGGGGCTCCTGGCAAACTCTCCGATCTACGTCGGGATGCTGACCAGCCTCGTGGTCTTCGTCGCGGTGAGCCTACTGACGCCGCCCGTCTCCGAGGAAAGCGCGGTGGCCTGGGAGCAGCGGTTGAGCCGTCCCGGAACTGGCGAGGGGACGTAAGCTCCGGTCGCCGGGTAGCCTTCATCGCGGGTATACTGGAAAGAGTCAGGACGACAGGAAGAAGGTGCGCCATGCTGGAGTCGAAGAGGATCAAGACGGAGATACCGGGCCCGAAGAGCAAGGCCCTGATGGAGCGCCGCAAGGCGGCGACGCCCCCCGGCGTGATGAACGCCCTCCCCATCTTCGCCTCGGAGGCGCACGGCGCGTTGCTGACGGACGTGGACGGCAATACGTTCGTGGACTTCACCGGCGGCATCGGGGTGCTCAACGTGGGGCATACGGACGCGCGGCTGGTGGAGCGGGTGAAGGAGCAGGTCGAGCGTCTGACGCATACTTGCTTCGCGGTGATCCCCTACGAACCATATATCGAGCTGGCCGAGAAACTAAATTCCCTGGTCCCAGGGGACTTCGAGAAGCGGACGATGTTCGTGAACTCGGGGGCCGAGGCTGTGGAGAACGCCGTCAAGATCGCGCGTTATCACACGGGCCGGAACGGCATCATGGTGTTCGAGAACGCCTTCCACGGGCGCACGCTGCTCGGGATGACCATGACCAGCAAGGTGAACCCGTACAAGAAGGGCTTCGGCCCGTTCGCCACGGAGGTCTACCGGGTCCCTGCGCCGTACCCGTACAGGTGTCCCGCGCGGCAGGACTGTTCGGGAGGCTGTCAGGGTGATTGCTTCGACCTTTTGGAGCGGGCGTTCACCGGGGTCGTTGACCCTGGGAGCCTGGCGGCCATCGTGGTGGAGCCGGTCTCGGGCGAGGGTGGCTTCATGCCGTTCCCGGACTTCTACCTGCGGCGGCTGCGGGAGGTGTGCGACGAGCACGGCATTGTACTCATAGTTGACGAAATCCAGACAGGCTACGGGCGGACGGGCAAGATGTTCGCCATCGAGCACTCCGGCGTCATCCCAGACATCGTGACCACGGCCAAGAGCATGGCCGGCGGCCTACCGCTCGGCGGGGTGACGGGGAAGGCGGAGATCATGGACAAAGTACATCCCGGCGGCCTCGGCACCACCTACGGCGGCAACCCCCTGGCCCTCGCCGCCGGCCTCGCCGTCCTCGAAACCTTCGAGGAAGACGACCTCCTCGACAAAGCCAACGAGGCCGGGGAGCGGGTGATGGGCGCGATGCACGATATCCAGGCCAGGCGTCCTGACTTCGTCGGCGACGTGCGGGGCTGCGGCCCGATGGCGGCGATGGAGCTCGTCGGGGACGCCGCGAGCAAGACGCCAGACAAGGAGCGCACCGGCCGGATAGTCGAGGCCGCGCTCCAGGAAGGGCTCCTGCTGCTGACGGCCGGCCAGTACGGCAACGTCATCCGGATCCTCATGCCGCTCAACATAACCTGCGACCAGCTCGACGAGGGACTCCAGATCATGGCCCGCGCCGTGGACTCGGTATCCTGACGGACCACAACTCATCCGGCTAGAATGGTACGGGTCGCGCAGTGCGCGGCCCGTACTCATTTCAGGGGGTGAGCCGGTGAGTGAAGCAGATCAGGCCGAGCACGATCGCGAGGCGCTCGAAGCCTTTGTCGTCAACAACGCCGACCTTGAGCGGCTGGAAGCCCTGCTGGATCGTTTCAACATCTTCGAGGCGGTGGGGATGGAACGGCAGGAGATCCGGCACTCCAAATTCCTGGCTTTCCTGCTCGATCCGAATGAGAGCCACGGGATGGGTGATGCTTTCGAGAAGCGGCTGCTGCAACGGGCCGTCATGGACTCTCCGAATGCTCCCGCGCCCGTCACGCCTATCGAGTTGAGCCTGTGGGATTTCGGCCAGATGGATGTCCGGCAGGAGTGGCAACACATAGACATTTTCCTGCTGGACGAACGGAACCGGCTGGCGGTTATCATCGAGAACAAGATCGGCACGGGCGAACACGGCGATCAACTCGACCGCTACTACGAAGCCGTCCGGGAGCAATATCCAGACTACAGGCTCCTCGCCCTCTATCTGACGCCGGGCGGCGACGAACCATCGCACCCGGAATATCTGCCGGTGGATTACCGTGCGGTCTGCGAAATACTCGACGGTCTCGCGAAGAGCCGGGCTTCAGTCACAGAGCCTGACTTGCGAGTCCTGATCACACACTACACCGAGATGCTGAGGAGGCACATCGTGGGCGACTCCGAGATAGCCAGGTTGAGCCAGCAAATCTACCAGAAGCATCAGCGGGCGATAGATTTGATTTATGAGCATCGCTTTGCTCAGCGAGAAGCGATACGTAAACTGCTGACAAAATTGATAAAGGAAGCCCCTGACCTTTCTTACAACACCCGCTACACTCATTACCCTGCAGGAGAATGGATATCTTTTCGGCGCAGACGAGTGGGATGTCCCATCTCTCAATGTTGCTGGAGGATATGGTGGACAAGATAACGTTCTGCTGTTTGTTCTAGGCAATTTGCCAGACAGGCTGGACCTTTATTTGTCTATCTGTCCGGGAGACGAAGAGACGCGAACAAGACTCTTCAATACGGCTCGCGATAATCCAACGGTTTTCCAGAACTCATCAGATTCATTGGAGGGAGAGACGCCAATCTTCTTGCGGACAATTCTGGAGCCAGAGTTCCATGAGGATGCCACCGATGCCGAACGCGAAGCCGAAATCCGCAAGAACTGGGCCGACTTCCTCGAAAACGACTTGCCACGGATAGACGATGCTCTAAAACAGGAACGCTGGATCTGGGAGTCGAGCGATACTGATGACGAAGAAACTTCAAGCAGAAGCGAGAACGTTGGGTGGAGCGATGGAGACATCGAGACAAAGCATCCCTACGAAGACCCTGAAGAGTCCGAGAATTAGAAAAGGGTCAGCCGAGCACGGCGTCGGTGCTGATAGGCAGGCCGGGTAGCGCGGCGGACTGGAAGGTCTCTCCCCGCCGCACTTTTTCTGTGTGCCGGTAATCGTCACCGGTCGGCTCTGTGTGACGCTCGATAACTTCTCCCGCGAGGTCCACGATCCAGACTTCCGGGATTCTCGCTTGAGCATACAGCGGCAGCTTGACGTTTCGGTCGTAGGAGAGGGAGATATCCGTAACCTCGATCAGGAGGTGTACGGCTTCGGGACCGGAGAGCGAGCCCTTGTAATCGCGGACCCGGATCACCGCCAGGTCCGGCTGTGGTGCAGCGTCCTAGTTTCCCTTCTGCCGAAGCATCTCTTCGACTGCCTCCTTCCATACTTCCGGTTTTCCCAGCCGCACAGCCGCGTCAGCGCCGAGATGCTCCAGCATCCAGCCGAGCATCGTGATCCGCTGCTCATCGCTCCAGAAGAGTTTCCCGTCTATCAGTTCCATCTTCTCCGGCACCGTCACGTGTGGCCGGTACTTCACACTAACTTCCTCGCCCGTCCAAGAGCGTCCCTCGCGCCTGATCTCGAACCCGAATGGCCGTTCTTGCTCCATGCTTCGCTCCTGCGGTCGAATTGCTGCCGTCGTTCTTGAAGCGAATTGTAAGAGGGTTCCGGCTCTCTCCCGACCCTTACTTGTCGCCCAGCAACTTCTCCAGATAGCCCGTGTGGTACTCGCCAGAGCGGAAAGCGGCGTCATCGAGTAGCCGCAGGTGGAGCGGGATCGTCGTCTTGATGCCCTCCAGGCGGTACTCGCGCAGCGCGCGGCGGCCACGGTTTATGGCCACTTCGCGGGTGAGGCCCCAGACGATTAGCTTGCCGACCATCGAGTCGTAGAACGGGGGGATCTTGCACCCCTGGTAGATGGCCGAGTCTACCCTGACGCCAGGGCCGCCGGGTACGTCCAGAAACGTTACCTCGCCCGGAGACGGCATGAAATCCTGGTCCGGGTCCTCGGCGTTGATGCGGAACTCTATCGCGTGCCCGACGAACGGAACGTCCTCCTGCTTCAGGCTCAGCGGCTCGCCCGACGCCACCAGGATCTGCTCCTTCACCAGGTCCACGCCCGTCAGCATCTCCGTGACCGGATGCTCGACCTGTATCCGGGTGTTCATCTCGATAAAGTAGAAGTCCTCCCCCTCGACCAGGAACTCCACCGTCCCGGCGTTGGCGTACCCTGCCTCCCGCGCCAGCCGGACGGCCGCTTCGCACATCTTCTCCCGGATCTCGTCGCTGATGCCCGGCGATGGCGCCTCCTCCAGAACCTTCTGCCTGCGGCGCTGCATGGAGCACTCCCGCTCGTAGAGGTGGATGACGTTGCCCTCGTGGTCGCCCATCACCTGCACCTCCACATGGCGCGGCCCGGCGAGGAATTTCTCCAGGTAGATGGACCCGTCCCCGAACGCCGACTCGGCCTCGCGCCTGGCGACCTGCACGGCCTTGCGAAGCTCCTCCTCGTCCTCAGCCACCCTGATGCCCCGGCCGCCGCCGCCGGCCGCAGCCTTCACCATGACGGGATACCCGATCTCCCCAGCCGTCTCGACAGCTTCGTCGGTCGAGGCCGACTCCTCCGAACCGGGCACCACCGGCACGTCGGCCTCCTCTGCCAGCCGCCGCGCCGCGGACTTGTTGCCCATCTTCTCGATGGCTTCGGCCGAAGGACCTATGAAGGAGATACCGGCGTCCCGGCACGCCCCGGCGAACCCCGCGTTCTCCGCCAGGAAACCGTAGCCGGGATGGACCGCGTCCGCGCCCGTCTCCTCCGCAGCCTTCAGCAACGCCTCCACGTTCAGGTAGCTCTTGCCCGCCGGCGGCGGGCCGATGTTGACGGCTTCGTCGGCGTGGCGCACGTGGAGCGCGCTCTCGTCAGCGTCGGAGTAGACGGCGACCGTGGGTATCCTCAGCTCCCTGCACGCCCGGATCACGCGCAGCGCCACCTCCCCGCGGTTTGCGACCAGTACCTTGTCAAACACAGTTCTTCGACCTCCATCCGAACTCCACGCCGGCTGCATCGTACTCTCGCCTGGCTCGTCGCGCTCCCGTCAGGCCCGCGCGGGGGCTATGGCGGGAGCGGCGGCGGTCGCCACCAGCGCCGCGAGCACGACCTTCACGAGGTCGAGCGGGACGAACGGAACGACGCCCTGCGCCAGGGCCGCTGCCGGAGGCAGCCCGGTCTGCACGGATAGCCAGGTCGCCCCACAGGCGTAGATGATGGCGAGGGCGCCCGTACCCGCGATAATGCTGACTAGCAACGCCCGGCGGCGCGGGGCGTTGCTTGCGGCGTAGGCGGCCAGGCCCGCGACGGCGGTGGCCAGGGGGTAGGAGACGAGGTAGCCTCCCGTGGGGCCGAGGATGATGCCGAGACCCCCCTTGAAACCGGCGAAGACGGGCACCCCGATCGCGCCGATGAGCACGTAGATGGCCTGTGAGAGCGTCCCGTAGCGGGGTCCGAGCAGCAGGCCGGAGAGGATGACGGCGAGGACCTGCATGGTGAAGGGTACAGGGGAGAAGGGGAGGGGGATGGTGATCTGGGCCGCCACCGCCGTCACCGCCGCCATCAGGGCCGTACGGGTCATCATCACAACGTTCACGTTCGTTCTCCTCTCGCAGGCTCCTGTTCGCCCACAACAATACATTGACCGGGATTTCCGGCGCTAGTAGTATTTCGGGACCGTCCAGGGAAAGGGGGGTGCGACCTATCATGAGCCGCGACGCGGGAACCGAATTGCCTCAGGCGCGCTATAGCTACGGCGGGGACGAGTACGTCTTCGTCGAGCTAGCCGAGGCGATGAGCCTGAAGGTGAATTTTCGGGCGATGGCGATCACCAACAGGCTCAGGGAGGAGGACATCCCCGGCGTCACGGACATCTGCCCTTCCAACGCTTCGTACATGGTCCGCATAGATCCCGATGAGCTGCACCCGGACGACCTGATCTCGCGCCTCAAGGAGATCGACGACGAGGTCGGCGACGCCGAAGGCTTCGAGCTTCGGACCCGCGTCGTGGACGTGCCGGTGATGATGGAGGACCCGTGGACCCACGAGACCCTGATGCGTTTCCGGGACAGGCACCAGGACCCTGATGTCACGGACCTCGAGTACTCCGCCCGCATCAACGGCTACGATTCCAAAGACGACTTCATCACCGCCCTCCTGGGTTCGCCGTGGCTGGTGACCATGATCGGGTTCGTTCCGGGACTGCCCTGGTGCTACCAGCTCGTCCCCCCTGAGGAGCAGGTGGAGGTCCCCAAGTACGTCAGGCCCCGCACCTTCACCCCAGAGCGGGCCTTCGGTTTCGGTGGCGGGTTCGCGGTCGTCTACTCGGTGCAGGGAGCGGGCGGCTACCAGCTCTACGGCCTCGCGCCGGCCCCGGTTCTCGACGTGGATCAGAAGCTCAAAGACTTCCAGGACTCGATGGTCTTCCCGAAGCCAGGCGACATCTTCAACTACCGAGGCGTGGACCGGGAGGAGTTCGACCGGATAAGGGAAGAGGTCGAGGATGGAACCTTCGAGTATCGCAAGAAGGATTTCGTCTTCCAGGCTGAACGCTCGCTCGAGGACCCTCACGCCTACAACGAGGAGATCCTGGGGGTGCTCTATGGCGATTAAGGTGGGGCAGCCTGGCCTCCTGACCACCGTCCAGGACGCCGGACGCTTCGGGGAGTACGCCCTCGGGATGCCGCCATCTGGCGCGATGGACCTCTTCTCGTACCAGGTCGGCAACTATCTGGTCGGCAACGAGGAGGGTGAAGCAGGACTGGAGATCACCTACTTCGGTCCCGAGCTGGAGTTCACCGAAGGCGCTGTCATCGCCCTTACCGGCGCCGAGATGCCGCCGAAGATAAACGGCGAGGAGGCGGCGACCTGGGAGGCGCTCCAGGTTGAGGCCGGAGACGTGCTCACCTTCGACTACCTCAGGAGCGGGGCCCGGTCGTACCTGGCCGTCGCGGGCGGGATAGACGTTCCGGAGTTCATGCACAGCCGCTCGACGTACACCCTGATCGGTCTCGGCGGCCACGAAGGCCGCGCCTTGCAAGAAGGCGACGAACTGGAAGTCGGCGAGGCGGGGGACCGCTCGGATCGCATCGGCAAGCGCGTGGACGATGCCCTCGTTCCTGCCTACTCGCGGGAGACGGAGCTGCGCGTGATCATCGGCCTCGCCAGCTACCGTCTGACCGAAGAGAGCATGGAGGAGTTCCTGAACACCACGTGGACCGTTACGACGGACGCGGACCGCGTCGGCTACCGCTACCGGGGCGGCGAGCTCGGGTTTGTCGAGCGGGAGCAGCCGGCGGGGGCGGGCGCGGATCAGGCCAACGTCGTGGACTTCGGATACCCTATAGGCTCCATCCAGGTCCCCGGCGGCGTCGAACCCATAGTGCTCCTGAACGACGCCGTGACCGGCGGCGGATACGCCACCATCGGGACCGTTATCAGCGCCGACCGCGACAAACTCGCCCAGACCAAGACCAACGACAAGACCCGCTTCCGCTCCGTGGACCTGGACGAAGCGCTCGAAGCCCGCAAACAACGTCGCCAGCAACTGGCACGGATAAAAGAAGCGCTGGGGTAGGCTTCAAAATACCTGATGCCTGCAACCTGAAGCCTGAAACCTGCCGACCGGAGGGAGGCAAATGAGGATAGACTTCAACTGCGACATGGGCGAGAGCTTCGGCCCCTACAGTTTCGGTGCGGACGAGGAGCTCATGCGCTACATCTCCTCTGCCAACGTAGCTGGCGGTTTCCATGCGGGCGACCCGCACGTCATGCGCAAGACCGTGGCGCTGGCCAGAGAAAACGGCGTCGCCGTCGGTGTCCACAACGGCTACCGGGACCTGGTTGGTTTCGGGCGCAGGGAGATAAACGTAACGCCGGAGGAGATCCACGACGAGCTCATCTACCAGCTCGGGGCGTTGCGTGAGTTCGCCCGCCTGTACGGCATGGAGGTCCAGCACGTAAAGCCCCACGCCTCGCTGTACATGGTGGCCGCCCGAGACGAGGAGATCTCAAGGGCCATCATCGAGGCCGTCCAGAAAGTGGACCCTGAACTCCTGATCTACTGCATGCGGGCGTCCGTGACCTACGACCTCGCAAAAAAGATGGACCAGCCGGTCGTGACCGAGTTCTTCGCCGACCGCGAGTACGGCGACGACGGCCGGATCGTCTTCACTCGCAAGGTGACTGCGGAGTCGGACCCTGATGAGGTTGCCGACAGGGTCGTCAGGGGCGTGACCGAGGGCAAGGTCACGACCGTGAACGGCAACGACATAGACATCCCGTCTGACTCGGTCTGCGTTCACAGCGACACCCCAGGCGCGGCCAGGCTCGCTGAGGCCATCGTCCGCAAGCTCGCGGAGAACGACGTGGAGGTGCGTCCCTTCGGGCGTGCAGGACAGAAGGTTTCCTAGAAGGAGAGAACCTTGGCAGAGAAGACCGTGAAAGCGCAAATGCCCGGCACCTTCTACCGCCGCCCCGATCCGGATAGCGACGTCTACGTGGAGGAAGGGGACACCGTCTCCGCAGGCGACCCGGTCGGCCTGATCGAGGTGATGAAATCCTTCCACGAGGTCAAGGCCGAGGAGGACGGCACGATCTCCAAGTTCCTCGTCGAGAACGAGGAAGCCGTGGACGCCGGGCAGGATCTCGTGGAGTTGGAGTAGGGGCATACTTTTCTTGGGCCGAACGTCCGGGCCCGGACTGATCCACGAAAAACGGGCGCAACCGTAAAGGAGGTCGCCGCATGACGGAGACGGCTCGGCGGTACATGGGCAACAGCGTCCCGCGCAAGGAGGACCCGGCGCTCCTGACGGGCCAGGCCACCTTCACGGACGACATCCGGCTGCCGGGGATGCTGCACCTGGCCGTACTCCGCAGCCCGCACGCGCACGCCAGGATCACGAAGGTAGACGTCTCCGCAGCCAGGGATCGTCCCGGCGTCGTCGAGGTCTTTACGGGCGAGGACCTGGCGGGCGAGTGGGCTATCGGCATCCCCACCGGCTGGCCTGTGACCGAGGACATCAAGGTCCCCGACCACTGGCCCCTGGCCCGCGGCGAGGTAAACCACGTGGGCGAGGGCGTCGCCGTGGTGGTGGCAACCGACCGCTACAAGGCCCAGGACGCCCTGGAATACATAGACGTGGACTACGAGCCGCTCCCGGCCGTGGTGGACGTGGAGGCCGCTCTGGAAGATGGCTCACCGCTGGCGCACGAGCAGTTCGGCACCAACGAATGCTACACTTGGCCGCTCGGGACCGGTGACATAGACGAAGCCTTTGAGAAGGCTGACGTGGTCGTGAAGGGACGCTACATCCAGCAGCGCCTCCTTCCCAGCGCCATCGAGCCTCGAGCCGTGGTCGCCACCTCCGAGCCGGCCAGCGGCGGCTTCGTGGTGTACACCTCGACCCAGGTTCCCCACTTCGTCAAAGACATCCTCTCCGCCATCTGCGGGCTCCCCGACACCAGGCTCCGGGTCGTGGCGCCGGACGTCGGCGGGGGGTTCGGCGCGAAGTTGAACGTCTACGCCGAGGAGGCGTTGGCGCTGGCGCTTACCCGCGGGCTGGGCGTGCCGATCAAGTGGGTCGAAGACCGCACCGAGAACTATCTTGCGAGTACCCACGGACGCGGTCAGGTCCAGCACATCGAGCTCGCCGCAACGCGAGAAGGCAAGATCCTGGGCATGAAGGTCCGGCTCCTGGCGGACATGGGCGCATACCTGCAACTGCTCACGCCCGGCATCGCCATCTTCGGCTCCTTCACGTATCCTGGGCTCTACACTTTCGACGCCTATTCCTTCGAGTGTGTCGGGGTTTTCACCAACCTCACCCCGACCGACGCATACCGGGGCGCTGGACGTTCGGAGGCGGCCTACGCGCACGAGAGGATAATGGACGACCTCGCCCGCGAACTGGACATGGACCCGGCGGAGCTGCGCTTGAAGAACCTGATCCCACCGTTCGACGAACCGACCACGACCCCCGCAGGCGTCATGTACGACTCCGGCGACTACGAGACCTGCATGCGCAAGGCCCTGGATCTCGCCGGCTACGAGGAGCTGCGCGCCGAACAGCAGCGCCGCCGCGAGTCCGGCGACGTCAGGCAACTAGGCATAGGGATCGGCAACTTCACCGAGAGCGGCGGCCTCTCGCCCTCGAAGGTCGCTGCTGGGGTCCGCCTGCAGAGCGGCGGTTGGGAGCATGCCACCGTGCGGATGCGCGCCTCCGGCAAGGTCGAGGTGGTCACGGGCACCTCGCCCCACGGCCAGGGCCACGTCACCTCGTGGTCCCAGATCGCCGCCGACGCCCTCGGCGTGGACGTGGACGATGTGGAGGTCTTCCACGGCGACACCGCCATGGCCCCCTACGGTCGGGACACCTACGGTTCCAGGAGCCTTCCCGTCGGTGGCGTCGCGGTTCATCTCGCCGCGGACAAGGTGATCGAGAAGGGAAAGAAGGTGGCTGCCCACATGCTGGAGGCCGCCGAAGGCGACATCGAGTTCGAGAGCGGACGATTCAGCGTGGCCGGCTCCCCGGACAGCAGCGTAACCATCCAGCAGGTCGCCGGCGCGGCCTACCTGGCCGACGATCTCCCCGAGGGCATGGAGCCTTTGCTCAGCGCCGACTATGTCTTCGATCCGCCGAACTTCACCTGGCCCTACGGGACCCACGTCTGCGCCGTAGAAGTGGACACCGAGACCGGCAAGGTGGAGATAACCAGGTACGTGGCGGTGGATGATTGCGGCCCCGTGGTCAACCCCGCCATCGTGGACGGCCAGTTGCATGGCGGCATCGCCCAGGGCATCGCGCAGGCCCTCTACGAGGAAGCGGTTTACGACGAGGATGGCAACCCGCTGACCACCACGATGGTGGATTACATGATCCCAGGCGCCCCCGAGATACCGAACTTCATCCTCGACCGGACGGAAGTACCATCCCCGACCAACCCGATGGGCGTGAAGGGCATCGGAGAATCGGGGGCCATAGCCTCGCAGCCGGCTGTCGTCAACGCGGTTATAGATGCGCTCTCGCACGAAGGCGTAACCCACATCGACATGCCTGTCTCACCCCGCAGGGTGTGGCAGGCTCTGCAGCAAGCCCGCAACCCGGCGTGAGTTCGGCCCACGCCCTGCCGAGACAAGAAACGTGAATATCAATGTTCCAGGGGACGAAGGGGAGAAATGATGAGCGGACGGAGCAACACCGGAAAGCAGGACAGAGATGAAGGAAAGTGGGACAGGGCCAGGGGCGGATGAAGGAAGCGTCCGGCGTCCTGACCGGTGACGAAGACAGGAAGGCCGAGGTCCGCGCCGACCAGCGCCGGGGGGCCGCCAAAGAGAAGAAGGGCCACCTGAAGGACCTGCTGAAGTAGCCCGATCCACAGGTAGTGACACAAAAAGAGAGGGCCGGGACATTTGTCCCGGCCCTCTCCGTTGTTACCGTGCTGATCCGCTTGGTTACGCGGAGGCGGCCTTCAGCTTGCGGTCGAACTGCTCGATCAGGGTCTCGCGGTTCTTGTTCAGCTTCTCGTAGGCCCGAAGCTCCCGAACCTCAGCAGCCGACAGACCTTCGACCTTCTTGGAGATCTCCTCGACATTCAGCTTGTCGTAGTTCGAGATGGGCAACCCACCGCTCGGGATCTCCCTCTCGATCAACCGCAGCCCCTCCTTGTAGTAGGAGATGGGAGCGTACAGAAAGTCCATGTAGGAGTCCAGCGACTCTTCGGCCACGGCCTGGAAGGCGCTGCGCTGGTTCTCGGCACGCTCGACGAGCTCACGGGCCATGGCGCGATTCGCCTCGGCCTGGTGACGTATCTCCTTGATGGAGCTATCCGCAACGCCCTGCGCGAAACGCACGTTGCGCTCCCCAAGACCGATCGTATGGTCGAGGACCGTCTTGTACGAATCACCGGTCGCCCGGGCCAACTGCTCCGCAGTCTTGCCGCTCTTCTCCATCTTCTCCACGTAGTTCATCTTTTCTTGCCTCCTCTGATCTCTCTTACTTGAGTATGTGCAGTTTACACGTATATTCAGAAGTGTCAAGCCGGTATGGGGCCTTGCGCCAAAAATTCCGGTATGGTCTCCGATGTGATGTCGGGGAGGGGTGTAACCGATGTTTGGTCGAGATGTAACCGTCTTGTTATCTATTGACGCTAGACTACTGATGGTAAAAAGAGGGGCCTGCCAGGTATATTTGGCCTATAGTGGAAAGCTAGCCGAAAGAGGAGAGTGTGATGCGCGTGAGGAACATGAGGAAGATGATTCTGTTGTTGGCGGCTTTGGCGATGGTCTTTGCCCTGGCTGCGTGTGGTTCGTCTGGCGGTTCGTCCGATCAGGGGCAAAAAGAGCAGCCGCAGGAGAAGCCGGCCAAGAAGCCGGAGACCCCGGAGAAGCAGGTCGCCCCTGACAAGGGTACCGAGAAAAAGAAGCCCGAGAAGGCCCAGGGTCCCGAGGACAAGACCCTCAAGTTGACCATCCCCAAGATGGAGCGGATAAAGGACGACACCATACCCACCGGCAAGGGTACCCGGATGAAGCTGTTCAAGGAGAATGCCGCCGTTCACATCGCGGGCACGGGCTTTCCGTGGGAGGACGAGGCCAACATCTACATCGCCGGACATCGCCTCGGTTTCGAGGGCACCAATAGCTGGCTGGCTTTCTATGACCTGGAGGTCCTGGAGAACGGCGATGAGGTCTACCTGACCGACGCCGACGGCAAGAAGTACACCTATGAGATCTTCGAGAAGAAGATCGTCGAGCCCACGGACCTGTCGGTGCTCGAGCCCATCAAGGGCAAGAACATCCTCAGCCTCCAGACCTGCACGCTGCCGGACTACTCGGATCGCGTCATCTACCAGGCCGAACTGAAGTCCTGATCCAGGCTCGCTAGAAACTGTACTTCCGGCGAGTATCGAAGACCATGAGGGGAGGGAGCGTCATGCTCCTTCCCCTCTGGTGTAGTGGATGGATCGGTTAGGGTCTGATGCTTCTGGGCCTGGATCTCGGTACCGGTTCCGTCAAGGCCCTCTTGATGTCCGAGACCGGCGCCGTCCTCGGTGAGGCTTCCGCCCCGTATCTAGTCAACGCCCCGCAACCCGGATGGGCCGAGTCTTTGCCCGAGGAATGGTGGGAAGCCGTTGGCAAAGCCGTCAGGGAGGCCGCCGGTTCGCGCGGCGCGGAGGTGGCGGCGATAGGGCTCTCGGGCCAGATGCACGGCGTCGTGCTCTCGGATGCCTCGGGCCGCCCGCTGCGTCCCGCCATCCTCTGGGCCGATACACGCTCCCGCGAACAGCTCGACGCTTACCACGCGCTCGACGAGGATCTGCGGCGGAGGCTCGCCAACCCGCCCGCCGTCGGCATGGCCGGGCTGAGTCTCCTCTGGCTGCGGGACCACGAGCCGGAAATCTACGATGCCGCCCGGTGGGTGCTCCAGCCCAAAGACTGGCTCAGGCTGCGCCTCACCGGAGAGGCCGCCGCCGAGCCCTCCGATGCCTCCGCCACCCTGCTCTACGACCTCGAAGATGACGACTGGTCTGCTGAAATCGCCGGTGCCCTCGGCCTGAGAACGGACTACCTCGCCCCGCTCGTGGGCTCCGCCGACGCTGCGGGTATTCTCACTCGGGAGGCTGCGGAGCATCTCGGGCTGCCTGATGGGTTGCCGGTCGCGGCGGGCGCGGCCGACACGGCCGCTGCGATCCTCGGCGCCGGGTTGCGGGAACCGGGCTTGCCGCAGCTCACGGTTGGGACAGGGGGCCAGATCGTGGCCCTCAGGGACCATCCCGCGCCGGACCCCTATGAGCGCATCCATCTCTACCGAACGGCGTGGGAGCCCGCCGGACGGTTCTACTCGATGGCCGCGATCCAGAACGCCGGCCTCGCCCTGGAGTGGGCCCGCAGAGTGCTTGGCGCGTCCTGGGAAGACGTGTACCGGGAAGCCTTCGACGCGCCGCCCGGCGCGGAAGACCTCCTCTTCCTGCCGTACCTCAGCGGAGAGAGGACGCCGCGCTTCGACCCGGACGCCCGCGGAGCGTGGGTCGGGCTCGGGCTCGGCCACGACCGGGGCCACCTCCTGCGGGCCGCCCTCGAAGGCGTGGCCTTCGCCCTGCGCGAGGGCCTGGAAGCCCTGGAAGCGACCGGCGTCCGAGCGCAAGAACTGCGCCTTGCCGGGGGAGGCACAGCCGACGAATCGTGGCGGCAACTACTCGCGGATGTGCTGGGACGCCCGCTCCAGCTGCTGCCCGGCTCCGCCGCCGCTTCGGCGTCCGCGCGCGGGGCGGCGATCCTGGCGGGCCTCGCCTCCGGTGTCTACGAAACCCCCGGAGACGTCCTCGCGCTCGCGCCCGAACTTCGGCAGACCATGCTCCCCGGCCCAAATAGCAGGCTGTACGAGGTTCCGTACTCTCGGTTCAGGGAACTATATCCCCGGCTTTACGGGTAGCCGGAACGAAAATCCGGCGAATTGTGAGAGGAGCCGCAGGGCGGCTTGTCTCCGCTTGCTACACTATGGTCACATGAAGATGGAGCGGCGAGTTTCCACGAGGGAGTTGGCGCAGGCTTTGTTGAGCGGAGAACGCAGAGGTTTATTGCGGAGACCGGGGCGGGGACCGGAGCG
>JBPCLT010000318.1:0-13361 GCA_051003015.1 Rubrobacteraceae bacterium | reverse complement strand
CCCATGTCGGCGCCGAAGCCGGCCTCGGTTATGAGGAAGTCCCCGCCGTGGATGCCGATCAGGTCTGCCACCACGGACGAGTTGCCCGTGGCGATATTGCCGAAGGGACCGGCGTGGACCAGGGCCGGCGTGTTCTCCAGCGTCTGCATCAGGTTCGGCTTGATGGCTTCTTTCATGATGACCGCCATCGCGCCCGCCGCCTTCAGGTCCTCGGCGGTTATGGGGTTGCCGTTGATGTCGTTGCCGATCACGATCCGCCCGAGACGCTCGCGCATGTCTCGCAGGGACCGGGAGAGCGCGAGTATCGCCATGACCTCGGAGGCGGCGGTGATGTCGAAGCCGGTCTGTCGGGGGACGCCGTCAACCCGCTCGCCCAGGCCGGTGATTATGTTCCTCAAAGCCCGGTCGTTCACGTCGAGGACGCGCCGGAAGCCGACGCTGTGGCGGTCCACGTGGAAGAAGTCATCGTTGTGGTGGATGTGGTTGTCCACCATGGCCGCGAGCATGTTGTGGGCGGCGGTCACGGCGTGGGTGTCGCCGGTCAGATGCAGGTTGAACGTCTCCATCGGCACCACCTGGCTGTACCCGCCGCCGGCTGCGCCGCCCTTGATCCCGAACGTCGGACCCATCGAGGGCTGCCGGATGGCGACCGTCGCCGTCCTGCCGATGTGCTTGAAAGCCTGCCCGAGCCCCACGGTGGTCGTCGTCTTGCCCTCGCCCAATGGCGTCGGGGTGATGGCCGAGACCACGACGTATTTGGCCTTCGGCCTGTCCCGAAGCTCCTCCATCGCGGCCAGCTTTATCTTCACGACGCTCTCCCCATAAGGCTCCAGGAGATGCTCCCCGATGCCCATGCCAGCCGCGATGTCCTTCAGCGGCTCTAGTTTCGCCTTGCGGGCTATTTGCAGGTCAGACGGGAACGCCATGTTTTCCAGACTCCTCTTGCTCGCGTATGGAACGGCTATGTATTCTCGACGCGCTTCAGCATCTCGCGCCGCCACGCCTCGGTCTTCTCCACATCGTTGAAAGTGTATATGTGGAGGCCCTCGACGTTGCTCTCGGGGTCGGCGAGGCTGGGCTTCAGGCCGAGGACCAGGCGGTCGGGGCTGTAGCCGCCTGGCATGAACATCTTGAGGAGCCAGTTGCGCTGCTTCATCAAGAAGCGGGCCGACTCGCCGAGGCCGATGCTCGCGGAGATCCGCATGAGCTTCTGACGGTTCACGACGCCCGGCATTCCGACCCGGATCGGCAAATTCACGCCCCGGCGCTTCACCCACCTGGCCCACTCGGAGACGACCTTCGGGTCGAAGCAGATCTGGCTGATGATATAGTCGGCGTGGGGCGCTTTGTCGTACATCGCCTGGATCGTGGCCTCGTCGCTGATGAGCGGATGTCTCTCTGGATACCCTGTGATGCCGATTTCCTCGAACGGGTGCCCGATCTCCTCCATCGCCTCGAGCAACGCCGCAGCCCCCTCGAACTCCCCGGCGGGCTCCTCGACATCCCCCGCGACCACGAATGCGCCCCGTACCCCCGCCTCGCGCAGACGCTGGAGGATCTCCGCCAACCGCGCCCGGTCTTCGATGAGCCGCGCCGAGAGGTGGGGCGACACATCGTAACCGTGCCCCGACAGCCGCTCGGCCAGCTCCACCGTGGCCCACATCCCCTTCGCCGGTGAAGCCGTGACCGTGAGCCCGATGTGCCGGGGCACGTGCTCGACGACGGATGCCTCCGTACCTTCGAGTGGCAACACCTCATAGCCGGGATGCCGCAAAGCCTCGGCCAGCATCAGGTTCGCTGTGTGTCTATCCCCGGCGCCGCGCTCCATCTTCATGTTTCCATCTATCGCCATCACGTTATCGAGTGAGCCGGACACCGAAGCGTCCGGGCCTTCATCGCTTCCCTCACCTTTCTCATAGCGGATTGTGGAAGAGTTGACCCTCCACAATCCGCGCTTTCAGTGGCCCTTCTTTGTTCTTGCTGACGGCTGAAAGCTAATAGCTAATAGCTCGTCATGCCCCTTTGGACGAGCTGGTAGCGGCCAGGTTCTGCTCGGCATGCTCCGGCTTGAAGAAGACCCGGTCGGCGACGGTCGCGGGGACCGTGCCTTCAGGCCGCTCGACCTCCACCTCGATGCCGAGGGCGCTGTGCTCGATGGGCACCATCGCGAAACCGATGTTCTTCTCCAGGCGTGGCGAGTAGCAGGCCGAGGTGACCTTGCCGATCCTCTCGCCGTTCTTGTGGACCGGGAAGTAGTCGATCATGGACCCGTCGTTGTACGAGCCGAGACCATCGCCCCCGATCTCCACGCCGACCAGCTTGCGGCTGACGCCTTCCTCGCTGACCTTCTTGAGCGCCTCCCGGCCGACGAAGTCCTGTTCCTGCTCCAGCTCGACCATCCACTTGTAGCCGTAGCCGACCTCGTAGGGGTTGGTGTCGTACCACATGTCGCAACCCAGGGCCAGGATGCCGCCCTCGATCCTGCGGATGTGGCAAGGCCCGATCGGGGAGATCCCATGCGGCTCCCCAGCCTGCAAGACACGGTCCCAGAGCTTCAACCCGTCGCGGCTGGCGTTCTTCAGGTAGAGCTCGTAGCCAAGTTCGCCGGAGTATCCGGTGCGCGAGATGACGAGTTCCATGCCGTCCAGCTCGTGATGCTCCATGTAGTAATAAGGCACGTCCAGGATGCCCTCACCGAAGAGGTCGGTCATCACCTCTTTGGACTTCGGACCCTGGACCTGCATCGGGCCGACGTCGGGCTCCCGGATCTGTACGTCCATCCCAGCATTGTACGCGAGCCCCTGAGCCCAGAGCAGCACGTCGCTATCGGCCAGGGAGAGCCAGAAGTGATTCTCGTCCAGGCGCAGCAGCACGGGGTCGTTGATGATGCCGCCCGAGGCGTTGGTGATAAAGGCGTATTTGCACTGGTTCACGGCGCACTTGTTCAGGTCGCGCGGGGTCAGCATGTTGGTGAACTCGAAGGCGTCGGGGCCGGTGATCTCCACCTGCCGCTCCGCTCCCCCGACGTCCCACATCGTGACGCCTTCGAGGAGCTGCCAGTATTCCTCGACCGGGTCCCTATAGTACCTCGGGTGGTAGTGGTGGTTGTAGACGCTGTACTTCTGGACCCCGTGCCGGCGCGAGCCGTAGAAGTATGGGGATCTGAACAGCCTCGTATACTGGAGGATGCCAGGGTCGGGATTGACTTTGTCTGCCATCGAACGCTCCTTTCTCATGATTCCGTGCGGCCCGCGAAGGGACCGTATCGCTTTCGGGAAGAGGCTCTTACCCGGTCCTTCGCATCACCCCTTCTCCGACGCGGCGTCGCGGAAATGGTCGCTGAGGTACTTCTCGCCCTCGTCGCAGAAGAGGGTGACCACCGTCTCCCACTCCGGGTGCTCCTCCCTGACCCGGCGCGCCACCGCCAGGTTCGCCCCGCTGCTGGGGCCGACGAACATCCCGTATTCGCACGCTATGCGCCACATGTGCGCGAGGGACTCTTCGCTGGAGACCGAGTACACGCTGTCCACCATCCCCCCGTGCCGCTCGTAGATGGTCGGGACGAACCCGTCGGAGATGCCTTCGATGGCGTGCTTGCCTGTCTCTCCGCACAGGATCGTGCATGACTCGTCCGGCTCGACGCCGAAGAGCTTCACGCCGGGGTTGGCCTTTCGGAAAGCCTGGCCGACCCCGACGAGCGTCCCTCCGGTCCCTATCCCCATTACCAGCGCGTCCGGGATGGTCCCCTTGGGCAACTGAGCCAGGATCTCCGGCCCCAGCCAGGGGCGGTTCTCCTCCACGTTCCACTCCGAGTCGAACTGCCTCGGACAGAAGTATCCGGGCCGTTCCCCGAGCTCCCGGGCCTTCGCGAGAGCTTCGTTGACGTGGAAGTCCCCGACCTCCATGACCTCCGCGCCGAACCCGTGCGAGATGGCGACGCGCTCCGGACTCATGCCGCGCGGCATCACCACGATCATGCGGTATCCCTTGACGGCTGCGACCATCGAGAGGGCGTTGCTGGTGTTGCCGCTCGAAGCCTCCACGATGGTGCCTCCGGGTTCGAGGAGCCCTTCTTCCTCGGCCTTCTCGACCATGTATTTGGCTATCCGGGCTTTGATCGAACCTGATGGATTGAGGTACTCGAGCTTGGCCCACACACCCTCCACCTCGACGAGCGGGGTGTCCCCTATGGCGTCCAGCACGCTGGCGGAGGGCTTCCGTGCGCGGGCCTTCGGTTCACGGGGCTTCATCATGCACGCATCCTCTTCATCGCCGGGTCGAAGAGCGGCTCCTCCGCGACCGTGGCCGCATGCCGCTCGCCGAAGTATTCGATCTCCAGCCGGGTCCCAACCCCGGCGTGCTCGGGCGGGACCCACGCATAGGCGATGCTCCGCCCGAGCGTGTAGCCAAAGTCCGCGCTCGTCACGTACCCGACCACCCGGCCATCCACCCAGACGGGCTCACTGCCCATCATGACGACGTTCGGGGCGTCGAGCACCGTACAAACCAGCCTCCGGCGCGGTCCCGCCTGCTCGCGCTTCAGCAACGCCTCGCGCCCGATGAAATCGCCCTTGTCCGGCTTGACGGCGAAGCCCAGCCCGGCCTCGTAGGGGTCGTGCTCGGTGGTCATGTCCGTGCCCCAGGCTCGGTATCCCTTCTCCACGCGCAGCGAGTTGAAGGCGGCCCGGCCCCCCGCGACCACTCCGTATGGCTGACCGGCCTCCCGCAGGAGGTCCCATAGCCGGAGACCTATGTCCGCCGTGGTGTAGATCTCCCACCCAAGCTCCCCGACGTAGGAGAGCCGCAACGCCGTCACCGGGACCTCTTGCAAATAGGCCCGCCTGGCGTTGAAGAACCCGAAAGCCTCTTTCGAGAAGTCGTCCTCGGAGAGACTCTGAACCACGTCACGGGCGGCCGGGCCCCACACCCCGACGCAACACGTCCCTGGCGTGATGTCCCGCACCCGAACGGAGCCGTCGGACGGCAGGTGGCGCTCCATCCACTCGATGTCCCGTGGGCCGTTCAAGCCGAGCTGGAAGTGTTCCTCCTCCAGACGCGCCACGGTCACGTCGCTGCGGACGCCAGCCGCCTCGTCCAGCATGAGCGTGTACGTCACCTTGCCGGCGAGCCTGTCAAGCTGTCCCGTGGTGAGCTTTTGCAGAAAATCCAGCGCGCCCGGTCCCGTGACTTCCGCTCTTTTCAAAGATGTCATGTCGTAGAGGGCGACGCGTTCGCGGGTGGCGTGGGCCTCGGCGGCGGCGATGGACGACCAGTACCGGCCGGCCCACAAGCCCCTATCCGGAACTTCCCTCCCATCGAGCAGCGGCCGGTTCGACTCGAACCACTGCGGTCGTTCCCAGCCGGACCCTTCGAGGAAGTACGCTCCCAGATCCTTCTGACGCGGGAAGAACGGGCTCGTGCGCAGGGGACGCGGCTCGTCCATCGGCTGCTGGGGATGGATGATGTCGTAGACCTCGCGGAACGACTGAGAACTGCGGGCCAGGATGTAGGATGAACTCTTTGCGTATGGGTCGAAGCGGTGGACGTCGGCGCCGGCGAGGTCAATGCTCGGGACGCCGTCGGTGATCCACTCGGCCATCACCTTCCCGACGCCGATGGCGTGCGTGATCCAAACCGCCTCCGCTACCCAGAACCCTTTTGCCTCCTTCGACTCGCCGAGCAATGACCCACCATCCGGCGTGAAGGAGAATAGCCCGTTCATCGGACGGTCTATCTCGACGCTCTGCAATGCCGGGAGCATCTTGCGCGCCTCCCGCCAGGTAGGCTCGAAGTCATCCGGTGTGAACTCCCAGACCGAGGGGAACTCTCCTTCGCCCCGGTAATCGCGCCGGATGTCGTCGGCGGAGACGGGCATGGGGCGGTGCCTGTAGGCCCCGATGCCATAGTAGTCCTCCCTCTGGCGAAAGTACATCGAGAAGTCCTGATGGCGCAGGATGGAGTGTACGACCTCCCGCGTCTCCCCGGCAAGCTCCGCGAGCGGCGTGGTCCACGCAAACTGGTGCTGCATGGGCACTAGAGGCACCGTCATGCCGACCATGCGTCCGATCCTGGGCCCCCACATCCCGGCGCAACTGATGATGAGATCCGTCTCGATGCGACCTCTGTCCGTCTCGACCGCCCGGACCCGACCGTCCTTCACCTCGATGCCCGTGACCTCGGTCTCGCCGTGGAACTTCGCGCCGCGCTCCTGTGCCAGACGCCCCATCGCCTCGCAAGCCCGGACTCCCTTGGCGATGCCATCGGAGGGCACGAAGAACCCGCCGCGTATCTTCTTCGGGTCCAGCAGCGGTATCTTCTGTGCGCACTCCTCGGGCGAGATGAGGTGCGACTCAAGGCCCCACGAGGCCGCCAGACCGTGCTTGCGCTTGAGGTCCGTCAACCGTTCCGGCGTCTCGGCGATCTCTATCCCGCCGACTTCGTAACCGCACGGCTGGCCGTCCACCTCGAGCTCCATGTAACGCTCGACGCTGTACTTTGCCAGGTCTGTCATCGTCTTAGAGGGGTTGGTCTGAAACATCAGGCCAGGAGCGTGAGAGGTCGAGCCACCAGACTCGAAGAGCGGTCCCTGGTCCAGAACCACCACGTCCCGCCATCCCATCCGCGTCAGGTGCTCCGCGACGCTGCAACCCACAATGCCGGCCCCGATGATCACCACCCCGGCGCTAGTCTCCATTCAGCACTCTTAATAGCCAACCGCCAACCACGCCCTCAGAACGCGAGAAAACGAAGGCGGTGGAGAAAGTTTTTAGCCCGCTTTTCAAGATTTTCGAGCCTCCTGCGTGTACCGCGCTCCCGTACGGACATATTCTTCGCGTGTTGCGCATTGCGAACTGCTTTTCCAATACCGGAACAAGTAACATAAGTCCGCTTTCCCGTCAAGAGTCGGAGAGGTCATTTATGACAACGGTTTTGCGGAATGATCGATCCTTCCACGAACCGGGCTTCAGGCTACAGGTTTCAGGCATCAGCGAATGCTGTCCCGGACAGACCGTGCGCGTCGATTGAAGCCTCGCTGGTGAGGTCGAAGGCGTGTTTCGAGACGGGCGCGTGTTGGCTGGCGAGGGCTTCCGGCCGGTTTGATATTCAGGAGAATCTCCGCAGGATCGGGAAAGATGTTCAGGCGTCTACAGCGTCAGCCACGGCGGCGGGTCGAAGAGTGAATTCCGTCGGGCGCGCTTCAGGCATCAGGGTGTGGTGATCTGGATTTCCACCGGCTTTGATGTCCGACCGGCGGAGACTTCTCCAACTTCATGAATAAGAGCTTCCGCCAATAAGCGTGGAGCCACTCGTTTGTCCACTTTACGAGAGGTAGTGTCCCTGTTCGGTCACCACCAGGTCCACGGGCACGTCGTGTTCGTGCATTGGGACATGTTCGACTATCTGGATCTCGAAGGCTCCGGCCACAAGCCAGGCGTGCGAGGGACGGTTGGCGAGCAGCTTGTCGTAGAAGCCCGCCCCGTAACCCAGACGGCCGCCCCGGCTATCGAAGGCTACGCCGGGGACGAGGACGAAATCAACCGCGTGGATGTCCGCCGGAGAGCATAGATCCGGATTCGGCTCCCGAATCCCCCAGGTTCCGGATTCCAGATCACGCTCCAGGTCCTTCACTTCATAGATATCCAGGGACTTCGTCTCGCGGTTGACCCTGGGGAGGAGCAAAGTCTTCCCCTGGTCCAGGGTCCAGCGCAGGAAGTCGCCGGTCTGCAACTCGCTGCCGAAACCAACGTACGCCAGCACCGTTCTGGCCCCACGGTACGAAGTGAGGCCGGAGATTTTCCCCACGATATCCCGGCTCATGGCGTTTCGGGTTTCGGGGTCCACAGCATCTCGTCTGCCGATTACCGTCTCTCTGAGGGGGCCTTTGCCTTCTATCTGGCGCCGCCGGTTATGAGGCTCATGGCTTCCTGGCGGGTGCGCTGGTCTCTGGCATAGATGCCGCGAACGGCGCTGGTGACGGTGACGCTACCCGGTTTCTGGACGCCTCTGACCGTCATGCACAGGTGGTTGGCCTCCACGACGACGATGGCGCCGCGAGACTCCAGGCTTCCGTGCAGGGCGTCGGCGATCTGGGCTGTCAATCTTTCCTGGAGCTGGGGCCTGCGGGAGTAGCCCTCGACCACGCGGGCCAGCTTGGAGAGCCCCACGACCTTCCCATCCGGTATGTATCCGACGTGTGCCTTGCCGATCATGGGCAGAAGATGATGCTCGCACATCGAATTGAAGGGTATGTCCCGTATTAGGACCATCTCGTGGTGATCCTCCTGGAAACCCACGCTCAACTGCCTGGCAGGGTCCACGCTCAACCCGGCGAACAGGAACTCGTAGGCCCTGGCTACCCGAGCAGGGGTGCCTCTCAACCCTTCCCGCTCCGGGTCCTCGCCCACGGCGGCCAGTATCTCCCTGACGGCGCGTTCGATGCGGGGAAGGTCCACGCTTCGATCCGGAGGATACTGCTCGTCCACGTCGTCCACGAAGCGGGAGCCGGGCTCCGGTTCCATTACCCTTCCTTTCCGGCGCGCGACGCCTGCAAGGTGTTATGAAGGAGCATCGCCCGGGTCATGGGACCAACGCCTCCAGGGACGGGCGTTATGGCGGACGCCTTCTCCTCCACCTCCGCGAAGCGCACGTCGCCCACAAGACCGCCCTCGTCCTTGCGGTGAATACCCACGTCAACCACCACGGCGCCCTCCTTCACGTATTCGGCGCCGACCATCTCCCGGCGGCCCAGGGCGACGATGAGGACGTCCGCCCGGCTGGCGGCCCCGGTCAGGTCCGCCGTGCGCGAGTGACAGACCGTAACCGTGGCGTTCTCGCGCAGGAGGAGTTGGGCCATCGGCTTGCCGACCAGGTTCGACCGGCCTAGCACCACCGCCTCCCTGCCCTCCAGCGGTATATCGGAGCGGCGTAGGATCTGGACTATGCCGTGCGGCGTGCATGGCATGAGGGCCGGCAACCCCATCGCCAACCTCCCTGCACTCTCGGGGTTGAGGCCGTCCACGTCCTTGTCCGGGCGTATGCGTGAGATCAGGGGCAAAGGGTCCAGATGAGCCGGGATCGGGAGCTGCATGAAGAACCCGGAGACTTCGTCATCCTCGTTGAGCCGCTCGATTGTCGCCTCGAGTTCTTCCCGAGTAACGTCATCGGGGAAACGATGGACCTGGGACTCGATGCCTACCTCCGCGCAGTCGTTCTGCTTGTTTCGCACGTAGGTGACGGACGCCGGGTCTTCGCCGGCCAGGATCACATCCAGCCGCGCCTCCCGGCCATCCGACCGTAGCTCCTTTACGCCCTCCGCAACCTCGGCCCGCACTTCCCGGGCGATGGCCTTGCCGTCAAGAATCCTCGCCATGATCCTCCTCAAAGTAGAGTCCACCCGGCCGGTGAGGACACCGCAATGTACCGAATAAAGAAACGTGTTTCAAATACCGGCACGGCCTTCCGCGTGGTCATTAGCACACGCCCGCGATTCTAGCCGAGAACTCCGCCGGGCTGCCGAGGACCGTTGTCGCGCCCCCGATCAAGCCCGGCGGCGGAAGAAAGCGAGCATCTCCAGTCCGGGCGCGCCCTCTTGACTTCCCTCCGGCTTGCTCTAAAGTTTCCACAATGCTTCTGGCCCTGCCAAACGTGAAGCGTCCCGCGCCGGTAGACCTCGATCCCCAGGCGTTGCGATCTCCAGAACTCAATCATCCGTCGGTGATCCATGCCAATGAGCGTGCCAGAATGCCATCGGAGAGATGAAGCGTGTTCCCATATGGAAACACGTTCCCACATAGTGTTATGCTAGTGTGTACGCAAGGGTACAAGCCTCATACGCGAGGGGAAAGGAGCGACAACAGTGGAAAGACAGAGTGAAGCGAGGATAGACCCCACCGTATTCTGGGTTGCGGCGGCCATCTCGGCGGTGTTCGTTATATGGGGGATACTCTTCACGAAAAACCTGGCCGCCGTCTTCGATGCGGTCCTGTGGAGTTTCCTGGTGCCCAACTTCGGCTGGGTATTCATACTCTCATCCTTCGGCTTCCTGGCCTTCGCGCTCTACCTGGCCTTCAGCCGGTACGGCAAAGTGCGGCTCGGTGGGCCGGACGAGCAGCCGGAGTTCAGGACGGTGTCGTGGATCGCCATGATGTTCAGCGCGGGGATGGGCATCGGGCTGATGTTCTTCGGGGTGGCTGAACCTCTCTCCCACATGAGCTCTCCTCCGGCGGGGACGGCGCAGCCGGGCACCAGAGATGCTGCCCAGGTGGCGATGGAGTACTCCTACTTCCACTGGGCGTTCCACCCGTGGGCGATCTACGCGATCATGGGTCTGGCCCTCGCCTACTTCACCTTCCGCAAGGGGATGCCCAACCTCATCAGCACGGCGTTCTATCCGCTTTTGGGTGACAGGGTCTACGGGCCCATCGGAAAGACCATAGACATACTGGCGATCTTCGCCACGCTGTTCGGCTCGGCCACCTCGCTTGGCCTGGGCGCGCTGCAGATCAACCAGGGACTCGAGGCCATGTTCGGTTTCGGCGGACGGGAGGCGGTCGGGTTGGCGATCTTGATCATCGCCATCCTGACTGCGGCTTTCATCCTCTCGGCTATCAGCGGGGTGCATAAGGGCATACAGTGGATCGCCAACACCAACATGGTGCTGGCCGTGTTCCTGCTGGTGTTCCTGTTCGTCGTGGGGCCGACGGTGTTCATCCTCAACACCTTCACCGAGTCGCTCGGCGGCTACATGGCCAACCTTATCCCGATGAGCTTCCACACGGCGGCCTTCAGCGACGGGGCGTTTGTCTCCGCGTGGACCGTCTTCTACTGGGCGTGGTGGATAAGCTGGGCACCGTTCGTCGGCACCTTCATCGCTCGCATCTCGCGCGGGCGCACCATCCGCGAGTTCGTCATCGGCGTGATCCTGGCCCCCAGCGCGGTCAGCTTCGTATGGTTCGCTGTCCTCGGCGGAGCCGCCATCAACCTGCAGCTTTCGGGGGCGGTGAACAACCTCGCCGAGACCGCCGCGAGCAACCAGCCGGCGGCGCTGTTCCTCACGCTGGAGCAGTTCCCGTTGTTCGGGCTGATGGCTGGAATCGCGATCATCCTGGTCGCGCTGTTCTTCGTCAGCGGGGCGGACGCGGCCTCGATGGTGATGGGCATGCTCTCCTCGAAGGGTCACCTGCATCCCACGAGGTGGAACATCATCGTGTGGGGCACGTTCACCGGCGCGGCGGCGGCGATCTGCCTGCTAGCCGGGAAGATACAGGGCTCCGTGGATGCGGCTCTTACGGCCCTTCAGGCCGTGGCAATCGCGTCGGCGGCGCCGTTCGTGATCATCCTGATCGGGCTTTGCTTCTCCATCCTGAAGGCGCTGCGCGCCGAGCCGGGCATGGAGAGGGGGCAAAGAGCCGCGCCGGAGCCGGGGAGGGCGATGTCCCGCCCGAGCGGCGCCCCCACGCCCCAGCAGATGACCGGCGAGAGCCCCGAGGAGCGCGGGCCAAACCGCGGATAGCCAGCGGCGCTTCATCCAATAGAAACCGGGCGGGTGGCCTTGTTTGTGCGCCACTCGCCCGCCGTACCTGAAAGGCGGAAGCATTCGAATTGGAAGATAGACCGATACCACAAGCCTGGATCGGAGATGACCTGGTACTTTGCAGGACGGGCACCGAGATCTGGGAGCTTGTGACGCTCAGGGAGGTTGGCGAGTTCGGGCTCGTCTACACGTACAAATCGGGCGAGGTGGAGGGACAGCAGGTCTTCGTGCCCTGGACCTCGGTGAGCTGGATGCGCCCTCCCATACGGGGAGACCTGGAGGCTTCGGAGGAGTGATCCAGCCGGAGCAAGGACGAGCCCGCTAACGACTGGAAGGAGGACGAATGGGCAGGAAACGAAACCCGTTCCGGGGGGTCATGGACACCATGAGCGAGATGGCCCGGATGCGGGACTTCGCCGAGGGAGGCAGCGGCAGTCAGGAGGAGGGCCACAGGACCCACGCGACCGCCTGGGTCCCCACCACAGACATCTTCGCCGACGGCGGCGATGACCTGAAGATACGCTGCGAACTCTCAGGCGTGCCAAGAGAACAAGTGGAGATCTCGTTCTCCGAAGGCGCGCTGACCATCCAGGGAGAACGCACGGGAGAGCCAGAGTCCCTGGAATCCTACGCGCGGGAGCGCTACTACGGACACTTCAGGAGGAGGATCAAGCTGCCCGAAGGCGTGGACGGTGGCGACATCAGCGCGAGCTTCGAGAACGGTTTGCTCGAGGTCACCGTGAGGGGCGGCGTGGACCGCCATGAACCCCAGCGTATCCAGATTGGGCTGTGAGTCTGGCCGAACCCGACCGGACGCTCCTCATGGAGGATCGGTGACTGTCTCTGTACCTTCAAGAAACGGGTTTTCGATGGTGAGACCCTCGATCCGCTGTCCATCCTGAAAGTCCTCGCTGTAGAGTCTGGCACAGCCTGCGTCGAGGGCCGCCGCGATGATGAGCGAGTCGTAGAATCCGTATTGGTAGCGCGCCTGGACATCGAGTGCGCGGTTGTATAGAGCCGGACTTGGCGAGACCCGCCACAACGGCGCCAGCACCTCCTCCATGAAACTTTTCGCGCCCTCGGCGGTCATCGGCGCCGCCACCTTGCGGGTAACCACGTTCAAAGTCTCCTGTACGACCTGGAAGCTGATGCCGGCGTTTTTGGTCTGCAACGCCGAGTTCACGATCTTCTCCGCCGCGTCTCGCTTGCGTTCATCGGTCTCGTCGAACAGGTAGACGAACACGTTGGAGTCGAGGAAATCACCGCTCATTCATCTCGTCCCGCGTGAACTTGCGGCCACCGGTACGGACCTTGCCGCGCAACTCCCGAACAGTCGCCATGGCCCTCTCGGCCTGCTGCTCGCGCCGCGCATAATCGGCCAGCCACAGCCGAAACTGTTCGTTCAGGGTAGTGTGCTCCACCCGCGCCCGCTCACGAGCAGCCTCGATCAACCCCTCGTCCGCACTCAACGTAATGTTCTTCATTGCCCAACCCTCTCGACAGATTCCACACGAACACAGTGTACACGACGCTCGTGTCAACCATGCTGAATTCTAGCTTCTCACTTCATCATTCCCAATTCAAAACATGCAAGACGCTTGCGTGCCTGCTTCCCTATGGACAATTGTCAGACACCTGTTCTTTGCATCATACCGACGGTTCCCCCACCCCATCTTTCCTGCATATACTCACGAAGTCCTTTAGCCTGAATTATTCACGGGCGTATTCCGTCTGCGCCAACGAAAGCGCTTGCCATAGCCGTTGGCCAGGATGACCAGATGAGAGATGAAGGCGTATCTTGGTGAGCAACTGCCTTACTCTGCCGCCG
>JBPCLT010000317.1:0-3525 GCA_051003015.1 Rubrobacteraceae bacterium | reverse complement strand
GCCCTGCGCCACGCTATAGAGGAGAGCGACTTCGAGGCGCTCATCAGCCTCTACGCCGACGATGCTGAGTTGCGTGTCGTCAACAAGAACACCACGCCCAGCTTTCCGTTCGAGCTTCATGGCAAGGAGGAGATCGCGGAGATGCTGCGCGACGTCTGCGGCCGGGCGATGACCCACCACGTCGAGGACGAGGTCATCGGCGAAGGACGCATAGCGTTCAACGAGATGTGCGAGTACCCGGATGGGGCCAGAGTTCTCGCCGCGACGACGCTGGAGCTTTTGGACGGCAAGATCGTCCGTCAAGTCAACGTCGAAGCCTGGGACGAGTAGCAGAAAGGAATCGGTTCTCCGCGAATTCCGGCTCGCGGAGGGAGTCCACGGAATTTTCGGCCCGGTACATCGAAAGGAGCGCGTGTGACGGTCGAGCATGAAGGGACCGCGCAGTACGCGCGCCGCGCGAGCCTGGAGGACTCGGTCTGGTTCATGGGCAACCTCTTCACCGTCCTGGCCGGCTCGGAGGAGACTGGCGGACAGTTTGGCCTGCTGGAGATCGTGAGTCGCAAGGGCCTCGAACCGCCGCGCCACATCCACCACCGGGCAGACGAGACGTTCTACGTGCTCGAAGGTGGGATCACGTTCTACATAGGCGAGGATACCTACAAGGCAACCCCCGGTACGTTCGTCTTCGCGCCACGTAGCATCCCCCACTCGTTCACCTTCGAGACCGACGTGATCCGGATGCAAGCCATCCTCGCGCCCGGCGGAGCCGAGGAAATGTTCCGGGACCCCCGATTCAGCGAACCCGCGCGGGCATTGACGCTGCCTCCGCCGCCCGAAGGTCCGCCCGACGTAGCGGCGCTCGCCGCCGAAATGGAGCGGTACGGCGAGGAGATCGTCGGTCCTCCCGGCCCGCCGCAGCAAGGATAGGGAGAGCGCATGTAACCGAAAAGACCGGAGCTATCGACTGTTCACGCGACTCACCGTGAGTCGCGCCTGATGCACGAAAGGAGAAGTCAATGTCGGCGGAAGAAAACGTGGCCCTCGTGAGGCGCTACTTCGAGGAGTTCTGCAACGAGCGCAAGCTGGAGCTTGCCGACGAACTGATGACGGCGGACCACGAATACCACGATCCGCAGGTCCCCGTGGAGACAGGCCCGCAGGCGACGGCCGAGGCGATAGCCGTCTTTCAGGAAGGCGTGGGCGGACACTGGGGCATCGAGGAGATCCAGGCGGCCGGAGACGATAGGGTGGTAGTCCGCTGGACGGGCACCGGCACGCAAAACGCCGAGGTGATGGGAATCCCACCCACCGGCAGGCCCGTGAACGTACCGGCCGTCCACCTCTTCCGCATCGAAGGCGGCAAGGTCGCAGAGCAGTGGGTCGTGTGGGACACGTTGGGCATGATGCAGCAGCTCGGCGTCGTCCCCGCACCGGATCAGGCCGGAGCGTAACCCGGCGGTTTTAGACGCGAGGGGACGAACGCCTGCGAAGATGAAGGATTACCGCGGGGAGCAAGATACCCATGACAATGATGCTGGACACAAACGAACGGAGAAACCACTCTGACCTTCCGTCAGGGGCGACCCTCCAGGAAGCCGTCCTTTTCCTGGATCGCCTGGTGGAAGAGCCCGCCTTCCTGGCTTCGTGGTTACTCCCCTTCCTGGAGAGGGCGGAACGGGCAGAAGACTGGTACGTGGCCCGCGGCCACGACGCCCCGGACGGCTCCTGCTCCCTTCAGGTCTTCGTCTGGCCTCCGGGAACCGGGACCAGGATCCACGACCACTCCGCCTGGGGAGCCTTTCGCTGCGCGCTCGGGTGTCTGCTGGAAGATCGCTACGAGCGCCTGGACGACAACTCCGAGCCCAACCACGCCCGCTTGAGGAGGGTGTGGCGGCGGATGTGGAGGGAAGAGCATGGGGTCTCGACGGTCCTGCCCTATGAGGGTGGCATTCACAAGATGGGAAACCCCGGCGACGAAGTGGCGATCTCCGTACACATCTACGGTCCTCGCATGAGTGAGGTGGACGGTCGGGACTACGACCCTTCCCGCGACTACGTCTGCGACCGGCAGGACTGATGCAAGCAGCAGAAAAGATATCGTCCACCGCGATTTCGCCCGACCCTGGGCTTACGGCGCACGGTCGCCGCGTCGTCTCTTTTTACGAGCAGTCGCTCACCGGACGCCTTCGCCCCCGATCAGCCACTCCGGCGGCCCTGCACCTGGGTTTCTGGGACGAGCGTATCCGGAACCACGCCGAGGCTCTCACCAATATGAACCGGGCTCTGGCGAAGCGCACGGACCTCCGGCCCACCGACCGCGTACTCGACGCGGGGTGCGGCCTCGGCCACAGCGCCATCTGGCTGGCCCGTGAGTTCGGCGTCGAGGTCGTGGGCGTCAACCTGGCTCGCGGTCAGATCCGCGAGGCCCGCTGCATTGCCCATCGGCAGGGCGTCTCGGACAGGGTCGCCTTCGAGCGTCGGGACTTCGCCCGGACCGGCTTCCCGGACGAGAGCTTTGACGTGGTGTGGGCCATGGAAAGCATTTGCCACGCTCAAGACAAGCAGGACTTTCTGGATGAAGCCCGACGGCTGCTCGGGCCCGGGGGCCGGTTGGTCGTAGCCGATTTGTTTCGCTCCGGGCATCCATTCGGCTTGTCCGAGGAAAGGTTGCTGGGTAGCTGGTTGTCCGGCTGGGCGGTGCCGGATCTGGCGACCGCCGAAGAGTTCGGGGAGAGTGCCCGGCGCGCCGGCTTCACTGACGTCCGGATCAAAGACATAACCGCCAACATCTGGCCGTCTTCGCGCCGCCTGCGCCTGCGCGCGCTGGCGGGCTATCCGGCGGCGGCATTGCTGCGAATGCTCCAGCTCTACGGCGACGACCGCCTTGCGAGCGTCCGCTCGGGGCTGGAGCAGTACCGGGCGCTGAGGCGAGGCCTCTGGTTCTATGGCGTCTTCACCGCCGTCAAGGAACCGGCCGGAAAACCAGAAATCCCGCTACAGGCCCTCTGGTCACGCACGGATCTCCTGGATGCGGAATCAATCGCTCACCTGGAAGATCTGCCGGACCCCGTCACCGCAACGACAGGAAAGGAGGTGATCGCTACGGATACAGAACCGGCTTGAACACCACGGCTTGCTGACCGGCACGACGCGAAAAGGAGGAACACGCAATGACCGAACAGATGGCCGCGGGCCGTCTCGATTTCGAGGCCCTGCGCCACGCTATAGAGGAGAGCGACTTCGAGGCGCTCATCAGCCTCTACGCCGACGATGCTGAGTTGCGTGTCGTCAACAAGAACTCCACGCCCAGCTCTCCGCTGGAGCTTCATGGCAAGGGGGAGATCTCGGAGATGCTGCGCGACGTCTGCGGCCGGGCGATGACCCACCACGTCGAAGATGAGGTCATCGGCGAGAATCGCGTTGCGTTCAACGAGATGTGCGAGTACCCGGATGGGGTCAGGGTTCTCGGCGCGACGACGCTCGATGTACGGGACGGCAAGATCTCCCGGCAAGTGAACGTCGAGG
>JBPCLT010000316.1:0-4606 GCA_051003015.1 Rubrobacteraceae bacterium | reverse complement strand
GAGATCGAAGATGCGCTTCGCCGCCTGGACGGCGTGGAGGACGCGGTCGTGGCGCCCGTCCCGGACGCGGAGTTCGGATTTCGCCCCGTTGCCTTCGCGCGGACGACGGACGGCGCCCCACCGCCGGACCTCGCCGCCTCACTGGAGCCCGTCCTGCCGCGGTTCAAGATACCGGTAGCGTTTCACGAGTGGCCCGACGATGCCGGGCAAGCCGGGATGAAGGTGGATCGGGCTTTCTTTCGGGAGCTGGCGCTACGGCTGGCTTCGGATGGGGGGTAGAGGCGACAGCGCGTCACTCCTCATTGTGGAGGCGGTGGATCTCGTGGTGCGCCTCGCGGAGGCTCGGGTAGATTCGACGGTACACCTGCCGAAAGCAGGCGTCGTATAGTGACACCTGCTCTCGCACCGGCTTCACCGGCGTCTCCTCGTAGCGCAGTTCTTTTAGCGCCGAAGGCACGTCCTCGTAGACGCCGGCGCCCACGCCGCCCAGGATGGCGGCCCCGAGACTGGTCGCCTCCTCCACGCCCACTATCGAAATCTCCCGGTCGAGTACCGTGGCTTTGATGCTCATGAGCAGGCGGTTCTGAGCTACACCGCCGATGGCGTATATCTTCCGTGGCCCCTCGACGCCTGAGTGGGCGAGGAGCCCTTCGAGCGAGTTGCGGGAGTCGTACGCCAGACCCTCCAGTACCGCCCGGAAGAGGGCCCCGCGTCCCACGTCGGTGGTGAGCCCGACGAACGCGCCTCTCGAACGCGGGTCGTCGTAGGGTGGGTTCGCGAGGCGCAGGTGGGGCAGGAAGAAGACGCCCAAAGACCCCGGCGGAGCCTCCTCGGCCTCCGCGATGAGGGGGCTGTAGTCCGCACCTTCGCCCAATGCTTCCCGGAACCACTCGATGCTGGCGCCCGAGGTGTACTGGCCGCCGAACACGTAGTACTGTCCCGCGACGTGGGCGCCCTGAGTGTAGCCCTGGTGCCCGACTTCGGGGTCATCCAGTGGACGCTCCAGCGGCAGGAAGATGGCCTCGGCGGTGCCCAGAGAGTTGAGCATCGTCCCGGGCCCGGTGACGCCGGTGGCCAGGGCGCCGCAGACGTGATCATGACCGCCCACCGCGACCCGGACACTCTCTGGCAACCCGGTCGGCTCCGACGCTTCGGGCGTGATGGGGCCCAGAGACGTACCGCTCGGGCGTAGTGGCGCGAGGAGATCGGGGGAAACGTCTATCTCTCGCAGCAAGTCATCGGCCCACCGCAGTTCGTGCAGGTCGAGCGCGAGCGTGCGGGAGGCCAGGGAGAAGTCCGTGGCGGCGACGCCGGAGAGGCGGAAGGCTACGTAATCGGCTACGTTCAGCCACGAGGCGGTGCGAGAGTAGGCATCGGGCTCGTTCTCCTTCAGCCAGAGCAGCTTGCACAGACCGAAGATCGGCTGCAGGGAGAGCCCCGTTGTCTCGAAAAGCCTGTCCCGGCCGATGGCATGGGCCAGCCGCTCCGCCTGGGGCTGCGCGCGCCCGTCGAACCAGGAGATCATGTAGTGCGTCGGCCGGCCGTCGGCGTCGAGGGGTACAGCAGCCTCGCCCATGCTGGTTATGGCAATGCTGGCGATGCGGCCCGGGTCGTCCATTTGGTCGGTGACCTTCCGCGTGGTCTCCGCGAAGGCTCGCCACAGCTCCTCCGCATCGTAGTGCGCCCGGCCAGGTCCCGGGTAGTGGGTGGGCGTCGGCGTGCGGGCGTACGCCAGCGGTCGGCCGCTCCTGTCGAAGGCCACGACCTTTATGTTCGTCGTGCCGACGTCGGCCCCCAGAAGGAGCGGTTCGGCGGCCATCCATCTAGCCTTTCAGGGCGCCCAGCGTCAGCCCGCGGATGATGTAGCGTTGTGCCAGCAGGGCCAGAACTATCGGTACCAGCATCGTCATCAGCACGTTTACGCCAACGAACCAAAACTGCACGCCCCGGGTGTGCTCGGCGCCGGCGATGATAACGGGCATTGGTATCGCCGCCTGACTGGTGAGAGACAGGGCGAAGAGGAACTCGTTCCAGCTAAAGGCCATGCAGATGACCCAAGCCGCCGCAAGGCCCGGCAGCGCCAGTGGCAGCATGATCCAGAAGAAGGACTGGAGTTGCGACGCGCCGTCCACCAGAGCCGCCTCTTCCAGCTCCCGAGGTAACTCCCGAAACGTCTGGCTGAGGATGATCACCGCGAATGGCAGCGTAAAGGTGGCGTTGAGCAGGACGAGCGCCCATACCGAATCGAGGAGCCCGAACTGGCGCATCAGCAAGAAGAACGGGGTTACGAACATCACCGGCGGGAGCACCCGTTGGGAGATAAACCAGGTAGTCAAAGCGCCGTTACTCGGCCGGTTGAAGTGGAAGCGGGCTAAAGCGTAGGCAGCCAGGGTACCCAGGAGGAGAGCCAGCGTCGCCGCGCCGACAGAGATGATCGTGCTGTTCAGCAGAGCGTGCCGGATCTCGGGTATGGCGAGCTGGCTCCTCCAGTGCTCCAGGGTCGGCTGGAACTGGAGGAACGGGATCCAGCTTGGCTGGAAGGTCTCCTCGGGTCTCTTGATAGAATTCAAGAAGGCCCAGTAGAAGGGGAACAGCACCAACAACAACGCCACGGCCGTTGTTAATCCCAACCCGGCTCTGTAAACCAGTCGCATATCTACCTCTCCTCCTCGTAGAGCCCGCGAACGCGGGTGAAGATGAGGGTCACGATGAACATGACGATCACGAGCAGCAGTATCCCCTGGGCCGCGGCGTACCCGTGGTCGAAGAAGCGCATCGCCGTCCGGTACGTGTACAGGCTGTAGACCTCGGTCGCGCGTCCCGGGCCGCCCAGCGTCAGACTGACCGGGATGTCGAAGACCCTGAACGCCTCCACCATTCTGAGGAGCAGGATCAACCACAGGAGGGGAGCCAGCAGGGGTAGCGTCAAAAAGCGGAAGTTCTGGGCGGCGGATGCGCCGTCAACCCTGGCCGCGTCGTACAGCTCCGAGGGCAGGCTCTGCAGCCCGGCCAGGGTGATCAGGAAGACGAACGGAGTCCATTGCCAGATGTCGACCAGGATCACGGCCACGAGGGCCCAGGAGGGGTCGGAGAGCCACGGGATGTTCTCCCCGCCCAAGGCCCGAATCAGCGAGTTTAGCGGCCCGTT
Organism: Rubrobacteraceae bacterium; assembly: GCA_051003015.1. GTDB lineage: Bacteria > Actinomycetota > Rubrobacteria > Rubrobacterales > Rubrobacteraceae > JACDGB01. The sequence goes on along the minus strand of JBPCLT010000316.1, from coordinate 1,458 downwards.
GCGCTCGTAGTACAGGGTGATGGCGAGGTAGCCCACCGCCACCGGCGTGGCGAACAGCGGCAGCGTCGCTATCCCTCGTATTACGTTGCTACCCCGTATCTCGCGGCTCAGCAAGAGCGCCAGCGCCACCCCCAGCACCATCTCCCCCGTCACGGTGCCTACGACGAAGGTCAGCGTGATGCGCAAGGACGAGAGCAGGTTGCTGTCAGTGAAAAGGCGGGCGAAGTTTTCGAGGCCCACGAAGCCGAAGCGCTGGCCGTAGCGGAAACTGTAGAGGCTCGTGTAGAGCGCATAGAGCAGCGGGAAGATGGTGAAGGCCAAGATCCAGACGACCGCGGGACCGATAAAGAGGAACTTCGTGCGATCCGCGCGCGTCTTCGACGGCGTTGCTTTCGGGTCCGTTTCGTACTCGCGTGATCGGCGATTATCGCCTGCGCTATCCAACGCAACGCCCCTTCCGGTCTCTGGCGGACGGCGCCGGTGCAGTCGGCGCCGCCCGAACGGGGAAATCCGCTAGTCTAAGTTGAGCGACTTCCTGTAGATCTCCTGCTGCTCCTCCCGTCCCAGACGTTCGGTGATGCTATCGAACTCCTCGGCCGTCGTCTTCAACACCTCCTCCGGTTCCGCCTGCCCGGTGACCGCCTCGGAGAGTGAGATGTCCAACGCGGTCCAGTATTCGAAGGTGGCCGGGATGCGCAGATATGGGAACTGCTGCTCGGCGTTGAAGCTGTCGAAATAGGCGGTAGTGTACTCTTCGGCGTCGCCTTCGTTCCAGCCGGCCTTGTTGTAATTCTCCATGCTTGCGCTGCCGTCCGGTGGCAGGAAGTGGAAGGATCGACCGGGGTCCACCCCGTCCCAACCCCGGGCAGCGTAGACCGTGGACTTCTCCTTGGTCGCCATCAGGGCCAGCAGATAGTAGGTCGCCTCGGGCGCGTCGGAGAACTTGGAGATGACGCCGGCCCAAGAGCCGCCGGTGGTATTGCCCACGACGTTCGGCTGGTCGGTCTTCACCCACTCGCCGGCGTCGATGTCGTAGTACTCCGACGTGCCGGGGATGGGGGCGGCCCCGATCTTACCCTTCACCTGACTCCCTTGCTGCTGCGCCAGCGCGCCCAGGTCTCCCCAGGTGAAGGTGAGCGCCGCCTCGCCGCGCAGGAAGTGGTCCCAGCTCTCGCCTAGACTCCAGGCCGTCATCGCGTCGGGACCGTACTCGGTGAGCTCCACCAACTTCTTGAGGGCTCGCACGTGTCCGGGGCTGTCGATGAGCGGATCCATGTTCTCCGGGTCGAACCAGTAGTGGCTCGGGTTCTCGGGGCCGATGACGTACGGGGCGGAGAAGGACATGAAGTGGAACATGCCCTGGCCGCCGACCTTCAGGTGCATCGTAAGTCCGGAGTCACCCTGGCCGTCGCCGTTGAGGTCCTTGCCGTTGAAGTACTCGGCCACGTCCCCGAACTC
>JBPCLT010000315.1:0-6729 GCA_051003015.1 Rubrobacteraceae bacterium | reverse complement strand
CGCCGCCCAGAACGGCACGGCCAACACGGCGGCAGGCTTTCGCACGGCCAGGAGGCTGATGGAACTCGCGGAGCGGCTCCAGAAGCCCGTGCTCACGATCATCGACACGCCCGGAGCGGGCAACCGGGCCGACGACGAGAGGGAGGGGATCGGCACCGCCATAGCCGAGATGTTCTGCGCCGTGGCGGACCTCAGCGTCCCCATCACCTCGCTCGTCATCGGGGAGGGCGGCTCCGGCGGGGCTCTCGCGCTCGCGGCGCCGGACAACCTCTGGATCACGCCGGACGCCTACTTCGCGGTCATCGCGCCGGAGAGCGCGGCGGCGATCATCGAGAAGGACCGCTCGAAGGCCCGGGAGATATCGGAGCGCATGAAGCTGACACCGCAGGACCTCGTGAAGCTGGGCGTGGTGCGGGGCGTCGCGTCCCACAGGCGGCGCCCGGCACGCGCCGTAAGAATGTCTTATGATGCCGTTCGGAGATGGGTTAGGAAACGGGGAAGGGAGCGGGTGTGAAGAGGTTGGCGAGAGCCGGGAAAGCATGGAAGCTCGTTGCGGCGGTCGTCCTGGTGGCAAGCCTCGCGATAGGCTGTGGGGGCGCGGGTGGCGGAAGCGCCGAGCAGGTAACGCTGCGGCTAACGCACCAGTGGCCCAAGGCCACCCCGGAGGAGGGTGACTTCCGGGCCGTGCTGGCCGAGAGGTTCAAGGAGCAGGTCGAGCAGGAGACAAACGGGCAGGTCAAGATAGAGATAGCGCCCGCCGAGTCGCTGGTCCCCGCGGACGAGCAATACGAGTCCATAACCCAGGGCGCGACCGACATGTCCGTGTTCCCGCTGGACTACGGAGCGGGCAGCGTGCCGGCGTTCAGCATCACCCTCATGCCAGCGATGGTAAGCAGTCACGCACAGGCCCAGAACTACCAGGATGCCGAGATCGGCAAAGAGATAGAGCGGCTCACGGAGGAGAACGACATCAAGATCCTCACCTGGATCTGGAACGCGGGCGCCATCGGGGTCCGCAAGGGCGATCCCATAACCTCGCCCGACGACGTCCAGGGGGGCAGCACCACCCGCGCCGCGGGCGTCCAGGTGGAGGCGATGCTGGAGAGCATCGGCCTGGGCATCTCAAGCATGCCGTCCTCGGAGATCTACAACGGCATGCAGACCGGGACGCTCGACTCCGCCATAACCTCGGCCTCGTCGTTCAGCTCCTACAGGCTCTACGAGCAGGTCGAGTCCTATACCTCCCCCACCGAGAACACCTTCTGGTTCATGTTCGAGCCACTCATCATCGGAACCCGGCAGTTCGAGGAGCTCACGCCAGAGCAGCAGGATATCGTCGAGCAGGCCGGCCGGGACCTCCAGGAGTACGCCTACACCGCCTCCGAGGAGGATGACCTGCGTGTCGAGAAGGAATTCGAGAACAACGGCGTCACGGTCGCCACGATCAACGACGCCGACTTCGAGCGTTGGCAGGAGGTCTCCGAGCCGATCTGGGACGACTTCGCCAAAGAGGTCGAGGGCGGCCAGAACCTCGTGGACCTCGCGAAGGAAGTGCCGGCGCAATAGGAGGACCGGAGGCGGCGCGCCGTCTCTCAGTAGAGCAGGTTTCGTAAGGGAGGAAGGCTCCGTTGGAAGCGTCGGATAGGCCGGACAAGTTCTTCCTGTTCCGGTGGGTGGATCGTGTCTCGGACCTCGCCGGCTACGTCAGCGGCGTCCTGCTCCTGGTCTCGACCCTGATCATCTGCGAGGCAGTGACGCTGCGCTACGTTATCGGGGCGCCGACGGTCTGGCAGACGGAGCTGAGCATCTACCTCCTGATGTTCGCGGCGTTCGTCGGCGGCGCCTACGGACTCAAGCACGGGGACCACGTCAACGTGGACCTCGTCATAGAGAAACTGCCCGGCAAAGCGCGAGTGGCGGCCAACATCGTGGCCGCGCTCCTCGGACTGCTCTTCGTCGTGGTGGTGGCCGTGATCTCCTTCAAGCTCTGGTGGTACGCGACCTCCACCGGTCAGAGGTCCGGCACCGCGTGGAATCCGCCGATGACCTTCCCGTACTTTATCGTCCCGCTGGGTATGACCCTGATGGGCCTCCAGTACCTCTCCATCATCTACGACCGAATTCGGGAGTTGCGCGCCGGGGATGAGGGAGAAGACGACGAGGAGATGGACGGGGGCGTGAACCGGTGAGCTCGTTCGCTATAGGCGGCATCGTCGTCCTGATCATGGCGGTGCTCATGGTCCTGGGGGTGCCTATAGCCTTCGCGCTGGGACTCACGGCCCTCATCTCGGTCGTGGTCTTCCTGGACGTGGCCCAACTCAACTTCTTCGGCAACTTCGTGTTCGACTCGCTCAACAACTTCGCGCTGCTTTCGATACCGCTCTTCGTGCTGATGGGCGTGATCTTCGGCCAGTCCAAGGCGAGCGGGGACCTCTTCGAGACGACGAACATGTGGCTCAGCAGGCTCCGGGGCGGGCTCGCCATGAGCAGCATCGTGGCCTCCGCCATCTTCGCCGCCCTGACCGGGTCCAGCCCCGCCACCTCCGCCGCCATCGGCCGGGTCGCCATCCCCGAGATGCGCAAGCGCGGCTACTCCAATGAGGTGTCCACGGGCGCCATAGTCGCGGGCGGCACCCTCGGCATCCTCATCCCGCCGAGCGTCACCCTGATCCTTTACGGCATCTCCACCGAGTCGTCTATCGGCCAGCTCTTCCTCGGCGGCGTCGTGCCGGGCATTATGGTGACGGTACTATTCTGTCTCTGGATCCTGATCGCCGTCACCCTGCAGCAGCGCGGGGTGGCGGCCCAGGAGTCTTCCGGCCAGAGTATGGCCGCCGAGGCCGCGGCGGCGCCGGAGTACACCTGGGGCGAGCGGTTCTCCTCGCTCGTAAAGGTGCTGCCGTTCGTGGTCCTGATCGCCGCGGTCCTCGGCGTCCTGTACCTGGGGATCGCCACCCCGAGCGAGGCGGCGGCGGTCGGAGCGCTCTTCTCCTTCCTGCTGGTCGCCGTGCTCTACCGCCAGGCCCGCTGGAACAGACTCATGGACATGGCGCTGGAGACCACCCGGACGAGCACCATGATCCTCATGATCGTCGCTTTCTCCGCCGTGATCGGGCAGGTCCTCAGCTTCCTGAACGTCCCGCAGGACCTCGCCGGAGCCATAGCCGAGCTCCAGATAAACCGCTGGCTCGTCTTCGTCGCTATGAACGTGCTGTTCTTAGTGCTCGGATTCTTCCTGCCGCCGGTCTCGATCATCCTCATAACCATGCCGGTGCTCTTCCCGATCATAACGGCGCTGGGGTTCGACCCGATCTGGTTCGGGGTGGTGATGACGCTGAACATGGAGATGGGCCTGATCACACCTCCCGTTGGCCTGAACCTCTACGTGGTGCAGGGCATAGCCCCGGACGTGCCCCTGCGCGACATACTGGCCGGCGCCATCCCCTACGTCGCCGTCCTGGCCGTCGGCATACTCATCCTCGCCATCTTTCCCGGCATGGTCACCTGGCTGCCGAACCAGGTCCTCGGCGGCGGCTAGCGAGCGAAGCTCAAGGCAGGCGCCCCTCGCGCAAGGCTTCCATCGCCCGGGCCATGCCGTCCACCTCGTGCGCACGAAGAACCCGGCCCGCTTCCGCCGCGTCCTCCTCGGCTATGGCCGCGACGATGCGCCGGTGGTCCTCTATGGACTTCGAGATGTCCTCCTTTGTCGTCACCGAGAGCCGGAGGAACGTCTTGAGGGGGCCTTCGATCTGGGTGTACAGGCGCGACAGCACCGAGCTGCGCGATAGCTCGATGATGGATTTGTGGAACTCGAAGTTCAGCCCGTGATATCGCCTGACTTCTTTGCGGCTCTTCTCCATCTCGGCCACTATGGGCCTGAGCTCCGCCAGAGAGAGGCGCACCCTCCTCAGCCCGTCGCAGTCGCGCTCCAGGGCCAGTTCCTCCAGCGTGACCCGGACCTTGTATAGCTCCTCGATCTCGCGGGTGGTGTACCGCTTGACGACGGCGCCCTTCCTCGGGACGCGCTCCACCAGACCCTCCTGCGAGAGCAGATACAGCGCCTCCCGGATGGGGGCGCGGCTCGTCCCGAACCGCTCGGAGAGCGTCTGCTCCAGCAATCGTTCTCCAGGCGGCAGGACGCCCTCCGTGATCTCCTCCGCCAGAACCCCGGCGACCTGCTGCGGAAACGAAGTTCTACGGTCCTTCCGCACCGCCATGCGAGCCTCTCTCCCGACGTTCACGCGCCGGCCGGTGGGGACAGCGCGGCGACTATTTTAGCGTCTTCGCTACGCCCGGGAAGACCGGGAGGAGCGCCACCGGAAGAACAGGTAGACGGCGCCGGCGAGCACGGCCACGGCGACCGCGTAGTCCAGGTAGTGGAGGAAGTCGCCGATCCTCTCCCAGTTCTCGCCCAACACGAACCCGAGGTACGTCAGGGCGAAGACCCAGGGCACGCACCCGACGAAGGTGTAGAAGGTAAATTTGGCGAAGTTCATCTTCGCGGTCCCGGCCGGGAAGGAGATGAACGTGCGGACCACGGGCAGACAACGAGAGACGAAGACCGTGAGCTCGCCGTACTTATCGAACCACTTCTCGGCGACGTGGAGGTGATGTTCGCGCACCCCGACGTATTTTCCGTAGTGGAACCACAGTTCGCGCCCGCCCCACAGCCCGATGAAGTAGGCGATCCAGGAGCCAACCACGTTCCCGAGCACTCCGGCTGCGACCGCAGCGAGCAGGCTCATCTTCCCCTGCGAGACCAGGTATCCGGCGAACGGCGAGATGGCCTCCGAGGGGATCAAAATCCCCATGCTCTCCAGTAACATCAGCACGAAGACCGCCGGGACGCCGTAGGCGCCGATGGTCTGCGTGACCCAGTGGATCAGCGGTTCGAGGATAGCTTCGAGCACGGAGGAGAAGCTAACATCCCGGCGAGGGGATGTCTACCGCAAAGTCCGGCGTCCCTTGCGGCGCGACTCCGAGGTTCGCAGACCCCGGATCGAGACCCACGTGGCGTACACCACCCCGACGGAGATCACCCACAAGGGAGCGGCGAGGTAGCCCGCCAGGACGTCCGTCGGATAATGCACCCCGAGGTATAGCCGGCTGAACCCGATGAGCAGCACGAGGAGGACACCGGACACCGCCACGGCCCATCGCGCGCGTCCGCGAAGCCGGTAGGCGATGAGCAGGGTGAGTGCCCCATAGAACCCGGCCGCGACGGTGGCGTGTCCGCTGGGGAACGAGTAGAAGGAAGCCGTATACCCCGAATCGAAGACCTCGGGGCGAGCCCGACGGAACACGGCCTTGAGCACGGTGGTGAGCAGCGTGCCCCCGGCCGTCGAGACCAGGAGCAGTGTAGCCGAGAGCTTCCAGCCCCACCGATAGAAGAGAAGGACCGAGACGGCGAGGAGCGGTATCACGACGCTGTAGTAGCCGAGCGCCGTGACGAGGCGCATCGGGGCGTCGAGCCAGGCCGGGAGGTTGGCGTGGATCCAGAGCAGCACGGCCCGGTCGAACCGGCGGCTCTCCCCCTCGATGACCTCCTCGGTTATCTCCGCGAAGGCCCAGATGACGAAGAACGATAAGGCGAGGGTCACGGCCAACCAGATGGCCGAGGCGAGCGTCAGGTGGCGGGAGAGCCTCTGGAAAGTCTCCCTGCTGAGGAGCGTTCGGAGCATGGGAAGGATTTTATACGAAGGGTTCCGGTAGCCGGCCGCGTATAATCTCCTCGCGACCCGTTCATGCGAGAAGGAGGTCCGCGGTTGCGCAACGGTGAGATCGTCCGCGCCCTGGAGACCATAGCCACGCTGATGGAGATCAAGGACGAAGCGTACTACCGGGTGCTCGGCTACACGCGGGCCGCCGAGTCCGTCGCCGCCTCGGGCCGGGAAGTCCGGGACATGGAGGACGTCACGGATCTGGCCCACGTCGGGAAGACGACGGCGGAGGTGATCCGGACCCTCGCCGAAGACCGCACCCCGCAGGTACTCGCCGAGCTCTCGGAGGAGATCCCCTCCGGCCTCGTCGAAGTCACACGCCTCCCGAACGTCGGGCCACGCACCGCTGGACGACTGTGGCGGGAACTGGACATCACCGGCGTCGAGGATCTTGCGGAACTGGAAGAAGGACGCCTCGCCAGCCTCAAGGGCTTCGGCAAGAAGAGTGAGGAGCGCATCCTGCGCGCCGCCAAGACGTATAACGCCACCGAGCGCCGGATGCTACTGGATGAGGCGGCGGCTCTGGGGGAGCATCTGCTAGATTTCGTCCGGTCTCACCCGGACACGGAGCGGGCGGAGATCGCCGGTTCCCTGCGCCGCCGGAAGGAGACGGTCGGCGACCTGGACATCGTGGCCGCGAGCACGGACCAGAAGTCACTCGCCGACGCCTTCGCCGAAGCGCCGTTCTTGGACGAGGTGGTGGCCCACGGTCCCACGAAGGTCTCCATCGTGTGCGGCGGCGCGGACGTGGACCTGCGCATCGTGCCGCCCGAGGCATTCGGGACGCTGCTGCACCACTTCACCGGCGGTCAGGCCCACAACATCGCCCTGCGCGAAAGGGCCGTGAAGATGGGCGTCAACATCTCCGAGTACGGCTTGAAGCGGATCGGGACAGACGAAGATTATCAGCCCGTTCCCAACGAGGAAGAGGTCTATGCGCGCCTCGATCTCCCATACATCCCACCAGAGTTGCGGGAGGACGCTGGCGAAATACAGGCGGCGGAGAAGG
>JBPCLT010000314.1:0-27584 GCA_051003015.1 Rubrobacteraceae bacterium | reverse complement strand
CCTCGATACTCCGGTATAATTGCCATACTGGCATAGGACAATTATAAGTGACATACTGGCATAGGACAATAGGATAGACGTGGATTTACAGATAAATTCCAAGAGCCGGGTACCGGTGCATGTACAGTTGGAGGAGCAGATCAAGCACCTCATCCTGACGGGGAGGTTCGCGGTGGGGAGCCGGTTGCCGAGCATTCGGGCGATGGCGGGTTTCTTGCGGATCAACCGCAACACGGTGGCGCGCGTGATGTCTGACCTGGAACGCGAAGGGTACGTGGAGAGCCGGCGCGGGAGCGGCATCTACGTGGTGGAGCCGCCGGTGGACGCGGAGGACTCGAATCGTCGGGAGGTCGTGGAGCGCGTGCTGGACCTGGCGGCGGCGCAGGGTATCTCCGTGGAGGAGCTCGCGTCCGCGTTGCTGGCGCGGGCCGGGGCCGAGTCCAGGGAGAAGACCCGCATCATGTTCGTCGAATGTACTCCGGCGGAGTTGCACCAGTTCTCGGACGAGCTGGAGGCGCAACTGCCGGTCGAGGTCGAACGGGTGTTGCTCGAAGACCTGGCGGAACGGATGTCCGGCGGGGAGACGGCTACGTGGCGGCTCGCGGTAACGACCTTCTTCCACGTCCACGAGGTGCAGGAGTTAGTGGAGCCGCTCGGGATAGAGACGGTGGCGCTTCTGGCGGACGCTACGCTTGAGAGTTTGCGGCGCCTGACGGAGCTTCCGGCGGGTACCCCGGTCGGCGTGGTGGGCTGGGGCCGGACCTGCATGGAGAACCTCTCGCGCTCCATGGAGGGAGCAGGCCTCGACCATTTGCGCTTCACCGAGGTTCGCATAGAAGAGGAGGAGCGGGTGCGCGAGTTGTTCGGCGAAATGCGGGCGATGGTGTGCTCCACCGTCACGGCGAGGATGCTGCGCGAGATCATGGCGTCTGAGGCCGTGGACCGGAGGAAGCGCAGCGCATTCGGGCGACCAACATCGCGGAGGCTGGAGGAACCCGGAGTGCCGGGCCCGGCGGAGCCGGAGATCATCGAGGAGGACCGCACGCTGGACAAGGGCGGCGTGGAGATGTTGGGCCGCATGCTCCGCCAGCTACCGAGAACCGAACCACAAGAACCGTAAATCTAAATCTCGAAAGGTCCGGCGGGACATGTTCCCGCCGGTAATAGTATCCGACACCCACCTGGGACATGGGGAAAGGGAAGAGAGGAGTAACTCTTCGGACGAGTGTACCCTCACCCCGAACCTTCGTATAGTCAAGCGGGAGCGGGGTTTGACGCTGGAAAATGGCCCGAAAAGTGTATCTACAGCGGGTTGCGGAAGGATTGACTTTCCACAACCCGCGCTTTCAGCTTTCAGCACTCGGTTTTTGTTCTTGCTGATTGCTGAGGGCTGATCGCCGACGGCTCGACCTTTCCGAGAAACGAGGTAATGTCCAATTTAGAGAGGTGGCCGGGATCGTCCGCGTCTACCCCTCCTTCCGCTCTTTCTGCGAGATCTCGCGGGCGGAGATCCAACCTTCGGAGATGGCCTTGCGCGTGGCCTCCGAGCGGGAGCCGACCCCTATCTTGTTGTAGATGTTGGCGAGGTGGCGCTTGACCGTGGCCTCCGCGATGTGCAGCGAGAAGGAGATCTGACGGTTGGAGAGGCCGCGGGCCGCCAGGAGCAGTATGTCCATCTGCCTCGGGGAGAGGCCGTCGTCCCTATCGTCCAGGTTGTCGAGCACCATGCGGGGCACGACCATGACCGTATTCTTCGCGCGCGGGCTCCGGGCGGCGGCGCGCACCGCCGAGACCAGTTCGTCCAGCGACGCGCTCTTGACCAGGTAGGCGCTGGCCCTGTTCCCCAAAAACCACCGCACCAGCCGCGGCTCCTCGTGCATGGTTACGATTATGACCCTCGGCATGGGTGAGATCTCCAGCATCCGCATCATCGCTTCCTCCGCGCCCATGACCGGCATCTCCACGTCCAGGAGCACCACATCCGGACGGACCTTCCTCGCTAGGTCCACGGCCTCCCGGCCGTTCGCCGCCTCGCCGACCACCTCTATGTCCTGCGCGGTGGAGATCATCTCCCGCACCCCCTGCCGGAACATCTGATGGTCGTCGGCGATGATCACCCGGATAAGCTCCGCGTCCCGCTCCACATTCCGCTCCACGCCCACTACCGCTCCTCCGTGGATTCCACGAGCGGCACGGAGATCTCCATCCTCGTCCCTCCACCCGGCCCTGGGACCAGATAAAGGTCTCCGTTCAATAGCTCCGCGCGCTCCCTCATGGACTCGAGGCCCACGCCGTCGTGGTCCCCATCCATGTCGAAGCCGCGCCCGTCGTCCCCCACGGAGCCGAAGACTTTTCCAGGCAAGGCTTCTATCTCGACCGTCAGGTGATGACAGCCCGAGTGTTTCACGGCGTTTCGGATGGCTTCGCGCAAGATCAGATAGAACTGGCCCCGGACGTGCTCCGGGATGGATGACTCGTCGCCATCGAAGGATAATTCCGTGCTCACCCCAGCGGGCACGTAAGTTTCGACGAGCTCCCGCAGAGCCTTCTCCAGACCGCCTTCGGACGCCGGACGGCGCAGCTCCGACGAGAGATCCCTGGTGGCATCGAGCGCGGACCTGACCATCTCGCGGGCCGCGTCCAGTTTCGCCTCGGCCCGTTCGGGGTCATTCTCTCTGAGGGCTTCGTGGAGTTGCAGGTCCTGATGGACGACGGCCATGTCGTGCGCCACGCGGTCGTGCAGCTCGCGGCTGATCCTCACGCGCTCGGCGGCCTGCGCGCGGGCCACCACCTCCAGCGCCTGGAACCGCTCGCGCTCCCCCTCGGCCTGCTTGCGCCCAGTAACGTCCATCAGCATGTTGATGCCCCCAACGACCCTGCCCTCGCTATCGCGCAGCGGCGTCGGATAGGCTGCAAACCAAATCCGCTCGCCGTCTGGCCGTTCGGCGATGGCTTCCGCTCCTCGAACAGCGCGGCCCTCCTTTAGTGAAATGGCCATCGGACATTCATCGTGCGGCATCAGTGTGCCATCGGGGTGGTAGAGCTTCCAGCTTACGCACCAATGGTCGGTTCCTAGTTCCGGCACACGTCCTGAGAATTCGACGGCTGCGGGGTTGAAGTGCGTGAGGCGACCTTCGGCGTCGGTCGTGTAGATTGCCGATGGGAGGGCGTCTACCATCTCGCGGAAGCGACGCTCGCTTTCGCGCAGAGCAAGTTCCACCCGATCACGTTCGATTGCGATGCTCGCAACGTGGGCGCCAAACTCACTGAGGCGACGCTCCCACTCGTTCGGCTCCCGCGCCTCGTTGAAGCAGAGCATGAAAGATCCGAGGGGCCGTCTGTCCGCGCTCGGCACGGGGGTGGAATGACAGGCCAGAACGCCGTGCGCCACGCACAAGTCACGCCACATTTTCGACCACTTCTCGTCGTTTGCGATGTCTGCGCAGGTAATAGGCCTGCCCTCGTACACCGCCGTGCCGCACGTGCCGCTAGCCAGCTCGTTGATGGACGCGCCCTTGACCCCCTCGCCAAATGACTCCAGGTCAGACGGGGTACTGGTGCGGCGCAACGCAGCGTGTCCCCGTCCACCACCCAGAACGCGCCCAGGGTCCGGTCGAGGCCGTGACCGAGAATCTCCAGCACCTTCACCGCGGCTTCTTCGGGGCCAGTCGTCCGGTCCAGCGAGTCGAGTACGGCGTGCTGGAGATCGAGGCGTCGCCGCTCGCTTATCCTGCCGCGCATGGATGAGGCGAACGTCCCGCTCGCCTGCGCGAAGCGCCGGAAACGGTTTCGCGTCTCCATCAACTCCCCGCGCAGCCGGTCGCGCTCCCGCTCGAGGCGTTCGATCCGCGCGTCCCGGTAGTCGGGGCTCGTTCCAGAGTATTGTTCCTGAGCCTCGAAGTCCATCCCGGTCTACCCTACGATCTCGCGAATCACGATCACGCCGCCGTTCGTCTCGCCGACTTCTATGGACCTCGCCCTGGCGTCGAACAGGCGTCGCGTCCCGCCCTCGTCGGCGACGGCGAAGCGCATGTCGAAGGACTCCCCGCGCGCGGCGCGAACCCTCGGGGTCTTTTCGTGGGCGAGCCCCTCGCCTTTCTCGTCCAGCAACGCGAAGTTGCCCAGGAGCTCGGCGGCGGACTCGTCGTCGCGGATCTCGCCGAACGTCTCGATGAAGGCGTCGTTGCAGAACAGCACCTCGCCCTCGGGTCCCACGGCCAGCACCGAGTCGCTCATGCTCCGCAGGGTGGCCTCCAGACGTTGGCGCGACTTCTCGCTCTCCTGACGCTCCTGTTCCCGCGTGCGGGCGAAGTCCTGGAGCTCCACGCTGCGGGCCTGCAGGTCGTCGTTGGTCACGTTCAACTCCTCCACCGTCGCCTGTAGCTCCTCGTTGAGGGTCTCGAGCTCCTCGTTAGTGGCTTGAAGTTCCTCGTTGAGGGTCTCGACCTCCTCGGCGGCGGCCTGCGCCTCCTCGGTGGAGAGCATCGACTCCTCGTTGGTGACGCGCAGCTCATCGTTGAGGCCGTTCAGCTCCCGGTTGGCCTCTTCCAACTGGCGGTTGGTCTCGACCAGGCGCTCGTTCTGCCCCTTCCGGCGAGACGTTTCCTCCGCCACCTCGCTCCTGAACTGCTCGAAATCCCTTTGCGTCTCCTCCAGTCTCTCCTCCAGGACGTGCCGATTCTCGACGATATCCGTGATGTCGTTGATCATGACCACCACGGTCCACGCCGGCCCCTCCTCGCCCTCGTCTCGCTGCGAGCGACAGGAGATCTGGAGGTACCGGGACTCTCCGGTGGCGGGGTCCTCGACGGTGAAATCCTCGGTGCGGACGTACTCTCCGTCCCGGAAGGCGACGTCTATGGCCCTCCGCACCTCCGCGTAGGGCACGTTCCGCAACAGGTGCAGTAAGTCCTCTCCCACCGCGACGCCGTGGATGGAGAATATCCTGCGGGCGGCGGCGTTGATCGCCTGGATATCGTAGCGCCGGTCCACCACCACCAGGCCGACCGGCATGCCGTTCAAAGTCTCGGTGGCGACCATCCGGCGCTTGAGGCGCCGCAGGATGGTCGGCGTCTTGTAGCTGGTGAAGTCCATGCCGCGCTGCTCGCGTAGCTCCTCCAGGAACTGCTCCAGGGACTGCCGCTCCTCTTCCGGGCCCGGTCCCTCGTCGGCCTCCACTCCGGAGAGCAGATCCCGGAGCACCACCCCGATCCTGTCCAGCCGGGCGACGATGTCCACTGTGTTCGGCCCGATGGAGGCGGGCATCCCCCGGAACTCGGCGGACTCGGGGTCCTGCACGACCACCGTGCCCCCGGCCCGCCGCACGGCGCGCGCCCCCTGCGTGCCGTCCGTGCCGGTCCCCGTGAGCACGACCGCGATCAAACACTCCCCATAAATCCCGGCGGCGCTCTCCATCAGCCGGTCTACTGAGGGCATGGGCCTGCCCGCGCCGTCCTCCACGAGTTCTATCTCGGAATCCGAGACATTGACGTGACGGTTGGCCGGCACCACGAAGACCACGCCCGCCTCCAGAGGGTCGTGGTCCGTGACGGTGCGCACGGGCAGCGCGCTCTTGCGAGAAAGGATTTCTTTCAAATGGCTCTCGCTGTTGGGGTCGAGGTGTTGCGCGATGACTATGGGCGCGGGGAAATCCTCCGGCAGCACCGAAACGAGCTGTGAGAGCGCCTCTATCCCACCGGCAGAGGAACCGACGACCACGAGGTGCGAGAACGAACGGTCTTTCGTCATGCTAGAGGCCGCCTCCCTTGCGTACTGGCTTCGCGGCTCTTCACAAAGACCCTGCGCCACGCCCGCGAAACACTCTCTCTTCCCAGAGACCGGCATTATATCGGACAGGCAACAGCGGGATGGCGGGTCTTGAGGCGAACCGGCCTCGATCCCGCCAACGGTCTTGCGGGGAACTCGATCTCACCTGACCGCATACTCGTGCGTACTTCGGGCCATTTTGCTTGTAAAACATCCATAAGCACTGTACCGGCGGGCCTGTTTACGCTATAAGGAATGTTGCTGGGAATTCTGGGAAGTTTCTGGAAGGAGAGGTGTGACAGATAAACACCCCGCGCACCCGCTGGCGTCACCCTCGAACAGCGGTTACGCAAACATCCAACGCAACCGGGGCACCGGAGCCGGCGTCGAGGATCTCGGGCTGCTCACCAACTCCGAGGGCTGGCTGGTTCCCCTGCTGCTGGTTTCCATGCTGGAAGGCAACGTCTACGGCGGCGAGTTCGAGAGCCGGGTAGAGGCGCTTGGCTTCAATCTGTCGCGTCCGGGGGTGATGTACCGGACACTTTACACGATGGAGCAAGAAGGGCTCATAGTCTCCGACCGGCGCGAGAATGAAGCCTTGCTCTCTCGCTGGAGGTTCGAGCCGACCGAGGCCGGAGAGGCGTACCTGGAGTTCTGGGCACACGCGCTGTCGCAATATCGGGAAGACACGGAGCAGTTTCTCAGGGCCTACGAAAGCATGAATGACAGGATGCTCCAGACGCTCGAAGGAGGCGCGAATGAGCATTGATGATCGCCGCGCGAGTCTCATCCGGGAACCGGATCTCGCCCCGCAGGATACCTTGCGAGACGGGCAGGATCCCGTAAGGTCCAGAACCACGACCGGCAACGTATTCTTCCTGGCCCGGCGCGGACTGCGCTCCCTGAGCCGCGCGGGCGAGCCTTTCCTGGGTCACGAAGCCGGGGACCTGTTCTGGAGGGACATGTTCGAGTTCGTCCACGAGGAGGACCTCGCGGCACTGCGCGCCCGGATCTCCTCCATCATCGAAAGTCCGGGGGCTTCTTCGAGCGTCGAGGTGCGTTTCCGGGACGCTTCCGGGACGTGGCGGTGGGTCGAGGCCGGCGTCCAGAACGTGCTCGAAGGCCCCGGTGACGCTGGCCTCCTGGTAGTGGACCTTCGAGACCCCTCCGGGCACCTGAGGCTCGAGCAACTCGCGCGCCCGGCCTACCGGGATGCGTTCGCTGGCCTGTTCGGTTACGAACCGCCGCCGGGGAACCACGGGACGCCGTGTCCAACGGCACGGAAACACGAAAGCCGCGGATGACGTTGCACCGGTAAGCCGGGAGCCTCAAGAAGTCGCCGGGTCCGTACAACCCGGAGATGCTCGCCGGGGAGGTGATCTCCAGTCTCCGGGAGCGGGCGTCGAGTACGAGAAGGCTCGGCTCGTGGATCACGATTTCCTTCGGCGTCTCTTCCGGCGAGGGCTTCGGACATGGTGATCTTCTCAAGCCCTACCTGGCTCGGCAAGGTCTCCAGCCTCACCCGGCGCGTGCTAGAGCGTATGGCCTCCGCCAATAGTGGCCCTGCCCGAGGTCGCACCCCAGCGAGCGCAGTTCTTCCAGTTCCCCGGCGGTCTCCACGCCCTCGGCGACCACCGTGAGGTTCAACGCGTGCGCGAGGCTGATCACCGACGATATAATGGCCGAGCCCTCGGGACTCTCGTCCACTCTCGATACCAGAGACCGATCCACTTTGATGATGCTCACCGGGATTTTCGTGAGATAGGTGAGTGAGGAATAGCCGCTCCCGAAGTCGTCAATGGCGAGCTTGATCCCAAGCTCCTTGAGCGCCCGCACTATGGTCCTGGCCGTGGCGCTCTCCTCCATCATCACGCTCTCGGTGATCTCCAGGACCAGATCTCCTGGCTGTAGACCGCTCTGGGAGAGAGCCGTGGTGACTTCCTCGACCAGATCGGGATGACGAAACTGCCGCGCCGAAAGGTTCACCATCATCTGCAAGGACTTCTCGGGAGAGGTCTGCTCCCTGAGAATACGAGCCTGCGCGCAGGCTTCCCGCAAGACCCAACGCCCGATAGGGATCATGAGTCCGCTCTCCTCGGCCAGCGGGATGAATTCGACGGAGTCAAGCAAGCCGCGTTCGGGATGCTCCCACCTCAGCAGCGCCTCGAAGCTCACTACCTCTTCGGTTTCTAGTGACACTATGGGCTGGCAATAGACCCTGAACTCCTCACGCTCCATCGCCCGCCGGAGTTCTCCTTCCAGCTTCAGACGCCGCAGAACGGAGCTCATCACCGCCTGGGACAGGAGCTCGTAACGGTCCTTGCCCGCTCTCTTGCTCCAGTACATGGCGACGTCCGCCCTTCTCAGGAGGTCCACCCCGTCGAGCTCGCCGGCATCGCTGAGCGCCACGCCGATGCTGAGCGTCACGAACAACTCGTGTCCGTCTACCACGAAGGGAGCGTGTAGCGCCTTCACGAGCCTCTCCGCGAGCCCAGCCGCCGCACCGGCGTCCTCGGCCCCGTCGAGCAGCACGGCGAACTCGTCCCCGCCCAGGCGCGCGAACGTATCCCCTGGACGCAATAAGGCTTCGACGCGCCGGGCTACCCCGACCAGCAGCCGGTCCCCGACGGTGTGCCCCAGAGAGTCATTGACGCGCTTGAAGTCGTCCAGATCCAGGAACAACAACGCGACCCTGGCCCCCTCACCGCTCACGCCGCTATCCCGCTCCGCATTCTGCCGGGAAACGGAGAGAGCGTGATCCAGACGGTCCCGGAGGAGCGCCCGATTCGGCAACCCGGTCAAAGGATCGTGAAACGCCTGGTGAGTGAGCTGTTCTTCGAGTCTCTTCCGCCCGGTAAAGTCTTCGAGCATGAGCCCCACCTGGAGCAACCCCCCGGCTTCGTCCCGAACGGGATAGATAAAGGCTCTAAACCAGCGTGGCTCCGTGTCAGGGCCCGCGGGCTCCGGCTCATAGGACAGCAGGGGCGTGATCACCTCTCCATCACCCATGCTTGCTTTCAAGTGGGGTATGAGCCCCATGGCGCGCGCCTGCTCGTTCTCAAAGATGTTGGAGCCCGCCAGGACCCTATCCTCTCCTGAACTCCACAAGGCATTCCAGGCGGAGTTGACCAGCAGACATCGGCCGTCAGAGTCGAAAATAATGGTCCCCAGAGGGGATTGCTCGACCGCAGTGCGCAGATGCGCTTCGGTCAACCCATCTACGCGTCCGTTCCTCAGCATCTAACCTAACCCCGAATACGACGAAGTAGAAAGACTGCTCATGAAGCCTTGCCTCTTACTCACTTCCCGTGGCGCTCCATTGTGAAAGCTGTCTGCACGAAGACCTGCCCCGGTTCCTCTCTACCGCTAACTTCTCTCGAAAGTAACATTCTTGACACTGTACCTTGTCCCAGAGCTTTACAGGCATAGGACAAGCAAATATGTATCGAAGTATGTAGATAGCTACGCCAGCCTGGCGCGCGGTTCGAATTCTCGCCGCTCCGTGATGGCTGATTCCGTGCTCTATCGAGTACGCGACAGAGTAAGAGGCTCCGTCAATAGGCTGGCAATTTTTCGCACTTGGCGGCTCTCCGAACGATTGGACCGCCTCTTGTCCAGCCGTTGACACATTTGCTACTCGCCTATTGACGGAAGCTCTAAACGGATGTGGAGCACGGTATGCTCCTCACAAGCAATGTTCGGCGGTGATCCCTCCCCGTAACAGGTAGACCGGCCAATCTAGTAATCAGGCGCACATGCTTTTATACAAATATTGCGCGATCCCTCGCAATTCCGCCGGGGGCGCGTGTAGACTTCAGTCAGGCAGATATACGTGGGCGACTTTCGCTAGGCAGCTTTCTCATCATATTGTTTGTTGGCCGTTCCGCGAGAAAGGAACGGAGGCAACGTGCGAATACTAATCACGGTAGCACCACTCATGTACCGTGAGGCGTTGGCGCTGGCGATTTACCAAGACCTCCCCGAAGCCGAGGTGATGATCGGCTCTCTAGGAAAACTCGACGGTCAGGCGGAGAACTTCGAGCCTCATCTACTCATACGCAACGACACCGACGGGGCGGACATGAGTTTGCAGACCGGCGCGCTGTGCTGGATCGAGGTACTGTACAGTAACGGTCTGAACGCCAGGATCAGCCTCGATGGCGAGGTCTGGGAGATCGAAGACATCAGCATAGAGGACCTGCTCGGGCTCGTGAAGCAAGCAGAGAAGCTGGTACCGGGTCAGGTCACGTAATAGGGTCCGTGATCTGACCCGGCTCGCCCCCTTCGTTCTCCTGAGTGACGTCCATTATTGTGATCCACTCTTCCCGCAGGGCCTTCCTGGTAGCTTCGCTCCGGGACCCGACCTCCATCTTCTTGTACACGTCCGACAGGTGACGGCCAACGGTGCCCACGGTGATGTGAAGGTGAACGGCTATCTGGCGGTTGGAGAGGCCGCGGGCCGCCAGGAGCAGGATCTCCAGTTGCCGGACGGTGAGTACGCCCCCCGATCCTTCACTCGTCTCCTCCAGCGCTTCCAGGGGCATCCCCACGACCACGTTCTCCGAGAGCGGGTCGAAGACCGCGGCACGCACCGCGCCGATAAGGTGCCTCGATGAGCTGCTCTTTAGCACGTAGGCGCTGGCCCCGAGCTTCAGTAGCTCGCGCATCATGTGCGGATCCTCGAACATCGTCACGATGACGACCTTCGGCGCTGGGGAGACCCCGCGCATCCGCCTCAGAGATTCCTGCGCCTTCTCGAAAGGCATCTGCACCTGCATGATCACCACGTCCGGCTTCTTCCGCTGGGCCAGGATGACGGCCTCCTCGCCGTTGGCCGTCTCCCCGACCACCTCGAGACCCCCGTATGTGCCGAGCAGCCGCGCCAGCCCCTCCCGGAACATGGTGTGATCGTCCGCCAGAAGAACTCTCGTCCGTGGAGTTTCCGTCATTGATTACGCAGAGGTACTGGCCCCAGAGTCTCCGAAACTCTCGACGGTCTTCGATACAACCTGTTTGTTGCTCCCATCTTCACGAACACCACCCGACCTTACAAATCGCGCCATTTTACACATTCTCATATACTGTAGCCTACATACTTTTACACATTTTAAGCCGGTCATGATGATCAGGTCTATCCGAGCGGGGCTGCGTGGATTATAAATTCTCTTTAGCGTGCCCGCAACGGCACGTTGGGGAGAGCGAAATACACAGGATACCCCTCCTCCGGTGATCGCTCTCCCTGAATTTCACCGTGCGATCGTCGAGATGAATGGAGATCGCGCAGGTAGAAGGAGAGTGAGGACGGATGACTCTGCACGACAGCATGAGGACGATGGATCATCCCCCGCGCCTTCCTGCCGCTTACTGGCTGCTCGTGAGACCCACAAACGGCGCCGGCCTGGTACAGGCGCTAGACGACCAGGGAGGCACGCTCGCGGTCTTCAGCTTCGAGGAGGAGGCCCGCGGTTTTGTCCGGTGCTGGAAGGCGGATGCTGAATGGCATCCGAGAAAGACCACGCCGGAGGAGTTGCTCCACATGCTTGCATGGTCTCACTCTACCGTCGAGTTCGTGGCTTTGGATCCGCTGCCAGAGCTATTTTCCAGCGGTCTCATCAACCTGGTGACAATGCGTACGGAACGCTTCGTGGATCAACTCGCAGAGGAAGCGACGCCTCTAAACGCATGACACGAACGTAAGATCCTTCTCGCCGTGTTCGAAGGGCAGACCCGAACCGGGCCGGCGATGCTTTTCGGCCCGGTTCGGATCATCCCCCTTTTCGTCACGCCTACGGGAGAGTTCCTGGACGCCTCGCATCCGCGGCGGGCTTGCGGCCACGTTTATCGGTCGCGCTCATGGCGGAAGCCCATGCATGCCCGGAGCGCCGGAAAGCAGCCCGATCCGTCCAAAGCGGCCGTCCGTGACTGCTCCCAAAATCCCTGCCACGTGGAGCCGCCGGACAACGGAAGGCGAGAGAAAGGGAGACACGGACATGGCGAACGAGTTGCAAGGCAAGAAGGTAGCCATACTTCTCGCCCCCAAGGGCACCGAGGAGGTCGAGTTCACGCAGCCGAAGCAGGCCGTCGAGGATGCTGGGGCGAGCGTGGACGTTATCGGCATCGAGACCGGCGAGGTACAGACGCTCGTGGACGACATAGACCACGGGCCAGGTTGACGGTGGAGAAGACCTTCTCCGATGTCTCCGCCGGTGACTATGACGCCCTGATCGTACCCGGCGGGGCCGTCGGCGCGGACAATCTTCGCGCAGATGCCGGGGCCGTGGACTTCATCCGCTCCTTCTTCGAGCAGGCGAAGCCGGTGGGCGTGATCTGCCACGCTCCCTGGACGCTCGTGGAGGCGGACGTGGTGCGCGGCCGCACGCTGACATCTTTCTGGAGCGTCCAGACCGACATCCGCAACGCGGGCGGGAACTGGGTGGACGAGGAGGTTGTCACGGATCAGGGCCTCGTCACCAGCCGCTACCCCGGCGACCTCGATGCGTTCTGCGCCAAGATCGTCGAGGAGTTCGCCGAGGGAAAGCACGCCGAACAGGCGAGGAGCGTCTGAGCAAGAATCCATGAGGCCGGGTCCATCGAGGCCCGGCCTCATTTTCCCGAGCGGATAAATGGGAGCCGTGGTCTTTCACGCATCACCGGCCTCAACGACGAGGCCGAAGGTCAGTAGCCGCAATCCCGGAAAGAGAGGATTATCATGGACGCGGAGATCACACTCCACGTAGACGGCGCGGACCATACCCTCGCCATGGACACCCGAACAACGCTGCTCGACGCCCTGCGCGAGCGGCTGGGCATCACCTCCCCCAAAAAGGCTGCGACCACGGACAATGCGGCGCATGCACCGTCCTTTTGGATGGACGCCGCGCCAATAGCTGCCTCACGCTCGCCGTCGCCCACGACGGCGCCGAGATAGTCACTGCCGAAGGGCTGGCCGAAAACGGCGAACTTCATCCGATGCAGCGTTCGTTCATCGAGCACGACGCCTTCCAGTGCGGATATTGTACGCCGGGCCAGATCGTCTCTGCCGTCGGGATGCTCGATGAGATCAAAGCCGGCTGGCCGAGCCACGTCACCGAGGACCTGAACGCCGACGGCTTCGTTCTCGACGACGATGAGGTCCGGGAGCGGATGAGCGGCAACCTCTGCCGTTGCGCCGCATACGCGAACATCGTGCCGGCGATCCAGGAGGCAAAGAACCGATGAGACCTTACAGCTACTCCCGCGACGGCGACGCCTCAGGCGCGGTCGCGGCGCTCGCCGGGGCGCCGAGCGCGAAGTTCCTCGCCGGCGGGACAAACCTCGTGGACCTGATGAAACTGGGCGTCGAGACGCCGGATATGCTCGTTGACGTTCGCCGCCTCTCCTCAGACCGCGTCGAAGAACTTCCCGACGGTAGTATCCGCATAGGTGCGGCGGTCCCGAACAGCGCCCTCGCCGCCGACCGCACGATCCGCTCCCGCTACCCGATGCTCGCCGAAGCCCTGCTCGCCGACGCGTCGGGCCAACTGAGGAACCTCGCCACCACCGGCGGGAACCTGTTGCAGAGGACGCGCTGCGTATATTTCCAGGACGTAACGACGCCGTGCAACAAGCGCGATCCAGGCTCGGGTTGCTCGGCCATCGAAGGCCACCACAAGAACCACGCTATACTCGGCGCTTCGGAGAACTGCATCGCAACGCATCCTTCGGACATGGCCGTCGCAATGGCCGCCCTCGGCGCCATCGTGCAGGTACGGGGACCGGACGGCGAACGGGAGATCCCGCTAGAAGAACTGCACCGCCTGCCCGGCGACGATCCCGAGCGCGACACGATTCTCGAACATGGCGACCTCATCACCGCAATAGACCTCCCACCACTCGGTTTCGCGGCGAACTCCAAATACCGCAAGGTCAGAGAGCGGGCCTCGTACGCTTTCGCCCTCGTCTCGGTCGCCGCCGCGCTGGATGTCGAGGACGGCGAGGTGCGCGACGCCCGCATCGCTCTCGGTGGCGTGGCGCACAAGCCCTGGCGTGCGACGAAGGCCGAGGAAGCATTGCGCGGTGAGCCGGTCAACGAGGCGAACTTCCGGGCCGCCGCCGAGATAGAGCTTGCGGACGCGGAGCCTTTGCCGGGCAACGCTTTCAAGGTCCCGCTCGCCCGCAACGTCATCGCGCGAACGTTGCTCGAACTTTCGGAGGAACGATGAGCATTACCGCGAAGGCCATCGGCGCGTCCCTCGACCGCCTGGACGGCCCCGAGAAGGTCGCCGGGACGGCCCGCTACGCCTACGAGCATCACTTCGAGAACCCCGCGTACCTGTTCCCGGTGCGGAGCGAGATCGCCCGTGGCCGCGTCACGCGGGTGGACGCGGGCGAGACCGAGGCCCTCCCCGGCGTCATCGCCGTCATCACGCACGAGAACGCCCCGAAGCTGGCCGACACCGGCGACAAAGAGTTGGCCGTGCTCCAGTCCGACGAGGTCGCCTATCGCGGCCAGTACGTCGGGGCCGTCGTCGCCGAAACCTTCGAGGTGGCGCGGCACGCGGCGAGCCTCGTCCGGGTCTCCTACGACGAAGAGCCGCACGACGCCGAACTAAGGACGGATCATGACGGCCTGTACGCCCCGGAGGTCGTCAACCCGGCCTTCCCAACAGACACCGAGGAGGGCGACTTCGACGGCGCGTTCGCCTCGGCGGCGGTTACGCTGGACGAGACGTACACCACCCCGACCGAGCACAACAACCCGATGGAGCCGCACACCACCGTAGCTATCTGGGAGGGTGGGGATCTGACGCTATACGAATCGACCCAGGGCGTACACGCTGTCAGGAAGACGGTCGCCGGGGTCTTCGGTCTCGACCGGGAGCGGGTGCGGGTCGTGGCGCCGTTCGTCGGCGGCGGGTTCGGCTCGAAGGGGCTGCCCCACGCCAACACCATCCTCGCCGCGCTCGCCGCGCAGGTCGTGGAGGGCCTGCCCATCAAGTTCGCGCTCACCCGCCAGCAAATGTTCACCGGGGTCGGGTATCGAACGCCGACGATACAGAGGGTTCGGCTCGGCGCGGATGAGGACGGCCATCTCACCGCCACCTCGCACGACGTAATAGAGCAGACCGCGAGGTACAAGGAGTTCGCCGAGCAGACCGCCGTTGCGACGCGAACGATGTACGCCACGCAGAACCGGCGCACCACCCACCGTCTCGCCGCGCTCGACGTGCCGGTGCCGTCGTGGATGCGGGCACCGGGCGAGGCTCCGGGTATGTACGCGCTCGAGTCGGCGATGGACGAGATGGCGGCGAAGTGCGGCCTCGACCCCATCGAGTTCCGCATCCGCAACGAGCCCGAACTCGACGCCGAGACGGGGCTCCCGTACTCCAGCCGCAACCTCGTCGCCTGCCTGCGCGAGGGAGCGAGACGCTTCGGCTGGGAGGGGCGCGACCCGGCACCTCGCGCCCGCCGGGAAGAACGGTGGCTCATCGGGACCGGGGTGGCTGCTTCGACGTATCCCGTCTTCAGGATGCCGGGTTCGAGGGCGCGAATTCGCTACGAGGAAGACGGGCGTTACGCCGTGGAGATCGGGGCCATGGACATCGGAACCGGCACCTGGACGGCCCTGACCCAGATCTCCGCCGACGCTCTGGAAGTCCCCGTAGAGGCGATAGACTTGAGGATCGGCGACACGACCCTTCCGAGTGCGTCCGTCGAGGGCGGCTCCTCGGGCATCAACACCTGGGGCTCGACGGTCTTCGAGGCGGCCCGCGTCTTCCGCGAGCGGCACGGCCAAAACCCCTCCGTGGGCGACGAGGCCGAGGGCAAGCTACCCGACAACCCGGAGATGGAGAACTACGCCATGCACGCCTTCGGGGCGCACTTCGTCGAGGCGAGGGTGGACGAAGATACTGGCGAGGTGAGGGTTCCGCGCATGACGAGTGTCTTCGCCGCCGGGAACATCATCAACCCCAAGACCGCCCGTTCGCAGTTCCTCGGCGGGATGACGATAGGCCTCTCGATGGCGTTGCACGAGGAAAGCATGATGGATACTCGCTTCGGGCACGTCGTCAACCACGACTTCGCCGAGTACCACATCCCGACCAACGCCGACGTGGGCGAGATGGACATATCCTGGATCGAGGAGGACGATCCGCGCGTCAACCCGATGGGCGCGAAGGGCATCGGTGAGATCGGCATCGTCGGCTCCGCAGCCGCGGTAGCCAACGCCGTGTACCACGCGATGGGGATACGGGTGCACGAATTGCCGATCACCCCCGACAAGCTCCTCGGATGAGGAGAGCGAAAACAACAGACAGGAGCATCCAATGAGCATTGGAGACGTAGCCGCCGATTTCGGCAAGGGCCTGTTCGCGGGCCTGGCCGGAACGGCCGCGATGACGGTGTCGAGCACCCTGGAGATGAAGCTGAGCGGACGCGGCGCGAGCCAGACCCCGGCCGAGGCCGCCGAGACGGTGCTTGACGTCGAGCCGGAAGACGAGCAGGCCGAAGGCCGGTTCTCCAGCCTGGTCCACTGGGGCTACGGGACGGCCTGGGGAGGCGCGCGGAGACTTCTGGCTTCCGCCGAGCTCTCCGGTCCTGCCGCCACGGCGGCGCACTTCGGGCTGGTCTGGGGATCGGAGCAGGTCGTCCTCCCCGCGCTCGGCGTCTCGGCCCCGGTCTTCAAGTACGGCGGCAAGGCGACCGCCACGGACCTGTTGCATCACGCCGTGTACGCAGCGGCCACCGGGCTCGCCTACTCTTACCTGGAGCGGAGCCAATCCCGAGGGCGTTGACAAGGTAGTCGCCGGAAGCGGCACAAAGCAACGTAGCGACAACCCACGGAGACGAGAACAGGAGATAAACATGACCGAACGTAACACGGCACAGAACGCAGCAGCGGCGGGGACTTTCGACCTGGGTGGCGACCTCAACGTGAACCGCCTGGGCTTCGGCGCTATGCGCATCACGGGAGATGGTATCTGGGGCGAGCCGGAGGACCCGGACGAGGCGCGGGCCGTGCTCCGGCGCGCCGTGGAACTCGGCATCAACCTGATAGACACAGCCGACTCCTACGGCCCCGACGTCTCCGAGCGACTCATCGGCGAGACGCTCCATCCTTATCCCGAGGATCTGGTCCTCGCCACGAAGGCCGGCCTGACGCGCCCCGGCCCGAACGACTGGAGGCCCAACGGCCGCCCCGAGCATATTCGGGAGGCCATCGAAGGCAGCCTGCGCCGTCTGAAGTTGGAGACTATAGACCTCTACCAGTTGCATCGCATAGACCCGGACGTCCTGCTGGAGGAGTCGGTGGGAACGATGTCCGAGTTGCGGGACGAAGGCAAGGTCCGTCACGTCGGGCTCTCCGAGGTCGGCGTCGAGGAACTGAGGCAGGCGCGGGACATCATGCCTATAGCGTCGGTGCAGAACCGTTACAACCTCACCGACCGCGGCTCCGAGGCGATGCTCGAAGTTTGCGAGGGTGAAGGGATCGCCTTCATCCCCTGGTTCCCGCTGACCTCCGGTTCACTCTCGCAAGAAGGCGGGCCGGTGGATGAGATCTCCGCCCGCCACGACGCCACCCCCGGACAGGTCGCGCTCGCCTGGCTTCTGCGCCGCTAGCCCGTGATGCTGCCGATCCCCGGCACCTCTTCCGTCAACCACCTGGAGGAGAACGTAGCAGCCGCTTCGCTGGATCTCTCGGACGAAGAGTACGCTGAGCTCTCCGAGGTCTCAGGCTAGAAGAGGCTTCGGAGGGTTCAGCGATGGAAGCCTTCCGGGATCTCTGAGTGAAAGGGAAGGCGGTGCTTCACCTGGAAATAGCCCGTGCCGTGTCTCCGCTGCCCCTGTTTGGACGCCTCATCCGCGGGTAGGGAGAGGACACGGAGATGCCAAAGTTCCCCAGGAAGGGGAGGAAGAGGAGGTTCACTCAAAATGGCGGCCACGCAGAACGGCCCCGAGTTGCACCCGACCACGGTGGAACTGGCTCGTGGGGCCAACTACGGGGCGATCACCACGGTGCTCCCCAGCGGCAACCTGCAGAACCATTACATCTGGGTCGGCACCGACGGCGAGCGTCTCATGGTCAACACCGAGGTCCATCGCCAGAAGTCCAAGAACGTCGAGCGCGACCCGAGGGTCACGTTGACGATCCGGGACGAAGAAAATCCCTACCGCTACGCCGAGGTGCGCGGCGAGGTCGTCGAGACGGTGAGGGGACAGGAGGCCCGCGACCACATAGACGAGCTCTCCCAAAAGTACAACGGCCAGCCCTACAACCCCGAGGACATAAAGACCGAGCGGGTGACGCTCTGGATCGTCCCCAACCGGCAGACTGTCGTCGGTCCCGGAGACGACGAGCGTTCCCCTGCTTCCTGGTGAGGCTACCGTTGCGCCGTCCGGCCACGCCATGGAGATCAACCGCTGCAAAAGGGCCTTACCCGTGAACATTCAGCCACGCGAATTGCCCGCCGGACGGCCGCTCGGCGAACTGGAGCCCGTCGCCCACTTCGACGGCCCGATGCTGACGGGAGTGACGGTATCCCGCGAAGGGCGCATCTTCGTGAACTTCCCGAAGTGGGGTGACGACGTGGAGTTCACCGTGGCCGAGGTCCGCGACGGCCACGAGGTTCCGTTCCCGAACGCGGACATCAACCGGGTGGAGAGCAAGGACCAGGCCGACAGGCTCGTCTCGGTGCAGAGTGTCGTCGTCGATCCCGCGGATCGGCTCTGGATTCTGGACACCGGAAGCCCCCTGTTCGAGCCAACCGAGTACGGAGACCCGAAGCTCGTCTGCGTGGACCTGGAGACCGACGAAGTCGTCAAGACGATCCTCTTCCCCCAGGACGTAGCCCTGCCGACCACCTACCTCAACGACGTGCGCTTCGCCCTGCAGCGTGGAGACGAAGGCGTGGCCTTCATCACCGACTCCTCCGACAAGGGACCGAACGGGATTGTAGTGGTGGACCTTGCCTCCGGCGAGAGCTGGCGCCAGCTCCACGACCATCCCACCACGAAGGCTGAGCAGCCACCGGACTTCCTTCCCGTGGTCGAGGGAAGGCCGCTTGCGGAACATAATCCCGACGGCTCCACAAACCCTATCACGATGGGCTCGGACGGCATAGCCATCGGCGCGGACGGCTCTCGCCTGTACTATTGTGCGCTGATGGGCCGGCGGCTCTACAGCGTCTCCACCGACGCCCTGTGCGATCGGTCACTGGGCGCCGGCGAGGTGGCCCGAACCGTAATCCACGAGGGAGACAAGGGCGGCGCCGGGGACGGCATGGAGACCGACGCGGCGGGCAACATCTATGCGACCAACTTCGAGCACAACGCGATCCTGCGCCGGTCCCCCGACGGGGCGTGGGAGACGGTGGCGCACGACCCGCGCCTGCTGTGGCCTGACACCATGTCGGTCGCGGCGGATGACTATCTCTACGTCACGGCGAACCAGTTGCACCGGTAGGCGCAGTACCAGGGCGGCGAAGACCTCCGGCAAAAGCCATACACGCTCTTCCGCTTCCGCATCGGAGAAGGGCCCGTCTTGTTGCGGTAGGGGGTGGGATCCGGCCCGTTCCAGGCGAAGCTGCGGACCTCCTGCATATTTCGGACCATTTTGCGGCTAGAGGTGAGATCCGATGTTCAGGAGCGTCCACTCAAGGGTAGGGACTTTTGACGGATCACGAAGATCAGATACCGTCAGGCAAACAATCGAGAGGAGAACTCATGGCAGACGAGTTGCAGGGCAAGAAGATCGCCATACTCATCGCCCCGGTAGGCACCGAGCAGGTGGAGTTCACCAAGCCAAAGAAGGCCGTCGAGGACGCGGGCGCAAGCGTCGAAGTCATCGGTTTGCAGGCCGGCGAAGCCCAGACCATGAACAGCGACGTCAACCCGGGCGAGACGTTCACGGCCGAGAAGGCCGTCTCGGACGTCTCCGCCGACGACTACGACGCCCTGATCGTGCCTGGCGGCACCGTGGGGGCGGACAACCTGCGCGGTGACGCGGACGCAGTCGCCTTCGTACGTGGCTTCTTCGAGCAGGCCAAGCCGGTAGGGGTGATCTGCCACGGACCCTGGACCCTGGTCGAGGCGGACGTGGTGAAGGGTCGCACCCTCACCTCCTTTCCGACCCTCCAGACGGACATTCGCAACGCGGGCGGCAACTGGGTGGATGAGGAGGTCGTCACCGACCAGGGCCTCGTCACCAGCCGTAACCCCGACGACATACCGGCCTTCTGCGCCAAGATCGTCGAGGAGTTCGCCGAGGGCAAGCACGCGGAACAAGCCCGCGGCGTCTGAGGGCATCTCCAGTTCCGTAGTTCGGGCAACGGTGGCCGGGGCACCGGTGTTCGCCGTTGGACTGCTGCTCGGCGGCGCATGCATCCAGCGCCAGAACCGTCGAGGTTCGAGACGTTTGAGCTTCGCGGCATGCCGGGTAGCTACAACAATGACAAGTAACCAAGATTACAGGAGCGAGGCGAAATGAAGGCTCTGGCATGGCACGGCAAACGCGACGTCCGGGTGGACAACGTGCCCGACCCCACGATCCAGGAGCCCAACGACGCCGTCGTGCGCATCACGACGACGGCGATCTGTGGCTCGGATCTGCACCTATACGAAGTTCTCACCCCGTTCATGGGGGAGGGAAACATCCTCGGCCACGAGCCGATGGGCATAGTCGAAGAGGTCGGCAGCGAGGTCACGAACATCAAGCCTGGCGACCGGGTTGTCCTCCCGTTCACCATCTGCTGCGGGCATTGCTGGATGTGCGATCAGGGCCTGCAATCGCAGTGCGAGACCACCCAGGTACGCGAGCAGGGCATGGGCGCCGCATTGTTCGGGTTCTCCAAGCTCTACGGGGAGGTACCTGGCGGGCAGGCCGAGTTCCTGCGCGTCCCGCAAGCCCAGTACACCCCGATCAAGGTGCCCGAGGAGGCCGGGGATGTCCCGGACGAACGTTTCGTCTACCTCTCTGATGTCCTGCCTACCTCATGGCAGGCGGTCGAATACGCCGGAATTCCGGATGGTGGCAGAGTCGCCATCTTCGGCCTGGGGCCGATCGGGGACATGTCCTCCCGCATCGCCCATCATCGAGGCCATAGGGTCATCGCCGTTGACCTCGTGCCGGAGCGGATAGAGAGGGCGCGCCGTAACGGCATAGAGGTGCTCGACGCTCGCGAGCACGACAACGTCCCGGAAGCCATCCGCGAGATGACCAGCGGTCGTGGTCCTGACTCGGTCATAGATGCGATCGGGATGGAGGCACACGGCTCGCCGGCCACCGGGCTCACGCAGCAGATCACGGGTCTCCTGCCCGACGCGGTCTCGGAGCGTCTCATGTCGGAGGCCGGGGTAGACCGCCTGAACGTCCTTTACCAGGCAATAGACACGGTGCGCCGGGGCGGCACTATCTCCCTCATCGGCGTCTACGGTGGGATGGCGGACCCCCTTCCCATGCTGACGCTCTTCGACAAGCAGATACAACTGAGGATGGGACAGGCCAACGTCAAGCACTGGGTGGACGACATCATGCCGCTCCTCACCGACGGCGACCCGCTCGGGGTCGAGAGCTTCGCGACGCACCGCCTGTCGCTGGAAGAGGGGCCGCACGGCTACGAAATCTTCCAGAAAAAGCAGGACGGCGCAATCAAGGTCCTCCTCAGGCCGTAACCGCGGCGGCCGCGCGGCTGCCCGTAACGTGCTGGAGGAGGCGATCATGGCCGATGAAGGGCAAGCAAAACACCCGGAGGAAGCCCAGGCCACCCGATCCACGCGGTCGGACTCCGTGACGCTGGGGCTGGTAACCGCGCCCGAAATCCCAGAGAAGATCGCCCACGAGCTCGCCGCCGAACTGCCCGAACTCCTCGGTGGGCGCATAGGCGGCGGCGTCTCCTGGGACGTCCCGATCGTAGTGGACCTGCTCACGGGCGCCGACCGGGAAGCGCCGGAGATCCTCGACGCCTGCCACGAACGTCTGGAGCAGGAAGGCTGGGATCTGGCAGTGTGCCTGACCGACTTGCCGATCTACAGGGACGGGAAGCTCGTCGTGGCCGATGTGAGCACGGCGCGCAGGGTCGCGGGGCTTTCGCTACCTGCTCTGGGCGCGGCCCGCTTGCGCCCCAGGGCGCGGGAAGCGACCCTTCAGTTCGTCGAAGAGATGTACGCGAGGCTCCCGGAACTCGGAGGAGACCATCCTCCTCTTGGGAACGGCGGGGAGCCGGATGGGGCGAGTACCCGGACTTCCGGGGCCTTATCCCCTTACCGGCGGGTCGAGCCGCCCGACGATGACATGAGGCGGATGAATGTGGACGTGCGTTTCGTGGCTCCCGATATACGCGGCCACCTGCGGCTTCTTTCGGGGATGATGCTCGCCAACCGTCCCTGGAAGCTCTTCCCCAGCTTCGAGGGCACGGTGGCCGCAGCGTTCGCCACGGGCGCCTATGCACTGGTGATCACCACGCTCTGGCTCCTGGCCGACTCCGTGGGCTGGCCGCGGCTCCTGCTATTGATGGTGACGGCCATCGTGGCGATGGTCGTCTGGATCATAGTCGCCCACCATCTGTGGGAGCGTCAGGAAGACCGTCAGAAGCGGAAGTGGGTAGCGCTCTACAATGGCGTTACCGTGCTGACAATAAGCATGGCCGTGCTCTTCGCCTACGCCGTGCTTTTCATGCTCATCTTCGTCGCGGCGTGGGTCTTCGTGCCGGGCGCCTATTTCCAGACCATCCTCAAGCACCCGGTCGGCTTCAGCGAGTATCTGACCCTGTCCTGGCTGGCAGCCTCGCTGGCGACGATAGCTGGCGCCCTGGGCTCATCGTTGGAAGACGAAGACGCGGTGCGCGACGCTGCCTACGGCTACCGGCAGCGTCGCCGCAACCAGACAAACGACTCCGAGAGCGGCTAGAAGACCCGCGATGAAGACACCGGCGACTGTCAATCGCCTGGATCCAAGCAATGGAAGGAACCTAAAAGGAGACCCCGAATGCTTCAGAAAAACGCCGCACCCGGAGTTCACAGGATCGAGGACGCCTACACCAACTGGTACATCGTGGAAGAGGACGGTCGGCTCACCGTGGTAGACACGGGTGTGCCGACCTCCTGGAACTCGCTGATCGAAGCTCTCAAGAGCCTGGGCCGCAGGCTCTCCGATATCGATGCCGTCGTCCTGACGCACGCCCACTTCGATCACCTGGGCTTCGCCGAACGCGCCCGCGCGGATCTCGGCGTGCCGGTGTGGGTCCACGAGAACGACGTGCCGCTCACACGCCATCCACTCCAATACGCCCACGAGCGCGCCCGCTCCTACTACTTCGCCACCCAAATCCGGGCGGCGCCGATGGTCGCCGCGTTCGTGCGCAACCGCGCCTTCTGGCCCAGGCCGGTGAAGGAGGTGCGGCGGTACACGGACGGGACCCTGCCGGTCCCAGGCTCGCCGCGCATCGTGTTTACGCCGGGGCACACCGTGGGCCACTGCTCGCTACACCTACCGGATCGGGACTGCGTCCTCGCCGGAGATGCGGTCGTAACCCTCGACCCGTACACCGCAAAGACAGGACCCAGGATCGTCGCGCGGGCCGCGACCGCCGACAGCGAAAGGGCTCTCGCCTCCCTCGACGCCCTCGCCGAAACGGGCGCGCGAACGGTGCTCACCGGACACGGTGATCCCTGGACTGCCGGCGTCGAGCGGGCCGTGGAAGAGGCCCGCCGCGCGGGCGTCTCCTGACAGCCGAGGTCGTCAGCCTCTCACGTTGAAGCGGTTCATCGCGGCCTCCGGGCCGGACTTGATGACGGCCTCGACCGCGTCCGCCGCCCGTGGGACGGCGTCCTTGACCGTCGCGTCCATCCTGCCCAAGACATAATCGGTGACGGTCATGCCGGCCTGGGGGCGTCCGATGCCGATGCGCACGCGGACGAAACCGTTGCCCCGGCGCCCGATGATGGAGCGAAGGCCGTTGTGTCCGCCGGCCCCGCCGCCCACCTTGACCCGCACGACGCCTGCTTCGAGGTCGAGGTCGTCGTGGACCACGATCAGGTCCTCCGTCAGGAAGCCGCCGAGCGCCGCGCCCGCGTCGTTCATGAACGTCTGGGGCTTGACGAGGGTGGCTGATAGAGTGCCCAGGTTTATCTCGGCGGCCTCGGAACGCTTCTTCCTGCGCCAGTCGCCGCCGTGGCGGCGGACGATCTCGTCGGCCACGAGGAAGCCAGCGTTGTGGCGGGTGCGTTCGTAGCGGCGGCCTGGGTTGCCCAGGCAGAAGATAGCGGGGGACCGCAATGGCCCCCCGCTTTCGGTCCCTCGTCCGGCGCGTGCCGGTTCGGGGTTACTCGTTCTCCTTCTCGGAGGCTCCTTGCTCCGGAGCATCCGCCTCGCCCTCTTCCACATCCTCTGGAGCAGCCTCCTCGTCCTCTCCCTCGACGGCCTCGGCCTCTTCCTCCACGATGCCTGCTGCTTCGATCTCCTCCTCGGTGATCTCCGTCGGCGCCACCACGGTGACGGCTATTTCCTCCGGCTCCGAGACCAAAGACACTCCTTCCGGCAATGTCACTTCCCCGAGCGTCAGGTTATCGCCCATCTGGAGGTTGGAGACGTTGACCGTGATCTCCTGTGGGATGTCCCCAGGCAGCGACTCGACCTGGAGCTCGTAGGCGACCTGCTGCAAAACGCCGCCGTCCTGCTCCACGCCAGGCGCCTCGCCCTCCACCGTCAGCGGGACCGTCACCTCGATCTTCTCGGTCATGTTCACCGGGATGAAGTCAACGTGGATCAGCCGGCCCGACACGGGGTCGCGATGCACATCCATGACGCGGGCCGTGGAAGTGCCCGACCCCACGCTTATGTTGTAGAGGGCGTTGTCCCCCAGATGCGTGAGCGTGTAGTCCACCTTCTTGTCCGGGACTGCCAGCGGCGTGCTGCTCCCCGCCTCCTTGTTCTCACCGTAGAGCACCGCGGGAATGAAACCCGAAGCCCGTAGCCGCCGGGCGTCGTTCTTCCCTCGTCCCTCGCGCTCTCTCGCCTGCAAATCCACGTTCTCCGCCATGATCTGAACTCCCGAAATTCTCTCTCGCCGGAACTACTAAAAAAGCTGGTTCTCACCCATGAAGACCCCGCTTACCGACTCGTCCGTGAAGACGTTTTTGATAGTGCTCGCCAGGATCGGGGCGATGTTTAGCGTATGTATCTTAGACTGCGGCTCGCCCTCCTTCAAGGGAAGCGTGTCCGTGACGGCCACCTCCCTTATGGGGGAACCTTCGATCTTCTCGTAGGCCGAGCCGGAGAACTCGCCGTGTGTGGCGGCGGCGTAGATCTCGGTAGCGCCCTCCACCTCCAGCCGCTCCGCCGCGCTTACCAGGGTGCCGCCAGTGGCGATCACGTCGTCTATCATGATCGCGCGCCGCCCCTCGACCTCGCCTATGACGTGCGTGACCTCGGACTCCCCCCGCCCGTGGCGCGTCTTGCTCAGGATGGCCCACGGTAGCCCCAGATGGTCGGCGAGTCTCTTGGCGACCTTCGCCTCGCCCGTGTCAGGGGCGACCACTACCGCATCCTCGGCGTCGCGGAAGCCCGCATCCACGAAGTAGTCAACGAACGTGTGCATCGCCGTCAGGTGGTCCACCGGGAAGGCGAAGAAGCCTTCGATCTGCCCGACGTGCAGATCCATCGTCATCACCCGCTCGGCGCCGGCGGCCTGGATCATGTTCGCCACCAACCGCGCCGTTATGGGCTCGCGCGGCTTGGTCTTCCTATCCTGGCGCGAGTAGGCGTACCAGGGGATGACCGCCGTGATGCGTTTGGCCGACGCCCGCGTGGCGGCGTCGATCATCACCAGTAGCTCCATGAGGTTGTCGTTCACCGGACGGCAGAGGGACTGGATGATAAACACGTCCGCCCCCCGCACTGAGTCCAGGTAGCGTGCGTAGACCTCCCCGTTTGGGAACGTCTCGATCTGTACTCCACCGAGGTCGAGGTCCAGCCGGTCGGCGATCCTCTCGGAAAGCTGCGGGTAGCCGCGCCCGGAAAATAGCATCAGCCGCTTCTCGGTCGTCTGCGACAGGTAGCCGTTGTGCATCGCCGTGCTAAACCTCCGTCTCGTCTCTTGGCCGCTCTTTCTTATCGTTCCCCGGAGCGTCCCGGATCACACGCGCCGGCATCCCGACGGCCAGCTTGCCCGGCGGCACGTCCTTGTTAGCCACGCTGCCGGCCCCGAGGTACGCGCCATCCCCTATTGTAACCGGGGCGATCAAGCTCGTGTTCACCCCAGTGAACGCGCCGTCCCCGATCCGGGTGCGGTTTTTGTTCGTGCCGTCGTAGTTGGCGGTTATGGTCCCCGCCCCGAGGTTTGCGCCAGACCCGATCTCGGTATCTCCCACGTAGCTGAGATGCGGGACCTTGCTCCGGTCCCCCACCCGCGTGTTCTTGACCTCACAGTACGCCCCGACCTTCGAGTCCGTGCCCAGTATCGTGCCTGGACGCAGGTACGTGAACGGCCCGACGTTCGCCCCCGCGCCCACGCCCGCGCCCCGCCCGACCGAGTGCTCGACCTGTGCCCCGTCCCCGACCACAGTATCCAGGAGGTCGGTGGACGGCCCGATCACGCAGTCCGCCCCGACCTTCGTCTCCCCACGCAGGAACGTGCCGGGCAGGATGACGGTATCGCGGCCGATCTCCACCGAAGCCTCGATGTGCGTCGAGACCGGGTCACGAACCGTCACCCCGGCCCGCATGTGAGCATCCAGGATGCGGCGGCGCAAAATCTCCTCAGCGCGCGCGAGCTGCGCCCGGTCATTGACCAGGTTCGCCTCCTCCAGGTCCTTCAGCCGATACGTCACCGCGCGGCTCCCGCGCCCGATGATCTCCACCGCGTCCGTCAGGTACAGTTCGCCCTGACTGTTGTTCGTCCCTAAAAGACCCAGGGCGTCACGGACCTCCGACAGCCCGAAGGCGTAGAGGCCCAGGTTCACCTGCCTGACCTCGCGCTCCTCGTCCGTGGCTTCCCGCTCCTCGACTATACGCACCACGCCTGCGTCTTCGATCACGCGCCCGAGCCCGGTCGGGTCCGGCGGCTCCGCCACAAGCACCGTCGCCCCGACATCCGCCAACATATGCCGCTCCACAAGCTCCCCGAGCGTGCGGCCGGAGATCAAAGGCCCATCCCCGTTCACGACGAGAAGGACACCCTCTTCTTCCTCGATATCCTCAAGCGCAACCCTCACCGCGTCACCCGTACCGAGTTGTTCCTCCTGCAAAACGGGATCGGTGTCCGGCGGCAGGATCGTCCGCACCTCATCGGCCTGATGGCCCACCACGACGATGACACGCTCAGGATCAAGGGACCTTATGGCCTCTATGGCGTAGTTGACCATCGGGGCGCCACAGAGAGTGTGGAGAACCTTCGCCCGGTTTGACTTCATCCGGGTACCCTTGCCCGCCGCCAGCACGACGGCATAGATGGGCTGATTTTCCCCTCGGGACATGTACCCGGCTGCTCCTTCGGACGGCTTGTAGACGGCGGCCCATGAACTCCACGGCTGGGGCGGCAGGATTCGAACCTGCGATCCCGGGACCAAAACCCGGCGCCTTGCCGCTTGGCTACGCCCCATCGTCTCGACCGCGCCGCGATTATACCGGAGCGCTCCGCTTCTGGCAGCACAAGATCATCCGTCCTCCGGGAACATCTCCACGCCCGACGCCGCAGGCTGACAGACGGTGATGAACGACGCAGAGACTTGTCCGGCGGCGGATCGGGCATCCGCCTCGGACTCGAAGATGCCGTAGACTGCCGTCCCGCTGCCGGTCATCCCGGCCCCCAGCGCCCCGAGGCCGAGCAAGCGTTCGCGCAAAA
>JBPCLT010000313.1:0-4055 GCA_051003015.1 Rubrobacteraceae bacterium | reverse complement strand
ACGATCCAGACTAACTGGGGACAAAAAGGCGGCTGCGACGAGGAACAAGGCCGCTCTCGGTGTTCGAGAGCGGCCCTTCCCTGGACTTTGGCGCTCTTGGCTGGCGTGGAGCACAATCGCTGACCTGGAATCAGTCGCCCGATACTTTCGGCAGAGTGCCTTGCATACTCATGGATTTGCGGTGGGCGCTTCCCGATCTTCCGGCACGTACAGCCAGGTTTTGCTGGTAGGGTTTATGTCCTGATCGTAGCCACCAGCGATGAGCGCCGCACCGTTTGTCAGCGGCGTCGCGGTGGCGAACATGCGGGCCGTTTCCATATTGCCTCGGACGACGCGGAAGCCTTCGGACCCTGGGCTATAGATCTCCGCGTGTTCACCGTCGCCGCCGACCAGGACTTCGCCGCGGTCAAGGGCCGCCACCGCATCCGGCAGCTTGAAACGTTCCATGCTCATGCCGGGCGCGGCGGTGAAGGTGTCCGTCTCGGGATCGAAGACCTCCGCGCTCGCGTGTTTGTCGTAGAAATCGTCGGCATCCGAGCCGCCCAGGACGAGAACCCTGCCGTCCTCGAGCGCGGCCGCCGCATGCTTGTGGCGGGCCGCCGCCATATCGCCGGTGCGGATGAACTCGCCCTCGCCGGGATCGTAGATCTCGGCGCTCGCCACGACGTTCTCCCGGGAATCGCTCCCGCCGGTGAGGAGCACCCGGCCGTCTGCCAGAAGCGCCGCTGCGTGCGCCGAACGCGGGGTCTCCATGTCGCCCGTGCGCCTGAAGCTTTCCGTCCCTGGGTCGTAGATCTCCGCGTCTGCCAGGCTGCGGTCGCCGTCGTAGCCGCCGGCGAGCAGAACCCGCCCGTCGGGCAACAGGCTGGCGGTGTGGGCGGCCCGACCGGTGCTCATATCTCCGGCGGGTGAGAAGGCGCTGGTGGCCGGGTCGTAGAGCTCGGCGCTGCTCAGTACCCCGTCGCTATCCCAGCCGCCGACAACGAGTACCTTGCCGTTGAGAAGCGGAGTCGCGGTGTGACTGACCCGCTCCGTGGTCATGGAGCCCGTCTCCGCGAACGAGCGCGCGAACGGATCGTACAACTCCGCCGTCGCGCCCTCGTCCGCCATCTCGCAGCCTTCGAGCGTGCAGCCGCCGACTACGAGGACGCGTCCGTCGGGCAAGGGTGTAGTGGTGTGGGCCGCCCGAGGGACGGTCATGCGTTTAGCGACGATCACCCGCCCCTCGGCGATGATCGGAGAAGATCCTCGACCGGCCGCGGCATCTGCCGACAAAGCGCTTTCGTCCCGACCTTCGGCCCGGCGCTCGCCGACATCGCTGCCCGATCCTGAAGGGCTTTCGCACGAATACATCAGAACCACTGTAGCCAGCAAAGGCAACCACCAGATGCGCATGCTCCTTGCGAGAACCACGCGGTCTCTCCCCCTTTCCCCGAGCCCGTCTTCCGTGACGATACGAGACGGTTCCATCAACGCCCTCGATTCACCAACGTCTTCGCCCCTGCCGGAGGCAATGTGCATGAGTATCTTGATCCAAGATTCCCGGCGTCCGGCGGTCGAGTCTGGTCCGTGTCAGGAACGGGGGCCGGCGTTCCTCACTTCTTCGGAGACCTCGGCCTCGAACTCCTCGAAGTTCTCCCGGAAGAGGGCGGCGAGCTTCTTAGCCTGCTCGTCGTAGGCGCCGCCGTCCCGCCAGGTGTTGCGGGGGTCCAGTATCTCCTTCGGCACGCCGGGGACTTCGGCGGGGACGTTGAGGCCGAAGATGGGGTCAGGGCTCGTCTCGACGCCGTCCAGTTCACCGGCGATAGCGGCGCGGACCATGCCGCGGGTGTGGTCGAGGTCTATGCGCTCGCCTGTACCGTAGGGACCGCCGGACCATCCGGTGTTCATGAGGTAGGCGCGGGTCCCGTGCTCGCGCATCTTCTCGGCGAGCATGGTCGAGTACGTCGTCGCGGGCAGCGGGAGAAAGGGCGCCCCGAAGCACGTCGAGAAGGTAGCTTCTACCTCCGACTCCATCTCCTGCTCGGTGCCGGCGAGCTTGGCCGTGTAGCCAGAGAGGAAGTAGTAGGCGGCCTGTTCGGGGGTGAGGGCGCTTATGGGCGGCAGCACGCCGAAGGCGTCGGCGGAGAGGAAGAAGATAGCCTCGGGATGGGAGCCGCGGCCGGATGGGACGAAGTTATCTATGTGTTCCAGCGGGTAGGCGACGCGGGTGTTCTCGGTGAGGGAGGCGTCGGTGTAGTCCTCGGCGCGGGTCCTGCGGTCAATGATGACGTTCTCAAGCACCGCCCCGAAGCGGATGGCGTCCCAGATCTGGGGCTCGCCCTCCCTGCTGAGGTCTATGGTCTTGGCGTAGGAGCCGCCCTCGAAGTTGAAGACGCCCAGATCCGTCCATCCGTGCTCGTCGTCGCCGATGATACGCCGCGTGTCGTCCGTGGAGAGCGTCGTCTTCCCCGTCCCCGAAAGCCCGAAGTACAGGGCGACGTTGTTCCCAACTTCGCTCTCATCCTCGGCTGAGGCGTTGGCGGAGCAGTGCATCGGGAGGACGCCGTGCTCGGTTGGCAGGACGAAGTTCATCACGGTGAAGATGCCCTTCTTCATCTCCCCAGCGTATCCAGAACCGCACGCCAGCACGAGCTTGCGCCCGAAGTCCAGAGCAACGAACGTCTCGGACTCGGTGCCATCCTCCTCCGGATCGGTCAGGAAGCCAGGGACGGATATAACGGTCCACTCCGGCTCGAAGCCGTCTAGTTCCTCACGCGGCGGGCGCCGGAAGAGCTGGCGGGCGAAGAGAGCGTGCCACGCAAGCTCCGTTATGACTTGCACGTTGAGGCTGTAGCGAGGGTCGGCCCCGGCGTAGGCGTCCACCACGTAGACCTCGTCGAGGTTCTCCAGGTACGACATCGCCCGTCCGAGTATGTGGCCGAACTTCTCCGGCGAGACGGGTTTGTTGACCGCGCCCCAGGCTACCTTGTCGCGGGTCGGGTCGCCCTCGACGATGAAACGGTCCTTCGGGGAGCGTCCCGTGCGCTTGCCGGTCCTGGCAGCGAGGGCCCCGGAAGCCGAGATCATACCCTCACGCCGCCTTACCGCCGCCTCCACGAGCCGGGCGGGCGGCAGGTTCTCGTGTACCGCGCCGAGGTGCTCGAGCCCGAAGTGCTCCAGCGTCTCCTTGCGTTCAGCTACGTCCATGCTTATCCCTTTCACCCCATGTTTTCGGCCCGGAAGGGCCGCCGGGCGCACGACGGTTCATGCCGACGCGCCAGCGCCGCTCGCAGCCCGAAGTCTAACAAACGGTGAGTATTGCCGCGCCCGCGGTGCTACCGTGATAGCAACTGGCAGAGAACCGGAATGAGGTTCGACGTGCCGATAAAGGAAGGCCAAAGTCTACGAAAACGGGCACGCGCCCAAGAACCGGAAGAGGAGGACAACGTGACGAGCATGGATGAGCGCCGGGAATATCTGGACGAGTTGGTGGAGAAGCGGGGCTACGTCCTGGACTATCACAAGGTATTGGCGGAGCAAGACTTCGACGCGCTGCGGGCTTTGAACGGCCTGATCGAAGCCGTCTATCTCAAGGAGCGGCGTCTGGACCGCAAGACGAAAGAGCTACTCTTCGTCCTGAGCCTGACGGTGATGCGCTCGGAGAAGGGCCACATAAAGAGCCACGTCAACGCCGCGCTTGAGGCCGGGGCCACGGCGGGCGAGGTGCTCGAAGCGATAGAGTTGGCGATCCCGGAGGCCGGCATCGTCGCCTTCCAGCACGGCTTCGACGCCTGGAAGGAGGTCGTCGGCGCGGAAGGCATCGAACCGACCGTCGAGGCTTTCGAGGGAAACACGGGTGGCTAGAGTGTGGCGCTCTGATTTTCTCTCGACAAGAGAGGCCCGGCGATGGATACGTGATTTACATTTGGCGTAGGCATGGAGCGGAGTTAGCCGGCCGCCCGTCAGCGCGCCTCGCACAGCAGGTCCTCCAGCGCCTCCGGCGATACGCCCATGTGGGCCAGCATCCTGACGGCCGTCCCGTCCTCGTTGCGCAGGATCCCGAGCAGGACGTG
>JBPCLT010000312.1:0-3110 GCA_051003015.1 Rubrobacteraceae bacterium | reverse complement strand
GGGAGAGGTGGGTGCCTGCGACGGGTCTGCGGGTCAATGCGGTGTCCGTCGGAGAATACCTGCAGCCTGATGCCTGATGCCTCGAAAGATCGCGCCGCGGTCGCGCGGCAACTCGGGCGCGAACCTCGGCCTTTTCTCGTGGCGGCGCGGTGTGTGTTCGGGCTGCCGAGCGTTATAGAGAACGAGCGGGCGCGAAACATGCCGACGAGCTTCTGGGTGACGTGCCCGAGCCTGGTCGCAGACATCTCCAGGGTCGAGTCCACCGGCGGCGTCCGGGAGGCGGGGGAGGCCGTGGGCACTGAGACCGTTGAGGCGATACACGAGGAGCACCGCGCTCTCTACGGCACGCGGGTGGCCGGTGTGCGGGAGGGGGGGAACGTGAAGTGCCTGCACGCTTTCACGGCGCTCCAGCTCGCCTGCGCCATCCCGAACGCGGTCGCCGAATGGACACTGGGGCGACTGGACACGCCATATCCCGAAGACGCCTGTTGCACGGACGTTCCCTCGGAGGGACAGGAAACCTGACTGCTATACTCGTGGCGCGTGCGGGGGCGTAGCCCAACGGCAGAGGCAGAGAGGATTCAAGGTTCCTGTGCTCTGTACGATAACCGTTGTAGATGCGCGGTCCGTACAAGAACAGAGAAGCCGAGTATGCCAGGGCCATCAAGTTACGCAAGGCCGGTTACGGATACAGGACCATAGCCGATCAAATCGGAGTGCCTTGGCGAACGGTCTGTGGTTGGGTGAGGCATATCCCGGTCGGCGAACGCGTGGCATACGACCACGCTTAGGAAGAGGAGGAGTTTCCCCAGTGGCAAGAGCGCAGTTCGTTTGAGGCTAATTGAGGAACGTGGTAACGTTTGCCGGGTTTGTGGGCTCGACGAATGGCTTGGCGGGCCAATAATGTTAGAGATGCACCGGAAGTGCGCGGGCGGAGGCTACACTAGGGAAAATGTGGTTCTTCTCTGTCCCAACTGCCATAGTACTACCGACACTTGGCGGAACAAGAAGCGCGGGGGCGTGGCGGAATCGGCATACGCGCCGGACTTAAAATCCGGTTCCTGAAAAGGATTGTGGGTTCGAACCCCACCGCCCCTACTGAGGAATTCCTGCAAATGGCCGCAAACGAAGAGGTCGGAGTATCTCGCCTGGTTCCTCTCGGCAACGCCGGAACTGCTGCTGCGCTCCGGTCCCTCGTAGTTTCAGGGCCTGGATTTACTTGGAACCAGCTACACGCGTAGTTCGGAGCCCCCCGACCTTCCACGCACTCGCATAGATAGAGGTAAGAAGGAGGGCCGAGGCCAACAGCCCCAGCCCTCCG
Source organism: Rubrobacteraceae bacterium (assembly GCA_051003015.1). Lineage (GTDB taxonomy): Bacteria > Actinomycetota > Rubrobacteria > Rubrobacterales > Rubrobacteraceae > JACDGB01. The sequence goes on along the minus strand of JBPCLT010000312.1, from coordinate 1,789 downwards.
AAAACGTCCCTACCCCGACTGGGGCATCGCCTGCCTGAGCATCTCCATCCCCTGCTCGGCAGTCACCGCTGGAAATACCTCTATGTCGAAGAGGTCACCCCAGTGCATCCTTATCGCCCCGAACGGGGCCATGCTCTCGGCCTCCAGGATCGAGATCACCCTCGGAGAGTCCGTCTCCAGCCAGTACTCGGCCAGGACATCAACTCCCTCCGGGTACTCTCACCGCAGCCGGCGGGAGCCTCCCTCCTGGAAGGTCGATCCAGGACGGGTCTTCAGCAGCGCTACGAACAGCACGACTCCTCGCCTCCTTTCTTCTCGGGCTTTACCATCTCGAGCGTCGAGCGAGGCGCCAGCTTCGAGGCATCCTCGCAAAGACCGGGCTTCTCATGACCCCCCCCGGCCCCGCATGCCCTGCGGGCTAGTGCCGCCTCGTCAGGTCCAGGGCGCGGAGGTCGAAGCGCGCTTCGTGGGTCCGAGACCCCCTCAGCCGGCGCGTATCCTCCCTGGAGCGGGTCCTGGCATGCTTCGCGGGGTGCGCACCGATGCCGCGCACGGTCGGTGGTTTGTCGAGAAGCAGGGCCGCCGCGGCCAGGATGAGCTTGGGCATCTACGCGCTCCCTTCCGGAGTAGGAGTAAGCTCCGTCCTCCGTATTCGCCGTTCACCGGAACCATCCTAGCTGCCGGGTTCTATGCAACACATCATACAAATGTAGTATATTTGCGGTTGCTTGAGGGCTACTTTTGCCGTTGCGAACTTTTGAGAACCTCGACCTTCCACGTACCCTGGTGCATAGAGGAGCGGGAGGCCCTAGCTCCATTGGGACCTCCCACCGTCCCTACTGGCAGTAGGAGGCGGTGTTCGAAGAACGCGGGCGGACCTCGCGTTCCGTCCGTAGACGGAAGATCACCTCGGGGACGTCCGGTGGCGCCGTGCGACGCCGATCGTGTCTTTGGGGTGATGCGGTCTTTGTTGCGGGCTAGAATGGTCCCGCTATGGACTATTTGCGGCGGCGGAACGATGGGGAGGGGCAGAGGGCGACGACCCTGGAGTTGTTCTACGACCTCGTTTTCGTCTTCGCGATCACGCAAGTCTCGCACCTCCTGCTGGAGCACCTGACCTGGGCCGGGGCCGGGCAGTCGCTTCTGGTGCTGCTCGTGGTGTGGTGGTCGTGGAACTACACGACGTGGGTTACCAACGAGCTGGACCCCGAGTCGATATCCGTGCGCGTCCTGATGATCACGCTGATGCTCCTGAGCCTCCTGATGTCGGTCGCGATACCGGGGGCTTTCGAGGGCCAGGCGCTGCTGTTCGCTGGCTCTTATGTCGCGATTCAGGTGGGCCGCCACGCGTTCCTCACGTTCTTCGCCTCGGGGCCGGGGACCATCGAGCGGGAACGCGCTGGGCGCATCCTGACGTGGTTCGTGGCGGCGGGCGTGCTGTGGATTGCGGGCGCCCTGGCGGACGGCCCGACACGAATCGTCCTCTGGATGGCCGCGCTCGCGCTGGACTACGTCGCGCCGCTCGTCGTCTACTGGGTGCCGGGACGCCGGCGGCTCGCGGGCGCCTCGTGGAACGTGGAGACGGAGCACTTCGCGGAGCGCTTCCAGCTCTTTATCATCATCGCGCTCGGGGAGACCATCGTCATCACCGGGGCGACGACGTCGGAGCTGGATCTTGGCGCGGCGAGGCTCGCGGCGTTCGGGCTGGCTTTCGTCACCACGGCCGCGATGTGGTGGCTGTACTTCAACTACGTCGCCAGGATCGCGCAGCGGCAACTCGAGCTCTCCG
>JBPCLT010000311.1:0-4376 GCA_051003015.1 Rubrobacteraceae bacterium | reverse complement strand
GCCGCGCCAGAGCCTCCGGGTCCGGCCTCGCCTCCAGGCAGGCCGCGTGGTGGACTTCTTCGAGAGCCTCGAGGACGCCGTGGACGGAGCCGTCCGCGTCGTAGTCCATGGCCTTCTCCTCGACCTCCGCGAGAGCGTACTCGCTCAACTCTATAGTCTCGGCGGCGAAGCCCTCTTTCAGCAGATCGGCCAGCGACTCGACCATGCTCTCGAGCTTGCGCGCGTAGTCCCACGGCGAACCATGGCCCCAGTAGTCGCCTGGCGGCTCCACGACCCTGTCAATAGCACGGCGGAAGGCGGCGGCATCTGGAGCCCCTCCGCCCGTCCGCGCCACCCGTAAAAGGAGCCGCTCCCGCAGCCGCTCGTCCTCCATCGCCTGCTCCATGACGATGCCGACCAGCTCGTCCTTCTCCCGCCCCTCCAGGTACGCCCGCACATCGTCCATCGTGACCGCGTCCCCCGGCGCGTCATCCGAAAAGCCGCCCTCCAGCCACGCCAGCCCGACCGCCACGCAGTGCTTGCAGAACGCCCCATCCACACCGAGCGGGCAGTCGCAAGAGTAGGCGAGGCCATCCTCGGCCCACAAGCTCACGCGGTACTCTTCGGTCCCGACGACCTTCGCCACGATAACCCCGTCGTGCTCGACAAGCGATCGGACATGTCCGCCGCGATGGTAGCCTCCGCCCCGCTCGAAGTACCGCTCTCCTGCCAGCCCGACCAAAGCGTCGTGGGTCAAACTCTTGTCCAACTCGGAACCCACCCTGCCTCACCTGCCTTCTCGGCGACAGCTTCGCCGATGCCCCATCGCCAACCGCACGGAAAGTGTACAACCTGCGCCCGATACTCCGAAAGCTCGAAAGAAGGTCTGGGGAGAGCGAAGGCTCGGGGGTATTCTCATCATCGTCCGCGAGATTCCCGAGAAAGGGACCAGCCATCGAAGATAGAGGGGCAGCGGAGAACCCGGTGTTCACGGTCGGGCACTCCAACCACTCGGCGGAGAAGTTCATCCGCCTGTTAAAGAGATACGGGATCGAGATCCTGATAGACACCCGTTCGCGCCCGTACTCTGGGTACGCGCCGCGCTTCGACGCCCGTGCTCTCGAAGCGGCCCTCTCGAGGCAAGGGATCTCCTACCGCTTTCTCGGCGGTGAGCTTGGCGGAAGGCCCGAAAGTGAAGAGTTCTACGACGCAAAGGGAAGGGTGGACTACGCGCTGGTCGGACGTTCGCGGCCGTTTCTTGATGGTATAAGTAGGGTGGAGGATGATATCCGGACCCGCGCGGTCGCCCTGCTTTGCAGCGAGGAAGACCCCGCCCGCTGCCACCGCAGGCTACTCGTCGGGCGGGCGCTGGAAGAGCGAGGGATCACGCTGCGTCACATCCGGGGCGACGGTAACATTCAGACGGAGGGCGAGATGAACGGCGGCCAGCCGGTCCTATTCCCGGAAGCAGAGGTGAGCCCACGGAAGTCTATACGATCGGTTTCACGAAAAAGACGGCGCCCGAGTTCTTTGGAGCGTTAAAGGACGCCGGCATAAAACGTCTCCTCGACGTGCGGCTGAACAACGCATCCCGGCTCGCCGGATTCGCCAGGCGCGCCGACCTCCCGTTCTTCGTGGAGGTACTCTGCGACGCCGAGTATCTCCACGAACCCAGGCTCGCCCCGACACGCGAGCTACTCGACGCCTACAGGAACAGTAGCGGCGGATGGCCTGCCTACGAGAGGGACTTCCTCAAACTCCTGCGGGAGCGCCGGGTCGAGGAGGAGTTGAATCCGGACCTCTTCGACGTTCCGACCGTGCTGCTGTGCAGCGAGGCCGGGCCAGAGCACTGCCACCGCCGCCTGGTCCTCGAGTACCTGAACCGGGCCTGGGGCGGCATCCGGGCCGTTCACCTGTAACAACTCATGCAGATACTCGTAAACCACCTGACACGGATGCAACCGGGGTACATTTGCGTGGCCGGTGTGGACGTGGACACGCTGCGCCACGTCCGCCCGGTGCTCCGGCACGGCAGGCTCACTGCCGGCCTCATCAGGCCAAATGGCGGCCCGTTGGACATCGGGTCCGTCGTGGACATCGGCCCCACTACCAGCGCCGGATACGCCCCGGAGTTGGAGGACCACCGCTTCGACCCGGCAAGGGCGAAATGGCTCTTCGATCACGGCCCGGACGACTATTGGGAGTTTCTCACCCAGGTTGTCCAGGGAGACTTAGCGTCCATCTTCGGCACCGCGCTCGAGCTGTGGGACGAGAGCGGCACGGTCGAAGTCGGAGAAGGCCACGCCTCACTAGGCTGCCTCGCGCCGGAGAAACAACCGTGGCTATACGTGGACTACCGGGGGACCGTTCGGATGGTCCTCGACTACCTGATGCCCTCGGTGGACCTGTCGGTGAACGACCTGCGGCTATACGAGAGGGACCAGAAAACGCCCCGCCGCGACCTCGTCGCCAGCGTACAAAGGCGCCTCGAAGCCGACGTCGAGACGATCCTCAGCGTCGGCCTGACACGACCCTGGCGCAAGAGAGGCGACACCGCCGAGAGGCACTGGTTGCAGGTCAACAACATCCACCTCAAGGACGACCCGCTGTGGAGGCTAAAGGACCCACAGCGGACAAGTCAGGCCACCTAAGACCGCGGCGGAGGTAGGTCTCTTCGCGCCGCTGGTTGAATGAGTCCGCGCTAGACCTTTGCGTAAACGTCTTCCAGCTTCAGATCGCAGAGGATGGCTTCGATCTCGACCACCGCATTGGCTCCGTGGGTTTCGGTGTAGATCCAGGCCTTACCGTCCTCTTGCTTCACGTACTGCTCGATCCTCCGAGCGTCCTGGGCGACTAATACATACGTCGCCAGGGAACCGACGCTCTGGTAATGCTCGAACTTCTTGCCCCGGTCGTAGGCTTCGGTGGAATCAGACAAGACCTCGAAGATTACCAATGGGTCGAGCAAGGTATCCTGCTCATCATCGGCGAACGCTTCCTCCCCGCACGTCACCACGAGATCGGGGTAGGTGAACAACCCGGTATCTGGTATTTTCACTCGCATGTCGTTCGAGTAGACGTTGCAAGGGCGCTCCCGCAACTGGTTATCCAGCGCGGTCACCAGGTTGGTCACTATCCTGTTGTGCCGGCGGCTTGCTCCCGCCATCGCAAACATCTCGCCTCTATGGAACTCGCTCCTGAACTCAGCTCGGCGCTCCATAGCGAGATACTCCTCTTCGGTTAGCAAGGTCTTGGGGTCGGACGACATAGCTCGAACTCCGTTCTTACGGGTTATGCTGGATTGTAGACCCGTTGGGGAAAAGACGGCAAATCGGCTACGAAACCTCGCACATGAAGAGCGGTGGGATGTGCATGTAGGTCGCGCTCGGGTTCGGGCCGACGGTATCTTTTGCCATCTCCAGAGCTTCGGCCACCGAGTCGGCCCGGCCCAGGCCCATGCGTTTGGTCGTGGTGGGGTCTCCGCCTACCAGGATCGCGGCTCCGAGGTGGTCGAGGGCGTGGGCTGCCCAATACAGGACGGTGAAGGGGTGCGCGCCGTGGTAGGCGTAGGAGTTGCGGTAGAGGGTGCGGTACCAGGGATCCAGGGCGTAACGCTCCTCGTATTTCTCGTGGATCTCGCGTATGTCGTGCGTCTCGGCGAAGGCTTCGTTCCACAGGTCTATGTAGCTTGGGTGGTGCACCTCATGGAAATCGGCGGGCATCGGATGCGTCCCGATGAGGACGCCGCCTTCCCGGACGAGCGGCTTCCCACGGTACAGGTTGAAGAGGTATCCGAGGAGCATGTTGTAGACGAGGAGGGGGTTCATTATGGAGTTGACGTTGTACGGCCCGAGGTATGGGATACCTAGAAGCAACACGTCCGCCTGTCCCTGTACGGGGACGACCATCTGCTCGTAGTTGTTCTTCAGGGTCTCGGCGTGGACAAGCTCGGTGGCGCCGGCCTGCACGCTCGTCATCCGATGCGGAGCCTTGATGGACTGGAAGATGCGCCTGGATACACTACGCGGCGCGGTTCGCGTCGTCAGGTGGTTGGCCTGGAAGTTGGCCTTTGTGACCACGCCCCACTCGTGCTCGGGCTTCGCCATGAAGTCGAAGACGTACGGGAAGGCGGCGTTGTTGAGCGTCGTCTCGATGTGGAAGACCTTGACGTGCTCGTCGAAGAGCCGGCCCATCCGGTCTATGGAGCCGTGCATGGCGGACTTCGGCGGGTCCATCAAGGAGCGAGTATTGGAGAGCATGTCCGGGGTGTGGTGGTGCCGGATGGAGGAATACGGCGAGAGGCCGGTGTGGACGGATTTGTGCCCGCCGTCCATCGGGATGTAGTTGACGTTCACGTAGACGAGCAGATCGCTGTCCATGACCCGCTTGCTGACCGT
>JBPCLT010000310.1:0-7585 GCA_051003015.1 Rubrobacteraceae bacterium | reverse complement strand
CATCCCTCAGCTTTCTGCGGGTGGGAGAGTGGCTGATGGGAATACCAAAAGCCACTACCAGACGCTCGCCGTTCGCCAGGCTGATGGCCGAACCCGTCGCTGCATGATGAATTCGCCATCAGTATCTTAGCTGGTGAAGGCAGTATCTCACACCACCTCCAGGGGCCGTGCCCTCACGGTCGCTCTGAGCTGTTTTTCTGACGCTCCCTTACGAGCGCCGATACCGCTAGCGGATGGCCGTCTGCTAGACTCCGCTGGAGAAAACTGGAGACAAGGGGGACAACAATGGTGGACCATCTCGTGTTCTTCGGCGTGCGGGAGGAAGCCTCGCAAGAGGCGGTCGAGGACCTTCTTTCTTCCATCCGGGGCTTGAAGGATGAGGTTTCGAGTACCGTGGACCTCACGGTGGGGGAGGACTTCTCCGGGCGTTCCGGGGACTACACACATGCGCTCTTCGCCCGGTTCGAGGATCAGGCCGGCCTTCAAGAATACATGAAGCACCCGGCGCATCTCGCCGTGGTGGAGAAACTCGACGAGCGCACCACAGGCCGCATCGTCGCCGACTACGAATCCTAACGTGCGCGAGCCGGACTACGGGACCATCACGCCGCGAGAACTCAAGCGCAGGCTCGATGCTGGTGAGAGCCCCGTGCTGCTCGACGTGCGAGAGCCGTGGGAGTTCCAGACTGCCCGCATAGAAGGTTCCACGCTCGTCCCGATGGGCGAGATGCCTGAACGGGTTTCGGAGCTGGACCCGGCAAGTGAGACCGTGGTGATCTGCCACCACGGAGCCCGCAGCGCCTACGTTACGCAGGCCCTCGAACAGGCCGGCTTCGGGAACGTCCTCAACCTTGAAGGTGGATTGGATGCCTACTCTGACGTGGACCCTTCGGTGCCGAGGTATTGAGCGTATGATCCTCTTGTTCCGAAAACCTCCAGATGTTCCTTATATGGACTACTAACGGCGAAGCGGCGCAGAAAGCTATAGTAATTGCAGGCTACCTCGGGGGAAGTGGGGAACCTGCCTCCAGGCATCTACCGCTTGACGATTTCCTCGACCTTGCGGTAGAGACCTACCGCAAGTCCTTCCGGCTCGGAGGAGCGTTCGCGGAGCAGGCAGGCGGCTTCTTCTGTGGTGGCGTCGCCCGCTACCTCGAAGGTGAGCACGACCGGCTCCGGGTCTTCGAGACCGAGCTCTTCTTCTATGATCTGCCGGACCTCGGCGGGCTCCCGTCCCGTCTTCGCGGCGACTTCGCGGCTCATGGCTTCGGGGTCGAGTTCCTGGCAGATTTCGATGCCGCCGCTCATGCGGCGCTCCCACCACCAGCGGGCTTCGACGCCGGTGAAGTTCTCTCGGACGAGCGCGATCATCGGGTCGGCCATTAGTTGGTGGAGGGGTTCCGGCATGGGACCTTTATACCAGCCCTCGCCCGGTAGACGGGTCTCTCGTACAATACGGTACACGTGACGTTGGGAGGTGGACCATGCTGCTGGTCAGGGATTCGATGAGCCGGGAGGTCGTGGGGATCACACCGGAGACTACCGCGGCCAGGGCGCTCGCGCTCTGCCGGGAGCGACGCATCAGGCACTTGCTGGTACTCGATGGCGAGCAACTCGTCGGGGTCGTCTCCGACCGGGACCTGCGCTCCGCGACCCCGGTTCTCGGGGACCCGGAGAGGGCGGCGGCGCTGGAGCGGATACGGGCCTCCGAGGTCATGACGCGGGAGCCCGTGACGGCCCATCCCGACGACCCCGTGGAGTCGGCGGCGAACGCGATGAGGGAACGTTGGATCGGCTGTCTTCCCGTGCTCGAAGGAGACGAATTAGTCGGCATAATTACCTCCTCCGACGTGATGGAGGCGCTCGTCTTCCTCGTCGGGGCGCACGAGCCCGGCAGCCGGCTGGAGATCGTCGTGCCCGACCGGCCCGGCACGCTGGCCGGCGCGGCCGGCATCTTCGGGGAGCTTGGGATCAACATCGTCAGCGTCGCCATGGGCTCTCGGCGCGAAGAGATGCCCGACGGCTCTCCCGGCCGCGCCGTGGTCTTCAGGGTGGACACCGTGAACCCCGGAAAGTCCGCCGAAGTCCTCGAACAGGCCGGATACCGTATTCTCTGGCCCCCGGTTGCTCCGGCGTGAGCATGGCGTGAGCATGGCGTGAGCATGGCGTGAGCGGACGTTCGGTCGTCGTGCATGGCCGGAGTCTGGAGGACTACGGCTTCGGGGAAGGCCATCCCTTCAACCCGATCCGGCTTCGCCTGACCATGGAACTCTGCGACTCCCTGGGCCTCCTCGAAGGCTACGATTCCGTCGAGCCCGAGCCCGCCACCGAAGAAGACCTCCTGACCGTCCACAGCCTGACCTATCTCCGCCTCGTTCAGAAGGCCGGCCGCGGCGAGGGGGATACAGCCGGCCTGCTCCAATACGGCATCGGGGGCTCGGACAACCCCATCACGCCACACGTCCACGCCGCCTGCGCGCGGGTTGTCGGCGCGGTTCTCGGGGCTTGCCGGATGGTGATGTCAGGAGAGGCTGCGCATGCCATGTGCATCTCCGGCGGGCTGCACCACGCGCTGCGCTCGCGGGCGAGCGGTTTCTGTTTCTACAACGACGCGGGCGTCGCCATAGCAAGGCTCAAGGAAGAGCATCTCGGTATCCGCATCGCCTACGTGGACACCGACGCCCATCATGGCGACGGCGTGCAGTGGATGTTCTACGACGACCCTGACGTGCTCACCATCTCCATGCACGAGTCAGGCCGCTACCTCTTTCCGGGGACGGGAGGCGTGGAGGAGTGGGGGCGAAACAGTGGGATCGGCTACTCCGTCAACGCGCCGCTTGAGCCGTATACGGACGACGGGTCCTGGATCTCCTGTTTCGACGCCCTCGTCCCCGAGGTACTCCGCGCCTTTGGACCGGACATCATAATCTCCCAGAACGGTTGCGACGGACACGCCCTCGACCCCCTCACGCACCTCTGTGCCACCACCCGCCTCTACGAACACGTCCCAAAAAAGATCCACGACCTCGCCCACGAGTTGTGCGATGGACGCTGGGTCGCCACCGGCGGCGGAGGCTACGACATCTGGCGCGTCGTCCCGCGGGCCTGGAGTGCTCTGTGGGCCGCCGTCTCGCACCAGGAAATCCCGGAGCGAGTCCCCGCCGGATGGATCTCCAGATGGGAACCCCGGAGCCCCGTCGAAATTCCGCTCTTAATGCGCGACGATCCGGAGGGTTATCCGCCCATCAAGCGAGCCCCCGAGATAGCGGATCGCAACCGCCGGACGGTGGAGACGGTACTCGAAAAAGTCTTGCCCGTGATCTCGTAAGGAGGCGCGCCGCCCGCGGCCGGTCCATTCTAAAGCGGCGGCGTCTCCCGACCGATAAACTTATGTGCGGGGAATCCGCCCGCGGAACATGAGGCGATGAGAGTGATGGATCGCACCACATACCGGAAACCGAGAACGCGTGCGAGGACACGGGCGCCCATGTGGCTAGTCATGGTCCTGGTGGGCCTCCTCGCGTTGACGGCGGCCTTCTTCGTCGAGGCCCTGGCCGCCAGCGCCGGAACCTACATGGCCGTCCTGATCCCCACGGTCGTGCTGGCGCTTTTGTTCCTGGGTTACGACCGCGCCCGCCGGGGAGAGCGGGAGGCTCTCGAACGGAGCGAGGAGCGTTACGAAATCGCGATCCAGGGCGCCAACGACGGGATCTGGGACTGGAACCTCCTCACGGGCGAAACGCACTTTTCGCCGCGCTGGAAGGCCATCATCGGCTTCGAGGAGCACGAGATCGAAGACTGCTTCGAAGAGTGGCGGGAGAGAGTTCACCCGGATGACCGCGAGCGGATGAAGGCCGCAATCCGGAAGTGCGTGGACGGCGCGTCAGACCTCTGCGAGGTCGAGCACCGGCTCCGGCACCGGGACGGCTCGTATCGTTGGGTGCTCGCCAGGGGCGCGTCGGTGCGGGATGCGGAGGGCAAACCCTACAGGATGGCCGGTTCCCTCACGGACACGACGGAGCGCAAAGAGACCGAGGAGGCGCTCGAGAAGACCGAGGAGCGTTACCGCTCGCTCGTCGAGCAGGCGCCGATGGTGACGTTTACGTACACCAGGGAACCCGATGGCGGTACCCACGTTTCGTACGTGAGCCCCCAGATAGAGGCGCTCCTCGGTTATTCTTCGGAGAATTTCGAGGTTGACCCCGAGTTCTGGACGAGCCTGCTGCACCCGGAGGACTACGAGCGCGTGATGGCCGAGAACGACCGCACCGACGCGACGGGCGAGACGTTCGAGATGGAGTACCGGATGATCCACCGCGACGGTCACGTGGTGTGGGTGCGCGAGGAGACCGTGCTAATAGGCAGCGAAGAGGATGGGATGGCCCTCTGGCGGGGCGTCTACTTGAACATAACGAAGCGCAAGGAGGCCGAGACCCGCTACCGCACGCTGGTCGAACGGGTGCCGGCCATTACCTACGTACATTTTCAGGAGCCCGGAGAGCAGAGCGTCACGGACTACATAAGCCCCCAGATCGAAACGGTGCTCGGCTACACGCCCGAGGAGTACGCGGGAGACCCCGAGTTCTGGAAGACGGTGCTCCACCCCGAAGACCGGGAGCGCGTGCTGGCCGAAGACGAACGCACCGGCCAGACAGGCGACGAGTTCCGCATGGATTTTCGCGTCGTCGCCAGGGATGGCCGGATGGTCTGGCTCAGGGAGGACGGCCGGCTGTTGCGCGGCGAGGACGGCCTCCATCAACTCTGGCATGGAATTATGTTCGACATAACCGAGCTCAAGCACATCGAGGAGGATCTCCAGCACAGGTTCGACTTCGAGAAGATCATCGCGGATACGTTGACGAAGTTCGTGGACCTCGCGCCAGAAGGAGTGGACTCCGGCATAGAGGAAGCCCTGCGAGAGATAGGAGAGTTCGCCGGGGCGGATCGCAGTTACGTCTTCCTGATTTCGGAGGACGGAGCAACCATAGAAAACACGCACGAGTGGTGCGCCACGGGCATCGAGCCGCAGATCGAGAACCTGAAAGACATACCGACCGGCGTTTGGCCCTGGGCCATGAAGAAGTTCGGGAAAGGCGAGGTCGTCCACGTGCCGCGGGTGGCCGATCTTCCGGCGGAAGCCGCCGCTGAGAAAGAGGAATGCGAGGCGGAGGACATCCTGTCTTTCTTGCAGATCCCGATGCTCCGCGAAGGTTCGCTGGCCGGGTTCGTCGGTTTCGATTCGGTGCGCGCGGAAAGAGCATGGTCGGAAGATGAGATCATGCTCCTCAAGACGGTCGGAGAGCTGTTCACGAATGCACTCGAGCGCAAACTGGTACAGAGAGCGTTGCAGGAAGCGGAGAAACGGTACCGCTCGCTGATCGAAAACATCCCGGCCGTCACCTACATACATCCCGTCGGCGACTCCGCTGCCCTGAGCTACATGAGTCCGCAGATCGAAGCGGTTCTGGGCTACACCCCCGAGGAGTACATCTCCGAGCCCGGATTCTGGATGGAGCGGCTGCACCCCGACGACTTCGACCGGGTCGTGGCCGAAGACCAGCGCAGCGACGAGACCCTAGAAGCCTTCAGCATAGAGTACCGCCTGAAATCTCGCGAGGGACGCTACGAATGGGTGCGCGAGGAAGGCGTGGTTGTTAATGATGAGGAGGGCAATCCCCAATACTGGCAGGGCTTCCTGTGGAACATCTCCGACCGCAAAGAGGTCGAAGAGAAGCTCCAGGAGGCAGAGGCCAGGCATCGCTCGCTGATAGAACACACGCTGGTAGCCGTGTACCGTCAGGAGGTGGAGCACGGGGGTGTCACAGCTTATGTCAGCCCGCAAATAGAGTCCATATCCGGCTATGCGGCGGAGGAGTACCTCGCGGTTCCCGGCTTCTGGTTGGAGAAGATGCATCCCGACGACAAAGAGCGTGTGATGGAGGAGGATGAGCGCACCGACCTGACGGGCGAGCCCTTCGAGATCGAGTATCGCGTGATCCACCGCCACGGGCATACGGTCTGGGTCCGCAACGAGGCGGTGCTGATCCGTGGCGAGGAGGGGCAACCCCTCTTCTGGCAGGGGGTCGTCTCGGACGTGACCGAGCGCAAGGAGGCGGAGAAGGCGCTGGAGGATAGCGAGGCGAAGTTCCGCGCCCTCATCGAGCAGACGCCCGCCATCACCTACACCGAGACCGTCTCCGGATCGGGCGCCACCTCCTACGTCAGCCCGCAGGTCGAGAGGGTACTCGGCTACCGCCCCGAGGAGATGGACCAGGGCGACCCGTTCTGGGGCCTGCTGCACCCCGAAGACCGTGAGAGGGTAGTTGCGGAGGACGAACACACCAACCAGACCGGAGAGCCGTTCGGTTCGGAGTACCGCCTGTTCCATAGAGACGGGCACGTGGTGTGGGTGCGTGACGAAGCCGTACTGGTCTCTTGGGAGGAGGACGGGACGCAGCACTGGCAGGGCGTGATCTACGACATCACCGAGCGTAAAGAGGCCGATGCGAGACTCCAGGAGGCCGAGACCCGCTACCGGACGCTTATAGAGAACATCCCGGCGATTACCTACATCCATCCTCCCAGCGACCTGGAGACCTCGACCGGGGATTTGACCGAGAAGATGACGTACATAAGCCCTCAGGCAGAGAAGATACTAGGCTACACTGCGGAGGAGCGCCTCGCCCAGGTGGATGGAGGCTGGATGGAGATGCTCCATCCGGACGACAGAGAACGGGTGCTGGAAGAGGACGAGCGCACCAACCGAACCGGCGAACCATTCAGCATCGAGTATCGCCGGCGTGTTCGCGATGGAAGCTACATCTGGGTCCGCGACGAGGCCGCGCTCGTGTACGACGAGAAGAGCAATCCCCGATACTGGCAGGGTTTCATGTGGAACATCACCGACCGCAAGGAGGCGGAAGGGAAGCTCCAGGAAGCCGAGAACCGCTACCGGACCCTGATCGAGCAGATCCCGGCCGTCACCTACATACAGGAGATCGAGCACACCGACACCGTCATGTATGTAAGCCCCCAGATGGAGGCAATGACCGGCTACGCCCCCGAGGAGTTCTATTCGGATCTCGGCCTCTGGTACGGCGTGATCCACCCAGAAGACCGGGAACGGGTAGCGGCCGAAGACGAGCGCACCGACGAGACCGGAGAGTCGTTCTCGATAGAGTACCGCATAATACACAGAGACGACCGGGTAGTGTGGGTGCGTGACGAGGCTGTGCTGGTGCAGGATGAGGAGGGGCGGCCCCGTTTCTGGCAGGGTGTGATGTCGGACATCACCGAGCGCAAGGAGCTGGAGGATAGGCTCAAGCATCAGGCCCTGCACGACGCCCTGACGGGCCTCCCGAACCGGACCCTGTTCACTGATCGCCTCGGGCACGCCCTGACCCGGAGCGAATCTGGGCGCGGCGAGAGACCGGGCTCCGTCGCGGTGCTCTTCCTTGACCTAGTGCATATTCAGAATAGGTGTCGTGTGAAACGCTATAGTGGAAACCATGAGACCTCCGATCTTCGTCCGTTCACTTTCGGACACCGAAAAAGAGCAGTTGGAAGCCGCGCTCCGCTCCAAGAA
>JBPCLT010000309.1:0-9793 GCA_051003015.1 Rubrobacteraceae bacterium | reverse complement strand
GCCAGCGCTCGACGCCGAACTCACTAAACCCCTCGACGGGGACGGCGGCGTGCATGAGCACCGCCCCCAGGGCGCCGGGTCTGCCGGCGGCCAGAAGCTCGGCGGGCACAACCCCGAGGGAGAACCCAGCGAAGACCAGCCCCGCGGGCAGCTCGGCCACAGCCTCCTTAGCCCTCCGCGCGATCTCGGCGTAGCCCAGCTCGTCGCGCTTGCGCAAGCCATCGTCCAGGTCGTCGAACACTTCCCCGTCGTAGTAGTCGGGCGTGTGGACCGTGTGACCGGCCTCCCGCAGACGATCCGCAGCGGCGGCTACTCCGGGCCGAAGACCCAGCGCGGAGTGAAACAGTACGACTTCGGCCATCGCAACCTCCGGATTAGAACCCTGCAAAAGAGATGTTACCGGTGAAGAGACGCGCAGACACCAGACAATTGCTCCCGAGTACGAAGAGAAAATCAACGGGCCGGCGTTCCGTGACGTGAAAGCAGTTGAAGAGCGATGAAACGCTGCAACTGTACGCGCCAGCCCGCAGTCTGGCATACGCGGACGGCGCGGTCCTGGATCACCGCCCACCCGCAAACCTCGAAAACGCCAGTTAGAAGAAGCGTTTCAGCAGCCCGATGGCGCCCTGCTTCCACGGGACGCGGTGGGAGACGCCCGATGCGTTCTCGAACTCCGCCCGATGCTCCAGGTACCACCGGAAGTTCCTGAGCAACGCCTCCTTGTTGGAGAACTTCGGCGCGTAGCCTAGCTGCCGCTCCGCCTTCTCGATGGAGACGAACGAGTCTTTGGATGCCGTCTCGTACACCCAGCGATACAGGGGCGAGACGCCAAGCCGGTCGAGTATCCGCAGGCCCCAGATGGCGGGCGCCGCCGGGAAGCCGACGATCTGCTTTCCGTGCCCGGCGTAGTCGAGGACGGCCTGGTAGTCCTCCTTCATGGTGGTGAACTCCCGCGCCCCGATATTGAAAGTGTCGTCGGCCTGCTCCTCAGGCAAGGTCAGGCACAGGGCGATGGCGTCGCACAGGTCCTCCACGTCGAGGAGCTGGTAGCGGTTGTTTCCCGAGCCGATCATGGGGAAGTCGTGACCCGTCACCGCCCAATCGTAGAACAGCGCGAAGACCCCGAGCCGCTCCGGCCCGACGAATGACTTGGGACGGATGATCGGGACGGTCAGGCCGCGGGCCCGGTATTCCAGGCAGACCATCTCGGCCTGTATCTTGGCCTGCCCGTAAGGCCCGACGCCCTCCAGCCTGTCCGTCTCGTACAGGGGATGGTGGTCCGGTATCCCGTAGACCGCCGTGGACGAGACGTGGACGACGCGTTTCACGTCGTGCCGCAGCGCCGCGTCCAGGACGTTGCGCGTCCCCTCCACGTCCGTCGTGTGGATGTCATCCGGGTTGTAGAGTGGGAGCGCGGCGGCCGTGTGGACCACGAAGTCAACGCCCTCCATGGCCCGGTCCACAAGGGCTTTGTTTCTGATGTCGCCCTTTATTGTCTCCACCCGATCCCTCTCCGGGTAGTCGAACTCCTCCACGTCGAGGGAGGCTGCCTCGTAGCCTCGGGGCAGGAGGTGCCGGATCAGGTTGATGCCCAAAAAGCCGGCGCCGCCGGTGATGAGAACTTTCCGTCGGTCCATGAAAACTGCTCTCCTCGTGATCTCCGAAAACGTGCGCGACCGCGCAAGCGGCGCATTTTAGCATGGCGCACCGGTGGTGGATTGGCCGGAGCGGGCGTATGATTTCTCCGTGATCGTAGACCGGGCCATATACGTGGACGGACGCCGGACGGAGGCTCCGGATGCCTTGAAGGAGACGTACGAAGTCTGCCGCCAGAGGGGCGGGCTGGCCTGGATCGGGCTGTACGAGCCGGACGCGGAGGAGTTCTCCACGGTCGCGGAGGAGTTCGAGTTGCATCCGTTGTCGGTCGAAGACGCCATAGAGGCCCACCAGCGTCCGAAGCTCGAACGCTACGGCGACACGACATTCGTGGTCCTCAAGCCGGCGCGCTACGTGGACGCGACGGAGAGCGTGGAGTTCGGGGAGATCCACGTCTTCGCGGGACCGGATTTCGTCATAACCGTCCGCCACGGCGAGGCTTCGGCCCTGGACGAGGTGCGCGGGCGCCTGGAGAGCGAATCCGATCTCCTGCGCCGGGGTTCGGTCGCGGTCCTGTACGCCATCATGGACCAGGTAGTGGACGACTACGCGCCGGTCGTCGAGGGCCTGGAGAACGACATAGACGAGAT
Organism: Rubrobacteraceae bacterium; assembly: GCA_051003015.1. GTDB lineage: Bacteria > Actinomycetota > Rubrobacteria > Rubrobacterales > Rubrobacteraceae > JACDGB01. Next base: position 7,547 of record JBPCLT010000309.1, on the reverse strand, counting down.
AGAGACGGATGTCTTCGGGGGCAACCCGGAGGTATCGCGCAGGATCTACCAGCTCTCCCGCGAGGTCATCCAGTTCCAGCGGGCCACGAAGCCGCTTACCGGGAGCCTGAGCAGCCTGCTGGACGATGAGCGGCTCGACCCCGAGTTGAAGAAGTATTTGAGGGACGTGCAGGACCACCTGCTGCGCGTCACGGAGCAGATAGACGGCTTCCACGAACTGCTCTCCAACGTGCTTAGCGTCAACCTGACCCTCACCGGCATAAACCAGAGCGATCAGACCAAGAAGATCTCCGCCTGGGCCGCCATCCTCTTCGCCCCCACCCTCGTGGGCACAGTCTACGGGATGAACTTCGACCACATGCCCGAGCTGCACTGGCTCCTCGGCTACCCCTTCGCCCTGACGTTGATGCTCGCCGTCTCGACCATCCTCTACCTCGTCTTCAAGAACCGCGGTTGGCTCTAGCCAGTCGCTCCCAGTGCGACTCCGCCTTCGGGGTTTCCCGTCTTGCAATTCTGGAGGATGCGCCCTCCCGCTCCCGAGGGTATGCTACCTTGTGCGCAAATAGGGGCGGGTTCTCACTTCTCCTCTCCGTCCCGAGCTAGAGAAAGGCTGGTGGGGGGAATATGAGAAAGGCGACCTTGCTGTTGGCTTCGATGGCCCTGGCGATACTGCTCGCGAGTGGAGTGGCGTGGGCGGCCACCATAAAGGGCACCGGTGGCCCGGACACGCTCTGGGGCAGCCCTTCGCGCGACGTGATCATCCCCTTCGGCGGCGACGATACGGTGTACGCGGAGGGCGGCGGCGACCAGGTGCGCCATAGCTTCGGCAACGACACGATCTATGGCGGCCCCGGCGACGATACGCTCAGAGGTGGTCGCGGCGACGACACGATCTACGGCGGTCCCGGAAGAGACCTGATCGACTGCGCCTACATAGAGTCGCGCACGGGAGACGGTGAAGACACCGCCTATGCCACCCTGGGCGAGGATACGGTCGTTGACTGCAAGACCGTCATCTACGGGGACCCGACGGACGGATAGAAAGCCCGCGTAGAAGAACACGCAAGGAAGGCCAGACGATCTGAGCCTCGGCCCTCCTTTCCCGACCATTAGTGCGCGGACAGCGTGGAATCAGGGAAAGATTTCACGGGCCGATGTTGCGTGCGCGAGCAAAATCCCGTCGCCTGACCGGGCGGTCTGTGGCGCGTGCTCCGATACGTGCGTGATCCGATAGACTCGAACCATCCGTAAATTACCGAAAACGACCGAAGTTGGAGGTAGCCCGTTGTCCAATGGAAAAAACGGCGAGAGCCAGGGCGAAAGCCGTGGGATAGGGCGGTTGTGGCCGCTCTTCGTGGGACTGCCGCTCATAGCGATAATAGCGATCGCCGCGGTCGTCTTCGCCGGCGGCGAGGAAAGCGCGCCCCAAAATGCTGGGCAGGAGCAGCGACCCTCCGGCGCGGAAGAACAGGCTTCCGACGGGGATGAGCCTGCGTCCGGGGACGAGCGGCTCGGGCATCCGGCTCTCGGGGACGCCGATGCGCCGGTAGTCATGGTCGAGTATTCAGACTATCAGTGACCGTATTGCGGCAAGTTCGCCCGTGAGGTGGGCCCGAAGCTGATAGAGAAATACGTGCAGAGCGGGACGCTCCGGCTGGAGTGGCGGGACTTCCCGTACCAGGGAAAGGAGTCCGTTGACGCCGCGCTCGCCGCCCGCGCGGCCCAGGAGCAGGGAAAGTTCTGGGAGTACCACGACCTGCTCTACGGGACCCAGGATCAGGGCTACTCTGAAGAAAGGCTAGTGGCGCTCGCGGACGAAGCGGGCCTCGACGTGGGTGAGTTCCGGTCCAGCCTCGAAAGCGGCGAGCACGAGGCGGTTGTCGGAGAGGACTTCAGAGAGGGACAGGAGCGCGGCGTCAATGGCACGCCCACGTTCGTCATCAACGGACAGGTGCTGGTTGGATTGCAGCCGCTCTCGGTCTTCGAGCAGACGATAGAGAGGGCGGAGCAAGAGGCCTCGGGTGGTTGAGGTATCCTTGATTGCGGCCTTCTTCGGGGGGCTGCTCTCGCTTCTCAGCCCGTGCAGCGCGCTGCTGCTTCCGGCCTTCTTCGCCTACGCTTTCGGGAGCCGTGGCGAGTTGATCAAGAGGACCGGCGTGTTCTACCTCGGGCTCGCCACGACGCTCGTCCCGCTCGGGATGGGGATATCCGCCGTCAGCGGACTCTTCTACGGGCAGCGGAGGACCCTGATCCTGGTCTCCGGCATCCTTCTCATCGCCTTCGGCATACTCCAGATCGCCGGCCGCGGCTTCTCCATCGGACCCCTGGAACGCCTGCGAGGCCGCATCCGGGGCGACTCCGCCTTCTCCGTCTACGCGCTCGGCGCTGTCTACGGGTTCGCGGGATTCTGCTCCGGCCCCATCCTCGGCGCGGTGCTGACCGTCGCCGCCGCATCGGGAAGCGCGCTCCGGGGAGCCGCGCTGCTGGCCGTCTACGCTGCCGGGATGGCCGCCCCGCTCTTCCTGATGGCCCTGCTCTGGAGCCGCTTCGACCTCGGACACCGCCGCTGGCTGCGAGGCCGGGAAGTCGCTTTGGGCGGCCTGCGTTTCCACACCACCAACCTCATCTCCGGCCTGATGTTCGTGCTGATCGGCGCGCTCTTCATCATCTACGACGGAACCTCCGCGCTCACCGGCTTCTACGAGCGGAGCGGTGCCGGGAACCTCGCCCTCGCCGCCGAAAGGTGGTCGAGCGGAGTCTCGCAAAACATCCCGGCGTGGGCGGTACTCGCCGTTCTGGCGGTGGTGGTCGTGCTGTGGATCTTGCGTCTTCGGTTCCGCAAAGGACGGGTCGGGAAGTCCGGCGGGAAGCCGGTGGAGCGGAGCAAGAGAGCGTAATGGACCTCCTGTTGCCCGGTCGGTTCGAGGACGCGGTGGAGGCTTACGGTTACGTGAGGGCGGTCTTCGATCAGGTAGCGTCCGGCGAGCGTCCGCCGACGGTCTCCATAACCCCATCCACCCGCCACGTCGGGGTGACGCGGCGCGACACGTTCCGCCCCGGCTTCGCCGATGCGGTGCGCGCATCCAACGAGGAAGGCTATCCGGTACTGGTTCGAGGCTCGGGCGGCGGCGCGACGGCGGCGGGGCTCGGCACGTTCGGGTTCTCCATCATCCGCCCGGCGGATGCTGAGGAGGCGAAACGGAGCATCCGCGACCGCTACGACGAGGCCGCGGCGCTCGCGCTCGGCGCTTTCGGGCGGCTCGGGGTTCGGGCCTCGGTGGGGGAGGTGAGGGACGAGTTCTGTCCAGGGGACCACAGCATCCGGTGGGGAGATTGGGAGGACGGAGTGAAGCTCGTCGGCATCGCGCAGCGCCTGACGCGCCGGGCGACGAGCGTGGGAGGGATCGTGATCTCGGCCGGCGAAGAGGAACTGGCGCGGGTACTCGCGCGCGTCTATTGCGCGATGGACCTCCCATTCAGACCGGAGAGCGTTGGCAGCTTGCGCCAGGCGGGTAGCGGCGCGACGACCGAGGACGCGATAGAGGCGTTCGCGGCGGAGGCGGCAGCGCGTTACGGAACCGCTCGCGTCCCGCTCGACGGGCGAACGCTTGGGTTGGCGCGAGAGGCGGGGCGGGACCAACTCATCGCCCTATAACGTCCCGTCGGGGTCGTGTGCCGGGACGCGCCTGGCCGCTCGCCGTGCCGCGCATGAAATGGGCATCCGCGGCCTACGGAGAGAATCTTTGCCGGTGGGCGAGAACCTGAAACCCGGCAAGTGGAGGGAACGCACCCTCCACTTGCCGCTGTAGAATGGGCGCCCACGGCTGGCGAGAGGGCGGGAAGCGATGAAGTTAAGCAGACGTATCGAGCGCGGAGTCAGGAGCAAGGTCCGGCCCCGGGAGGGAAGGCAGGGCATAGCGCCCACGCCGATCCCGATCTCGCCTCGCGTTCTGGCCGCGTTGGTGATCTTCAGCATCGTGGTGTTCGCGGCTTTCCTGTACGCCGCCCCTACGGTCGTGGTCGTGGCCCTGGGCGGGGTGTCGCTCGCCGTGGTGCTGTCGTACCCGGTGGGTGCGCTCTCGCGGGTGATGCCACGGGCGCTGGCGATACTGGCGACCTTCCTGAGCTTGCTCGGGCTCCTCGTCCTCGCGGGGATATTCCTGGTGCCGCCGCTCATAGAGCAGTTGACTGCACTCGTCGCCAGCACCCCTGACATCGCGACGGGCGCAAATCGTTTCCTGCTCGACGTGCTGGAGCCGCTGGAGGAGCGGAACTTGCTTGGCGGGGCTTCCACGGAACAGTTCGCCAGCGGTCTCGTGAACGACCTCTTCGACCGCCTGCGGGCTTTGACCGAGAACCTCCTCAGCGGGCTCGTGGGTTTCATCTCCAGCGCGTTCAACATAGGGGTGGGTCTCTTCGGGGTGCTCTTCGTGGCGGCTTACCTCCTCGCCGACGCGCGCATGGTCAAGGCAGCGTACCTGTGGGCGGCGCCGGTCCACTACCGGCGGGACGCCAGGAAGCTTTGGGAGGCCTTCGGGGATTCGTTTTCACGCTACCTGGGCGGCCTGATGTTCGTCATCGTGGTCCAGGGTGCCCTCGCGGGCCTGGCCCTCTATTTCCTGGGCGTGCCGTATGCAATCCTGCTCGGCGCATGGGTGTCGGTGACGGCCATAATCCCGTACCTTGGAGCGTTCCTCGGGGGGATACCGGCGGTGGTGGTGGCCCTGGCCTTCGAGTCGCAAACGTTCGAGTCGCGCACGACGACCGCGCTCCTGGTCGTTGCGTCCTACGTCCTCATCCAGCAACTAGAGAGCAACGTGCTCACGCCCCGCGTCCAGGGCCAGGCCCTGCGCGTACACCCCATCATCGTGTTGCTCGCCGTGATAGGCGGCGGCGAGCTAGCGGGGCTGGCGGGCGTGATCTTCGCGGTCCCGGTCCTCGCCATGATGCGCGTCCTGCTCGACTTCTTCCGCGCCCGTGTCCGGATGAAACCCGCACAGAGACCCTGAGCGGCGCCGAGGAACGCCGAGGGTCGCGCCCCCCGGCGTTCAATCGCTGTTCAACCGCCGTTGCGGATGAGCCTCGCGGCCTCGCCGCGGTTTTTCACGCCGAGGAGCTTGTAGCCGGCGCGCAGGTGCTGCTTGATGGTTGACTCCGATAGATAGAGGCGCCTGGCTATCTCCGCGTTGCTCAACCCTTCCACCACCAGTTCCAGTATCTCCTGCTGACGGGCAGTGAGGACGTTGAGGTCCACGGGACTTTCCTGGTACAGCAGGTGCTCGAGCAACTCCCTCGGCGCCACTAGCTGGCCCTGCGCCGCCACCTCTACGGCGCGAACCACCTGCTCTGGCGCCATGCTGGCGTGGATGAAACCGCGCGCCCCCTTCTGGAGAGCGGCCTGCGCCAGCGACAGGTCCGCGCTCAGGCTGAACACCAGGATGGAGACACCGGGCCACAGTTCCTCGATCCTGCCTATGCCCTCAGCGAGACCCTCCGTGGTGTCCACGCAGTAGATGACGGAGACGGGAGGTCCCTCCGACTCCCTGGGAGCCTGCCGTCCGAGATGTACCCTCATCCGCTCTTCCAGAGCCGTCTCGAGCCCGAGCGCCACCACCGAGTGAACGCAATCCACCCAGACCAGAGCCCGAGGTTCAGACGAGTTTTCCCTTTGTTCCACCATCTCGACCTTCCTAGAAAATCAGAACGACATTGCTCCCATACGTACTTCCTGTCCAGCTTGGATCTCCCTTGACCCTCCCGCCAACAAAGTACTAACGCCTTCCCCGCTCAAGGTACTAGCCAGGTACTGCATTCTATGGCGCACCAGGTGCCTACGCAAGGTACACGCCAGCCTAGACGCATGGATGCATCATGGCTACACCTTCGGATGTTAATAGTGTAAATCCCTGCAAATACGGCGTTTTTCGGGTGAATGTGGGGCGTTGGACTGGTATGTTGTTCCTGTCGAAACAAGTATCCCAGCAGATTTACGACGAACGGCGAAAGCGTGATGGGCTGTTTCATTTGGCGAATTTTGCAGGGAGCGCCCAGATTTCATGGAAGGACGAGGTTACGGAAACCGCAGAGAACATGGTAAGGAGTCTGGACTTACCCTGGGGGTATCGCGCGGAGCGCAGCATCTCCGCGATGCGTCTCGTGGATCCCATAGGACGTCTGGTGACGCAGTTCGTGAACCCTCTGACCTTCGGAGACCTTGCGGAGACCGAGCCTCGCGGCCGGCTGGAGGATTCAGCGATATCCGTCGAAGGGTGGAAGGGGCTGTGCCGCATCCTCCTCATCAGGCTCTTCGATCAAGCCGTCGAATCCACGCAGCTCCGCGAACAGTTGAGAGACCTCGGCGCGCGGTTGGAGAGGGTGGAGGAGGAGCGGGATCAGGCGAACGCCGTGTCCGAAGATCTGTACGCATTTTTCCGGGAGCACATGCGGGAGGTAGCGGAGAACAAGAGCGCCAACGAGAACTTGCCTGCGACGCTTGTGGAGCAGGCTGACCATCGAAACGACCTGGACAAAGGAGACGTAACTCATGAGGAGGAGTAACTACATGAACGCACCAAAGAAGAGCCGTCTTTACCTGACGATGCTCGCCCTGGCTATCCTGGGCATGACGCTTTTCGGGGCAGTCGTGAACCCCCTCGCCAAGGCGCAAGTCTTCGACGCCGGCGACATCACGCAGCAGTACAGTGACGTTGCCGGTGATGATAACGGCGTCGGCAACGTCAAGGCCCAGGGAAATACTCTCGGCCAGGGGAATGCTTCCGGCCAAGTTGACAACTCATCGCCCCCGGTGATCCCCGATCCTTTGCAGAATGACGATGCATCCGGCTCGGCGAGCGCCTCTGCTTCCGCTAGTGCGTCCGCAGAGCCTCAGGCCGCAAGGAATAATGGTAACGGCAACAATAACGGCAGCAATCCTGGCGGCGACGCCAATGCTTCCGCCTCGGCAAGCGCTTCAGCATCCGCCTCGGCTTCCGCCTCGGCAAGCGCCTCGGCTTCCGCCAGTGCGTCCGCGGAGCCCCAGGCCGGTTCCTTCCAGGCCGGGGGGGGCAATGATCCTCTGATAACCGAAGATAATGACGACGATGGCGTTCCGAACAACGTGCCCGACGAGGGTGACAACCAGCATCCGTCTGGCAATGATCGCTCCACCGAAAACGGCAACAGCGGCAACCAGGGCAACAGCGGCTCCGATCCCGACGACGAAGAGAACGGCGGCAACGATAAACCTGGTGGACCCGGCGGCAACGACAAGGAAGACCAAGACGGCAACAACGGTTGCGGCAACGACGACGACTTCGAAGACGACAACAACGGCAACTGCGGCGGCAAACCCGACACGACAACGACGACCGGCGGTCCTGACACGACAACGACGACCGGCGAGCCAACCACAACGACGACTGTTGGTCCCGACACGACCACGACGACTGGTGGTCCTGACACGACAACGACGACTGGTGGTCCTGACACGACCACGCCGAATGGCGACGACACGACTGGTGGTACGACCGGCAGCCCGGACGCGACAA
>JBPCLT010000308.1:0-5571 GCA_051003015.1 Rubrobacteraceae bacterium | reverse complement strand
CTGTTGTCGAGGGCCGGGACGGCGCCCCGCTCGCTGCTGAGTTTCTGGTGGAGGAGGGTGTCCTTCGCGCCAAGTGAGCGGGCGACCTCGTTGATGTGTTCCGGGCCGCCCACGGTGCGAACGAGGGCGTTGGTGGCGACGTTGTCTGACTGGGTCATCATCAGGCTCAGGAGGTCTCCCACCGTGTGACTGGTCCCGGCATCCTCCCACTGCCGCCATCCGGCCCCGGCTGCCCAGTCTTCTTCTTTTATCTCCACCTGCTGCGAGAACTCCAGGTCGCCCTGTTCGACCTTCCGGTACACGGCGACCATTACCGGGATCTTTATGACGGAGGCGGAGAAGAACTGCTCTTCCGGGCGCACGCCGTAGCCGTAATTCCCATCCAGGTCCCGGACGTAGACGCCTGAGATCCCATCGTACTCCTCGATCCTCCCGCTCATCCGCTGGAGCGTAGCCTCCACCTGATCTCGCTCCGAGTCCGGTACCCCCTCCGAGACCGGCTCCGGATTCGGGAACATCGCAGGCCCCGCATCCGGCAAGGCATCCCGGTCCAACTCCTCCTGGCGGGGTTCCGGGACCTCCGCGGCGAACACGTTCCTGAGGTAGAGGTACTGCACCAGGTCCTTCGGGACATCCGCCAGCGGGACCACCTCGTTGGCGGCGTAGTCCGGCTCGTCGGCCCGGATGGACTTCTCCGCCTTCCACTCGTCGCCGTCGCGGTGGACGAACACCGCGTAGAACGGCTCCTCCCCCGACGGAATGATCGTCTCCCCCGGCGCCACTATATGCACCGAAGCCCAACTGTCGTCCAACCTGCTCCGGTAGACGGCCCGAACGCTCTCCGGTCCTATCCCTGGAAGCTCCGGCGCCACCGCCCAGTAGGCGGCCCCTTCAGGTGACTTTTTGGCGGCCTCCGGCACGGGCGGCGGCCCCGGCTTCTCGGCTGGCTCCGGCTCATCGGCCTTCTCCTTCTCCGGGGTCTCTTTCTCTGAAGGAGGTTCATCTGAAGGGGGGTTCGCTCTTGCCGCCTCTCGTCCTACTTCCTGTTCGGAGGATCGGGAGAAAATCTCCTCGCTCAGAACGCCGTCTTGTGTCCGGTCCAGGACGTAGAGACCGCCTGCCAGGGACACCGCGATCAGAACCACGGGGAACAGCCGCCGCCGGCGCTGCTTGCGCCGCGCCGAACGGGAGAGGGGCGTCTTGTGTTTGGGGGAGAGCTTCAAGGTCTCTTCTCCGGGAGCCCGGATGTTCGGGCGGCGGTTCTCCCGGTCACGTGAATGACGTAGCTGGACATTGAGCGCTGGATGGGCCGGTTACTCCGGCACCTCGGCCCAGCCGGTGGTGTTGCCGGGGTCGTTCCAGCCGGAGATCCGGGGGGTGCTGGTCTCGAAGTGTGGCACCCCTTCGGGGGGAGCCGGGTTGTAGCTGTAGATGTCCGAGTACAGGACGCCGTCCTGTATCACCTCGCCGTCCTCATTGGTCACCTTCTTGTAGGTGGTCCACTTGATGCCCCGCGTGGTGTCCTCGAAGATCTTCTCTGCCCGCATATCCACTTCCAGGCCGGTCGGGCGGCCGTAGATCCTGGCGGTCAGGAATCCCTTTTCGTCCACGAACTCCCGGACCAGGAGGTACCCGTCGGTGGTGTTCTTGAACTTCATGTCCAGGACGCCGTAACCGTACTCGTCCCCGAACCATACCGTGGCGTCGAAGCCGGGTTTTATGTACGGCAACACCGCGTAGTGCGGGTTGCGCTCGACGATCTCGAGCCCCGCGTACTGGGCTGCCATGTACAGGGTCGAGGACACCTGGCACAGCCCGCCGCCGTTTGCGAAGCCGACGCCGCCGTCGGAAAAGGTCTTGGCCTTCTCGTATTCCAGCGGCTTGGCGATCTCGTTGAACGAGAACGTCTCTCCTGGCTTCAGGAGGGTGTTGTCCACGGCGCCGGCCGCCAGCTTCATGTTCGATTTGCGGCTCGGGTTGGAGTCCCACAGCAAGTCCGTCTGGTACTCCCCGATCATCTCCGTCGGCCTGACGTCTTCGATCTGCTGTGTGGTGATATCGGGCTTGGGCGCGGGACCTTCCGCCACCTCGACCTCGTCGCCGAGGTTCATGAGGGTCCGGTCGAGGCTGACGAGCGTCTCCTCTTTGTCCAGGACGCGGCCTTCCTGTCCATCCTGGACCTCGACCTTGCCTTCGTCGGCAATCCGGAATGTGGCGTCCCTGGGGTCTCGCTGGAACTGGCCCGCGAGCTTATCCACCGCGCCCCGCGCGGCGTCCTCGTCGTAGCTCACATTGGGGCTCACCTGGAAACCGCCTGTCCTGGCGCCCAACGTTTCGGCGATGCGGCGGCCGAACCAGCCTTCGTGGCCGACAGCGTAGGCCCGTTTCACGGCGGATGCGGCGTCCATCTCGACGCCGAGATCCTCGCCTGTCAGGGTGAAGTCCGTGCCCGTGAAAGAGACCTCCCGGAACGTATCGGAGGCGTAGCTTTCGACTGCGGCGCGGGCTTCCTCGGGCGTCTGTCCGCCCACGTCCACCTCGCCGATTTGCACGCCGCTCCGGATCTCACCCGCGCCGAGCAGAGCGTTCCCCAGGACGACGAGGACGAGCGCGGCGGCCACGAGCAACACGACGGCCAGGCGGCGCCGGCGGACGTAATCCGTCTTGCCCCTGCGCCGAACCGCCGCTCCTTCCAGACCGAGGTCTTGCGTCCGGTCGTCGCCGCGCAACCTGTTTCTCTTGTTAAGTTCCGTCACTCGCTCGCCCCTCCCGAGGTAACGACTCACGCTATCGTGTTTTCTGGAACAATGACTCGCTCACGAGCGCCAATTATCGTGGCCTCGGCTTCATTCTTCAACCGTTTGCAAGAACTTTCTCGCTCCGTCCGCCGCGGCTGTGCTGTATCTTCGGGCTATTTGGACTTTGCGAGGCCGCTCATTTACACTCTGATCTCCAGGCCCGGCCGCGTTGGAATCCGCGGGCCGGGACGCTGCGCCCCAAAACGACGGAAGGAGCCGAGGACGGCAGGCATGGGCGGCGTTCGCTCCAACGGTCCCAAGAAGCGGCCGGAGAGAGCGCGCAACCCGATGCGCCGTGCGGATCATGAAAGTAACCATACGTTTACTGGAGGAGAACCCGGAGCTAGGACCCGGCGTGGACAGGCTGCGCACGCTCGTGTACCCGGACCACCCCGAGTCCCACGACGTGGAATGGCACTCCTCCGTGTGGAGTTGGTTGGAGACCCATCCGCTGGGGAGCAAGATGCGCCGTTGGGTAGCGGCCACCGAAGAAGGCGAGGTGGTGGGCCACCTGGCGGCGGTGCCACAGTACTACCGGATCTCCGGAGAACGGGTCGTCGCTTACACGCCGGCTGACTATCAGGCGCTTCCGGGATACGGCTTCCACGCTTTCTCGCTCATGCGGCGCTTCTTCCGCTACGCCGAGAATTGCGTGTCCGTGGACCAGGTCGAGGAAGCGATGGCGGTCGAGACGAAGCTCGGGGCGGAGCCGGCTGGCAAACTCCAGTACGCGGCGAAGGTGTTGGACGTGGCGCAACTCCCCAGGCTCCCGAAGGCCGCCCGCCCGGCCCTCTGGCTTCCGAGCCGCGCGCTCCGGGCGGTGGACAGCGCTCTGGGCCGCGCCTTTGGGGGAGACCTGGAAGTCGAGGAGACAGAGTCCTTCGACGAATCCTTCGACACGTTATTCGAGAAGGTCGCCGCCGAATTGGCCTGCGTGCCGGAGAAGGACGCGGCTTTCCTGCGGTGGCGCTACGGGCCGGGCTCGCCGCACGAACGGACGACCGTTCTCGGTGTTCGAGGCGCGGAGGGTCTCCTGGGCTACGCGGTGCTCAGGGTGACGCAGGAGGGCGACAACGGCTACCTGCTCGACCTCACCACGCTTCCGGACCGCCGCGACGCCGCACGGGCGCTCCTTCGGGCAGCGGTTCGCTGCTTCCAGGACACGGAGGCGTACATCATCCGGTACCGCTTCAACGAAGCATCCACAGCCCCCGGCCTGGGAGATCTGCGGCGCATGGGCTTCTTCTTTCGGGAAGGCCGCCGCCACGCGCTGCTCGTGAAGTTCAAGGATCGCGGGCTGCACAAGACGGCGAGCGACGCCGCCAACTGGTCGTACAGCGCCGGAGACGGCGAGATGACCTTCTGGGTCAGGTAGAGTTTCGCGTTAGAGTTACCGGGATAGAGTCAGATAGAGACTGGAGGCAAAGAGAGTATGACCGTAAACACAGAGAGCGCCGCCGCCGCAGTTCAGGATTGGCTCGGGGAGAACGTTACGGGAGGCCGCGAGGTCGCCGATGATTATCCCCTGATAGATAACGGCGTTCTAACGTCGCTACAGACGGTGGAGCTCGTCACCTTCCTGGAGGACAGGTTCGGGATCATGGTCGAGGACGATGAGTTCGACGAGGAGAACTTCGGCTCCGTCCAGGCCATCGCCGGGCTGGTGGCGAGCAAGACTTCGTGAGCATGGTCCATCCCGAATTCACCCTCCACGACCTGCTCAGCAACGCCGTGGAGCGCGGCCCGGAACAAACGGCCGTCGTGGACGGCAAGGCCGAACACACCTACGCGGACCTCGACCGCGAGAGCCGTTCCCTGGCCGCCGCCCTCCAGAACGCGGGGGTCGAAAAAGGCGACCGGGTCGGTCTCTACCTGGAGAAGTCCTGGGAGGCAATAGTGGCGATGCTCGCCGCATCACGAGCAGGCGCCGCATATGTGAACATAAACCCCCTCTTCAAGCCGCCGCAGGTCGCGTACCTGGCGCAAGACTGTGACATCCGCGTCATGATCGGGGACTCAGCCCGCCTCGGCGACCTGGAACCAGGGACCATCCCCGGCACGGCTTTCTACAAGGGCGAGGCCCCGAAAGAAAGGACTGCCAGTAAGCCGGTGGACCTGTCGGAGGCGCTCGCAAGCGGGGATGCGCCTTCGGAGGAGAGATCCGTCTCCGAGACGGACCTCGGGACCATCCTGTACACCTCGGGCTCCACGGGGATGCCGAAGGGCGTGGCGACCAGCCAGCGCAACCTCGTTGCCGGGGCCCAGATCGTCTCGACGTATCTTGAGAATACGTCCGAGGACCGTATCCTCTCCGCGCTCCCGCTGAACTTCGACGCCGGGATGAGCCAGTTCACCACCGCTTTGCGGATGGGGGCGACGCTGGTGTTACAGCGTTCGCGGCTGCCGGGCGACCTCATAAAGGCGCTCAGGCGGCATGGGATCACCGGCCTCACCGGAGTGCCGCCGCTGTGGGCGCTGCTCCTCAGAAGCGCGAAGTCCATCCAGGAAGAACCACTCGAAAACTTGCGCTACATCGCCAACACCGGAGGGCGCATACCCCAGGCCAACCTGGATGAATTGAAGCGGCTCCTCGGGCTTTCGGGGACGAGGATCTACCGCATGTACGGCCTGACGGAGGCTTTCCGCTCCACGTATTTGCCGCCGGAGGAGGGCGACCGCGAGTCGAGTTGTATTGGCAAGGCGATCCCGAACACGGAGATCCTGGTGGTAAACAAGGAGGGCGAGGAATGCGCCCCCGGCGAGCCGGGAGAGC
>JBPCLT010000307.1:0-34484 GCA_051003015.1 Rubrobacteraceae bacterium | reverse complement strand
TCTGCCTACGGCGAGGGCGCGACGACCCGAGCTTCCAGCGCGGTCTTCGCAGGACCGAGAATGCCATCGGTCTGTCGCGCCCGTACCGGCCGAGTGTACGGCGAACGAAAGATACAAGAATGCCACGTAGCCCAGTCTGAGGCTAGCTCAGGAGAAACGGCGATTTGCCTTCGACATTTCCGCCAGATCAGCTCCGGCTATATGCCGGGCAATTTTTGGCGAGGTTTCCAGGACATGCCGCAATTTATGTCCATGGAGTCTAAACGTTGTAAACGGCGCGCTCGCTCGTAAGAGACCTCATCGGTTCTTTACGTGTTAGGGTCACTCCTCATGCGAACGACCCTAACAGCCAAGCCAGACCGTCTATGCGGCCGAACGCCGGAGGCCGGGCGATGAGAGAAAGCCTTACCGACCGGGGGCTCCTGAGGGCTGTGGTGGTGGCCTTCGCGCTGCTTATCGTCTGGCGCTTCGTGGCGGCGGTGGCCACGGTCGCGCTCCTGCTCGCGACGGCGCTCCTGCTGACGGTGGCGCTCTCGGCGCCGGTCGAGGCGCTGCACCGGAGGAAGGTGCCGAGGACCGTCGCCGTGGCGGTCATGGTCTTCGTGCTCCTGGCGGTCGTGGGGGTCGCCGGCTACCTGTTGCTGCCGATCCTCGTGCAGCAGGCCGCGCAACTTGCGTCCTCCCTGCCGGACGCGCTACAGCAGCTCGTCGAACGGTTGAGGGACTTGGCGAACAGGCTGGGCGTCAAGATAGGCGGGGGGAGCGGCGGCGGGATCTCGCCACAGACCCTGGCAAGCGCCGCGCGCAGGGTTCTCGGCGGCCTCCTCGGCCTCTTCGGCGGTCTGGCTTTCCTCTTTACCGCCCTGCTGGTGCTGCTCTTCGTACCCCTTTACCTGGCAGCGATGCCGGAGCCGGTATCCGAATGGGTGGTCAGGCTGTTTCCGCCGAATAGGAGGCCCGAGACGCGCGAGATCCTCTCGGAATCCCGCGCGAGCCTGCTCGGGTGGCTGCAGGGGCGCCTCTTCTCGATGGTCGTCGTCGGAGTCCTCGCCGCGGTCGCCCTCTACCTGATAGGCGTGCCGGGCGCCCTCTTTCTCGGCGTCTTCTCGGGTCTCGTCGCCTTCGTGCCCATCGTCGGGTCCATCGCGGGCGCGATACCGCCCCTGCTCCTCGCCTTCGCCGGCAACCCGTGGGACGTCTTGTGGGTCCTTCTGGCCTACGTGGCGATACAGCAGGTGGAGAGCAACCTCCTCACCCCCCTCGTGATGCAGAAGACCGTCTCCCTACACCCGGTCGTCGTCATAGCCTCCGTCACGGTGGCCGGCGCGGCCTTCGGCATCCTCGGTGCATTGCTCGCCGTTCCGGTCATGGTCGTGGCCGGCATCTTGGTCCAGAGGCTGTGGTTCGAGCGCCTGGAAGGCCCCTCCGGGTGAACGGGCAGGCCCTGTGACAGGCTCCGTCTAGCGCCGCGACTCGTCCGCCCGTTTGAGGATGCGGCGCAGAGCGTCGACCTCTTGCTCGTCGAGCCTGACGCCCTTTTGCCCGATGGCTTCCAAATCCCCTTGCCGCGCGTCGAGGCCGACAAGGACGGAGGCGATGGAGGCTATAAAGTAGGAGAAGACGCCGACGGCGTAGAGCATGAGGGCGAAGCCGAGGATGCGTCCGCCGGCGGTCACGGGGTAGAGCTCGCTCCCCACGGTCGTGACGAGGGCCGCCGACCACCACAGGGCGTCTCCGAAGTCCGTGATCGTGGAGGCGCGGGCGCCGGCCTCGAGGACAAATCCCGCCGAGGCTCCTATCAGGATCACGAGCACGGAGATCAGGGCGAGCTGGCCCAGGCGCCGCCGCCTCAAGAGCACCACCGCCGCCCCCGAGCCCCGTCCGCCGAAGACGAGGAGCCTGAAGAGCGGCAGGGCGCGGGCTGCCCTGAGCACGCCCAGAACCTTCAGGAACCTCAGGAACGGCACGAGCAGGACCAACACGTCCAGCCAGTTGCGACGCAAATAGGCGCGTTTGACGGGCGCGAGGGCGAACTTGGTCCCGAACTCGACGAAGAACAGGCCCCACAAAGACCAGCCTAAAGTAGCCAGCCTCCCCCGCCACGGCTCACCGACCTCCCCACCCAGTTCCACGACGGCGAGGAGCACCATGAGCACCGAGGCCAGGGCGAGCGGCACGTCGAGGTAGCGGTCGAGCCGCTCGCGCAGGTCCTCCCTGCGGCCGGGATCCTCCCGCAAGCCCCCGATGTCGGCACCGCCTCTGCTCATGGTTATCCTCGCTTCCTGATCTCGCGGGCTCGGGGACGACGATGCGGACCTCGTCGATATTTGCCCGGCTTATGCGTGCCGCTACGCTGGCAAGAACCAATCTTCCTCCTGCGTCTCGCCCGCAGCATGGCTCGCCAGCAGCTTGAGGAAGAACGCGGGTACGAACCATTCGAGGACGGGGGCGGACTTCCACACCCCCGTATTCAACCAGACATCGCTGCGGCAGAGGGCCAGAGGGCGGCCACGCGCGACCAGGGCGGTGGGGGCGGCGAGCAGGTAGGCGTAGTTGCCGATGGCGAAGCGCCACTCGCGGTTGTGGTAAAGCGCCGCCACCAGGAAGGGGTGGAGGGCGTGGTGTTTGCCAACACGCCGCCGAAGAGATCGGTGCCCATCAGGGCCGCCGCGCCGGAAGTACCCCAGTCTCGCGCGGCGTGCCCACGGCGCGAAGCGCTCCAGAAGACCGACCGGGCGACTCGCGGAGGTCGCGGGCCTTCCGCGAGCCATCTTATGTGCTGTCCACTATCGCCCGCAGCTCTTGATCGAGCGTTCGCGCGGCCTCCTCCGGAGATTTCACGCCCTTGAGGGAGGCGTTGAATTGCTCGGCCATAACGAGCGACATGTCCGAGTAGTATGGGGAGAGTGGTCGCGGGCGGGCGTTCTTTATCGCCTTCTCGCCCAGGGAGATGACCGGAACCTCGTCCACTATCTCCTCGTCGTCGTAGAGTGCCTCCAGCGTCGGCAGGAACGAGCCGTTCAGCGCCCGGTACTTCTGCTGCTCCGGAGAGGTCGCGAACTTGACGAACTCGTAGGTTGCGTCCTTCTCCTCCTCGGAAGAAGTGGCGTTGAGGTAGAAGTTCCAGCCGCCCAAGCCGCTGAAGCTCTGCCGCCGTCCGCCGGCCACCGGTAGCGGCGCGACCCCGATCTGGCCCGACTCGATGGTGGACTGGCCTTCTTCGGAGGCCAGCGCGTACATGTAGGGCCAGTTGCGGCAGAAGACCGCGCGTCCGTTCAGGAAGGCGGCCTGGCACTCCTGCTCGGCGTAGGTGGAGACGGCCTGGGGCGCTACGCCATCTTCGACCATGCTATGCTCGATCTCCAGGCC
This sequence comes from Rubrobacteraceae bacterium, assembly GCA_051003015.1. Classification (GTDB taxonomy): domain Bacteria; phylum Actinomycetota; class Rubrobacteria; order Rubrobacterales; family Rubrobacteraceae; genus JACDGB01. Next base: position 31,115 of record JBPCLT010000307.1, on the reverse strand, counting down.
CCTTATGGCGCGGGGGCTGTCCACGACCACCCGTCTTGGTCCAGAACGTCGCCACCTGCCGTCCAAATGTACTCCAGGCCGTTGACGGTTCCTCCTTCGTACTGCGCGCCCTGGAACACGGAACCGTCCTCCACAGCGGACTCTCCGGTGACCCTCGTGGCCTGCTCCCGTAGTTCCTCCCAAGTCGTCGGCGGTTCGGAGAAGCTGCTCTTCTCCAGGAGATCCCGCCGGTAGTAGAGCATCCCAGCATCCGTGAACCAGGGGACGCCGTACACACCGCCCTCGTAGACGCACGACTCGACCGGGACCGGCAGGAAAGCCTGTCGATCCTCCTCGGTAAAGCGGTCGGAGAGGTCTTCGATCTAACCGTTGGCGACGAACTGCGCCGGCCAGATCACATCTCCTCCGATCAAGTCTATCTTCCCGCCTCCGGCCTGAAACTCGGTCTTGACCTGGTTGAAGTACTGGCCGGTGTCGGCGGCCATGACGCGGTATCTCGCCCTGTACCGGCCTTCGAACTCCTCGTTGAACCTGCGGACGATCTCCTCGAGGCTGCCAGAGTTGTCGGGACCGAAGGAGAAGGTGAACTCGGTAACCTCCGACCTTCCCTCGCTTCCCGTCCCACAGCCGGCCGTCCCGAGCAGCGCCGCCCCCGCGAGAGCAGACCCCCGATCTTCAGGAAGCTCTTTCTGCTCTGGTTCGCTCCTCCACATGGTTGCCTTTTCGTGAGTTCCGGTCTCATCCTGCTCCTTTCCGCGCCGCTGGTCGTGGCGGACGCTCGTGATATCTCTACCGCGATGGCATGCGCCGATTCGGTGGCTATCTCGTTAGCGACGGCAAGGTTCGCGCAGGGAAACGGCAAACGTTCGTCAACTGCCGTTCCGTCAGGAGTTCTACTCGACGAATACCTCCGTCTCCGTCCCCACGAAGGAGCCGTCGCGGGGGCTCTCGCCGCCGACGCGGAGCGTCGCCAGACCCTCGTAGTCCGAGAACTCGAGCGTGGCTTCGAAGAGTCCCCAGGCCGTTACCCAATCGTTGGCCCTGACCGTCTCCGTCGAGATAACCTCACGCTCCCGGTCGAGCAAGGAGACGGTCACCCGCCCCTCGAAGAGGCGAGCATAGCCTTCCACGGTGAGAGGGCTGCTCACCTCCTCCGCCTCGCGCGGTTGCACCACGACCACCTTGTCGCTCTTCGTGGGCGAAAGCTCCAGTCCTCCGCGTGCTCCGCGGAAGTCCACGGCGAGCTGTCCGGCTTCCGGGAGCCCCGTTACCCGGTAGCGGAACTCACGCATGGCGAAGACATCCACGAACAGCCCGCCGCCTTGGTCGCGCACAACGTAGATCTCGTCCAGCACGGAACCGACGAAGTCTTCGCTGCCCGTGGCCGTTGAGGTGACACCGGGGAGGCGGATGCGGAGGTAGCCTCCTTCTGGCGGGCTGGTGACCGACCATCGGGGAACGCCCGGGGCCTCACCGCCCTGCTGGCCGAAATCCAGCAGCAGGCGCTCGTACCCGTCGAGGACCTGGAAGCGCACCTTCTCTATCCGATCCGCGGCGCCCGCCGTGCCCCCGCTGTCCCCGGAAGCCGCGACGAAGCCGCCTGCGTTGGATCCGGGATCCATCACCTGGCCCTCGTCCTCCGGTTCCGGGGACGGTGAGGTCCCGGACGCGGCCTCCCCGGACGGCTCCCCCGCTTGCTCGGGCGCGTTCCCTTGCGTGCCGGCGCCACAGCCCGCGACCGCCGCCGCGAGAACAGCCGTCAAGCAGACCGCCACGAGCGTCTTCAGACGCGGCGAACGTTGGCTAACTCGGGTCTTCATCTTCTCACTCTTCGGTGAAGCGCTCGGTTGGCATGTCGCGGAACCATCCGTCCACGGCGCGGTCGAAGGCGTCGCCGGGGATCACGCCCTGCCCGATGAGCACGCCAGCGAACATGGCGAGCGTGCAGAGGACCAGGGCCAGGGAGCCGAGCCTTCGGGCGCCCAGGACGTAGCCCGTGATCCCGAGCGCGATCCCCACGGCATCCATCGCCACGGAGACGAACAGGGCGCCCACCGGGGCACAGAACACCAGGGCGACGACCGAGAGTAGCCGCCCCGCGTTTTGTTTCAGGATTTCCGGCCCCTTCGGCTCTTTCCGCTGGTCCGCGTCCATCGTTTACCTCTTCCTCTCGAGCTCGACCATGAACTCGCGCGCCTCTCCGTCCCTTGCGACGGTAATCTCGACGGATTCGCCGGGATCGTAGCGGCGCAGGGCCGCGAGCAAGTCACCGGTGCCAGCGATTTGCTCGCCTTCCACGGCGGTGACGACGACGCCCGTCTCCACGCCGGCGTCCGAAGCGGGGCCGTCGGGGTCCACGCCCGTGATGATCGCCCCTGACTCGACCGGGATGTCGAACCGGCGCGCTATCTCCGGGGTCAGGTCAACCAGGGAGACGCCGAGGTATGGGTGCTCAGCCCGGCCGTCCTCGATGATCTGGTCCGCCACGTCGGTCGCCGTGGCCGACGGGATGGCGAACCCGAGGTTGACGGCCCCGGTCTGGGCCGGAGGGAGGTACGCGACGTTGATGCCGATGACCTCGGCGTCGCGGTCCACGAGCGCCCCTCCCGAGGAGCCCGGCGAGATGGCGGCGTCGGTCTGGATCAGGTCAACCAGCGCGGTCTGCTGCGAACCGCCGGTGATCTCCGGCGGTATCTCGCGGTTCAGGGCGCTTATGATGCCGGAGGTGACCGTGGACTGGAACCCCGACGGGCTGCCGGCGGCCACGGCGAGCTGGCCGACGACGAGGTCCCTGCTATCGCCGAACTCGGCGGCAGGGAGACCGTTTCGGTCCACCTTGACCACGGCGATGTCGGTGTAAGGATCGCCTCCCACGACCTCGCCCGTCTCCACGGAGCCGTCCGCGAAGGCGACGTTGACCGTGTCCGCGCCGGCCACGACGTGGCTGTTCGTGATGATGTAGCCGTCCTCGCGGTAGATCACGCCGCTACCTAGCCCCTGCGCCTCCTGGGGTCCGAAAGGCGAGGTCTGGATGGACTCCACATTGACCTGCACCACGCTCGGCTCGATATTCCGGGCCACATCGGCCACGGGCCATGCCCCTTCCACCGAAGCGCCGGTGGCCGCCTCGTCTCCTGTCTCCCCCGCATCCGCTCCGGTCTCTCCCGCGTCCGCGGAGCATCCCGTGGCAAATAGAGTCGATAGCGCCAGGATCACCAACAGCGCGTCGAATGTCGCAATGTTCCGGCATCTTCCCGCTACTTTCTCTATCATCGAAATTTCCTTTCCTGTTTCTCCAACACATCTTGCTCGCACCACTCATCCCGAGGGGTGCACTTCTTTCTCCGCTGGTCTCTCTGGGCCTTCGGTCCATCACCCCGGCAAGCCCGGGCTCTATCTGGCGAAGACCCAGTAGGGGGTGCGTCCGTAGTAGCTGTGCAGCCTGGTCTCGTACTCCCGGCTGATGGGCGTGTTCGGGTCCCAGGTGGGCGCTTCCTTGACCTCGATGCTACGCAGGTCAACCGACAACTCGGCATCGGCCCAGCTCACGTCCGAGACCCAGGACGAGGCCACCAGCACCTTCTTGCCGGGCAGCCAGTTGCGCGTGTCCACAGCGACGTAACGGATGGCCCAGCCTTCACCGTCTACGATGAAGTTCTCGACGTGGCCGATCTCACCATCCAGGCTTCGCACGCGATAGCCCCTTACCTCGCGGGTGCTCCGTAGATGCGGATCACGCGCCCCGGAGGACGCCTGGTTTGTCGCGGAGAAGGTCCTCGCGTCGGCTGGTGCCCACATGGGGCCCGCGACTTCTCCGCTCGCCATCCAGTAGGGCGCGGCCTCGAGATAGGCGGCCTCTCGCCGATCCGACACCGGGGGAGCCGTCTCGATGCCCGGCGCGTTCCTTATCTGCTCCCTGGTGAGGCTGGATCTCAGGACGAACGAGCTATCCGCTCCAGCTTCCTCTCGCAAGAGATCGGGGACGAGGAGGACTTTCTGGTGCGCGAAGAGGTTGCCCGCCCCGACCACGAAGTAACGCACCTCCCAGCTCTCGTCATCGAAATAGAGGGCCTCCACGCCCCCGATCCGCCCGTCCCTCGCATGAATGTGGGAGCCTTTGATCTCCTTGATGCTCCTGAGCATTGTCTACCTCCTGGAGTTCGCGTTCCGGTAAATCGGGATGCCCTAGCGTTGCGCGGTCGCAGGTTCGCCCAACTTCCCCCCGACGAACCCGCCGAACAGGTTGGTCAGGAAAAGGATGAGCCCCGCCAGGAGCGCGGCGCCGGCGAGCCCGAACCCCGCGGGCGGGAGTGCCACGCCCTCGGCGAAGACCGCGCCGAACAGGCCGAGCACGACGGCCAACACGAGGCCCACTATCAGGCCGAAGACCGCCGTCAATGACCCGTGCTTGCCGCCCGAGCGCCCCGCCATCCTGGCCGCCACGTAGCCCCCCATCAGGTAAGAGAGGAACCCGGCGGCGAGCGAGATGACTACCAGCGTGGCGGTGAGTTCTCCCCGCTCGCCCGGCGGCTCCGAGAGCGAGGTGTAGAGAATCCTCAGCAGGGGACTGATGACGAGTCCAGCCAACACGGCTACCGCCCAGCCCATTGATACCGCTCTCCATCGTGTCCCGTGGACTTTCTCGCCGCTCAAGATGATCACTCCTTCTACTCGGCGTTTTCCAGACGCTCTCATTGTTTCCGCGGGCTGTTGATCTCTTATGCAAGGCTGTAAGCATTTGGCAAAGGGCCGGTTAAGGTTGCTTCACAATCCGCCGGCGCGGATATGAACGCCTACGCGACGATATTCCGCAGGAGGTCGCCGTGTCGGCCCTCGCGCAGCATCTGCTCGGCTTCGCGCTGGATCTGCCGCACGCGCTCGCGCGAGACGCCCAACTCGCCGCTGAGCTGCATGAGCGTGGCTTTCCCCTCCGCGCCCAGATCGTGGCGCCGCAACAGGACGTAACGATGGCGTTCGGGCAGGCTATTCACGGCATCATTGAGGCGCGCCATCGCCTGACCGTGGATCGCCTCCCCGGCCGGGTCCGGCGCGCCCTCGTCCTCGATGAGATCGCCGATCTCGGAACTGTCTGCGTCAGGGGAGAGCGGGCGGTTGAGGCTCGCGGCGTCGGGCATGGCGCTCTTCGCGAACTTCACGTCCGCGACGTCCCATTGCAGGTGTTCGGCGATCTCCTCGTCCGTCGGTTGGCGGCCGAGATGGGAGAAGAGGTTGCCTCGAGCGTGGGATAACTTCCGGATCTTCTCCCCCATGTGGACCGGAAGCCTTATGGCGCGGCCCTTGTCGGACACCGCCCGTTGCACCGCCTGCCTTATCCACCAGGTCGCGTACGTGGAGAAACGATAGCCCCTATCGGGGTCGAACTTCCCGACGGCGTTCATCACACCCAGGTTGCCTTCCTGGATGAGGTCCTCGAAGGGCAACCCCATCCCGCGGTACTTCTTGGCGACGCTCACGACGAGCCGCAGGTTCCTCTCGATCAAGGCGTGCCTGGCGCGCTCGTCGCCGTTCTTGGCCCTCCTGCTGAGATCCACCTCCTCCCGGCGCGTCAGGAGCTTGCCTTTATTGATGCGGTCGAAGTAGCCTTTGATGATCTCCGGCGTTTCCTTTACTTCGTCTGCGCGGCGCTTGCCGATGGGATCTGGCACGTCTACTCCTCGTCGCAGTCGTTGACTCTTTTGTCTAGCCGCCCTGATTCTCGTGGCCGTTGCTTAAGCGCCCGTAAAGTTCGGTTAACGTGGGATAAAGGTCTGGCAACATGCCCGCAACGAGATCTCGGGCGTGGAGTATAGAATTCGCGCGTGGGGTTGAAGCTTCGCATATGGATGCCGCTGGCCGCCGTGCTAATCGTGTTGCTCTCGATCGCGCTGATGTTTCTTTACGGCGTGCCCGCGGTGAAGGCCCGCCTCACGGCTTCCGCACAGAGCATCGTCACCAGCCAGGCCGCGGCGATGGCCGATGCGCTCTCCAGGACCCGGGGCGGCGAAGAGTTCCGCAACGAGCTCGAGTTCGCCACCGATTCCACGGACGGCGAGCTGATTGTCGTGGACCGCGGTGGCGCCGTCGTGGCCCGCGATGGCTCCGTGGAAGGGTTCGAGCCTTCCCAGGAGGTATTGCGAACGGCCGCCGTCGGCGAACGGATGTTCGAGCGTAGAGGCGGCGTGAGCGTGGCGGTGCAACCGGTGGTAGTCGAGAGTGCCTTCGCGGGCGGCATCGTCTTCGCTTCCGATGAGCCGGAGGCTACCGCCTACCAGCTCTTCTTGCGCAGCGGCATCGAGGCGGCGGCCATAGCTTCCGTTCTCGGAGGCGGGCTCATGCTCCTGCTCGCCACCTTACTTTCCCGGCGGATCGAACGCCTGACCTCGGGCGCCAGGTCCATCGAGCAGGGCGACCTCTCCTCGCGCATGGAGCCCGGTTTCGACGACGAGCTCGGCAATCTCGCGAAGTCGTTCAACTCCATGGCCGCCAGGCTGCAAAACTCTTTCTCCCAACTGGAGGAGAAGAACGCGACGCTCGACGCCGTGGTGAACAACCTCGGCGAGGGAGTGGTTGCGGTGGACGCCGAGGGCAGCGTCGTGTTCGCCAACCGCTCCGCCCAGGGCATGCTGAACCTCGTGGGCAAATCGCCTTTCGGCAAGGTTCTGGATCCCTTCGAGGATTACGACCTGCCAGGGGCCGTGGCGCGCTGCGCGAGGGATGGAGAATGCGGCGAGGCCCGAATTCGCGGCAGGGGGGCTTTCCTGAGGGTCTACCTCGAGCGCATGCCTGCCTTCGACGACCACAGGGGCGGGGTGCTCGTGGTGATACAGGATCTCTCCGAGGGGCGGCGCCTGGAGGCGAACCAGCAACGATTCCTGGCGAACGCCGCCCACGAACTGAAGACCCCGATCACTACGATCCTCGGGGCCTCGGAGCTACTGCTGACCGGCGACGAAGATCCCGAGCCGCGGCGGCGTTTCCTGAACCACATCCACTCCGAGGCCCGCCGCATGCAGCGGCTCTCGGAGACGCTCTTGCGCCTGGCCCGGACGGGCTCGGACCTGCGGGACCCCGAACCGGAGCCGCTGGACACGAGACACGCCATGCGGGAGGCGGCGGAGCGCATGGAGCCGCTCGCCGAACGCGCAGGATTGGAGATCCGCGCCATCGGCGAGGGAGGCCGCGTCTTCGCCGACCGCGAGTGGCTGGAGCAGGTGCTCCTGGTGTTGCTGAACAACGCGATCCAGCACTCCGGTGGAGGCGTCGTGCGGCTGCGCGCGGACGGCGGAAGGCTGTTGATCGAGGATGAGGGGGCCGGCATCCCGGAGGAAGACCTCCCCTACGTCTTTGAGCGTTTCTACCGGGGCAAGGACGGCGACTCTGGCGGGTTCGGGCTGGGGCTCTCCATCTGCAAGGACCTGATCGAACGCATGGGAGGCACCATATCCCTCTCATCCGAGGAAGGCCGGGGCACGCGAGTGGAGATAGAGTTGCCGGAGGAGGATGGAGAGTGAGCAGAATACTAATAGTCGAGGACGACCCGGCGGTGAGGGACGTGGTGGAACATGCCCTCTCGCGGGAGGGCATGGACACTTCGACCGTCGGCGACGGCGAGGCGGCGCTGGAGCGCCTGCGGGGCTCGGACACGTTCGACCTGGTGGTCCTCGACGTCATGCTTCCGGGCATGGACGGGGTCTCGGTGTGCAGGGAGCTTCGGGCCGGCGCGGCCCACAACAGGGACGTACCAGTGGTCATGCTTACCGCCCGCGACGACGAGACGAGCATCGTGGTTGGCCTGGAGGTCGGGGCCGACGATTACATCACCAAGCCCTTCTCCCCGCGACAGTTGGTAAGCCGGGTGCGGGCCCACCTGAGGCGCAGGCGTCTCGACTCTGGGGCCGCGGAGCAACGCCAGAGACTCGAGTTCCCGGGACTCGAGATAGACCTCCTGCGCCGGGAAGTCGGGAGCCAGGGGCAGGCCGTCTCTTTGACAGCCAAAGAGTTCGAGGTCCTGGTGCTGCTGGCATCCTCTCCGGGCAGGGTCTATAGCCGGGAACAGATCATGCGCCACCTCTGGGACGGAGACTTCTTCGGCGAAGCGCGGGCGGCGGACGTCCACGTCCAGCATATCCGCAAGAAGGTCGAGCCCGACCCCCAGAACCCTCGCTACGTCCTCACCGTACGGGGCGCCGGTTACAAGTTCGCCGACGTCTAGATGAGTGTTGCGAGTTTTTCATGTCCACAGGTCGTTGATCCGTCCCCGCGGTCGCCCGAGGAGACGGTTGACCAAGAAGGCGCGCAAACAGAGCAGGCCACCCGATTCGGGGCGTAGAATGCCCCCACGTGGTCTGGTAGGCGTGGTCCGACGGTGAGGACGGGTGACACGGTCCTCGAAGGGAGGCGCACTCGCCGGACGCTCCTCGGCGGCGGCACTGTCCTTGTTTTGCTGGCCCTTGTCAAGCTGCTGCATCTGCTTACCGCCGGAAACTACGGGTACTTCAGGGACGGGCTTTACTACATCGCCGCGAGCGAGAGGTTGGACCTGGGCTACGTGGACTTCCCACCGTTCGTGGCTCTCGCGACCTCCTTCGCGCGCCACGCTGGGCGACTCGCTGCTGGCGCTCCATCTCCTGCCGGCGCTGGCCGGGGCCGCCGTCGTGGTGCTCGCCGGGCTTATGGCGCGGGAGCTCGGGGGTGGCCGCTTCGCCCAGGGCCTCGCCTCGCTAGCGGTCCTCGTCGCGCCCAACTTCCTCGTGTTTGGGACGTTCATCTCGATGGACGCCTTCGACCATCTCTTCCATGACCTACCAGTCTACGTCTGCCAAAACCCGAAGCTGCCATTCGAAGAAGCGTGGCCGCGCTTCAAGCACTACGGCTGACTCAGCGCGGCCGGGAGCGCTCGTAGGCCGCCGCCGGGCAAGCGCGCGTAACCATCTGGCAGTGCGACGAGGATCGCGGCACGGACCACCGCCTACACCGTGCCTTCTCGGTCAACCGGTTCCGAGTAGTTGCCGGGGCAGCATCACCGAACCGTAGCCTGAACCTAGCAGCACACATCTAGGGAGGCTCACGGTCAGTTAAGAGTTCTTTACATGATCCTTGTGGTTCCTTAACCGGGTGATCCTCCGGCGATGTTAGGCTCGAAGTAGTGGAGGACGAGCCGGAACTTGGGTTACCTACTTGGTTACCTTCCTCAACACCCCCTCCCGGCTCTCTCCTCCACACGTAGGATGACGTGAAAGAGCAGGAGGCAGCGGTCGTGGCAGCGGAGAGAACCAGAGAAACGAAAGACCCAAAGAGCCGCTACAAGGCCGAGTACGTCTGGGTTCCTTACGCGGAGTCACTTGGAACGCCCTGACACCCGACAACGGTGGCCGCGAACGACGTGGAGCGCTATGCTTCGTTCTCATCTTTGCCAGGCGCCAGAACGCATACCGAAGGGGTCAACAAGGGACGAAGACAGCGCTCTCGATACTCTCGGCCATAACTTTGTTCGCAACGCTGCTCGCTGACGCCGCGACAGCGAAGGTCGACATCCGCATAAACGGAGACGGCATCAAGAGGACCAACTCCCAGGCCAGCGGCCGCCTCGAGGCCCTGAACTTGACACTGCGATGCCCGCAGCAGGCATGACCTGGTTCTAGAAGGTAGCGCAAAAGAAGGTGGCACGGACTGCCAACCCTATCTAACAGCGCTCTCGGACACCGCGCCGACTCTACCCTCGACAGCGACGATCTATTGAAGGGCGGGTCCCGGCCGCGACGACCTCACCCGTTAAAGGGGCCAACGGGTCAACCATGAAGGCACGCTAGCCTCGACACACATGGGCCATACCGATCTGGAGGATGCCAACCCGCCGCCATCGTCTCATCGTATTCACGGAGTAAATGGGACAATTATTCGGACTATCGAGATAGACGATGCCTTCTCGGCGGTTTTCGATCTCCATGAGGATACTTTACTGCATGGATGGGGCGTTCCGTGTAGTGTCGAGGCTGCCGGTTCTTCCTGGCTTTAGATGAGCGGATGAGGCATGCTGGCGAGTAAATTCCAGATCCATTGGATCATCGAGGTTTCCCATGTCAGAGACTCGAACCATCTTGCCAGACACAGAAATGCTGAAACTGCTCCACGTGTGCGCCAGCGGCCAGAGTATTACGCTCGCCGCTCGGACGACCTCTGCTGAAGCTTGCTGCCCGGTATGCGGCACGCTCTCCCGAAGAGTCCATTCGCGCTACGTCAGAACATTGGCCGATCTACCCTGGCAAGGCATCCCCGTGAGTGTTCGGCTTCACCTCAGGAGGTTCTTCTGCGAGGAGGTCTCCTGCGAAAGGGTAATTTTCACGGAACGGTTGCCCGGAGTGGTTGCCCATTACGCCCGGCGAACCGAGCGACTGGACGGGCTGTTCACTCATGTTTCGTTCGCACTCGGAGGGGAGGCAGGGGCCAGGTTGCTTGGCGAACTTGGAGTGGTGGTCTCCGGCGACACGCTGCTTGAGCACATCCGTTCCGTAAATCTCGGAGAGGCACGGACACCCAGGATCTTGAGCGTGGACGACTTCTCCTTCAGGCGCGGACGAAGCTGGGGCACCATACTGGTGGACCTGGAACACCACACTCTGGTGGATATTCTTCCGGATCGGAGCTCGGAAACGTTCGCCAGATGGCTCGCTCAGCATGCCGGTGTGGAGGTAGTAAGCCGAGACCGCAGCGGCGAGTACGCCGACGCCGTCAGGAAAGCGGCACCTGGTGCCATCCAGGTAGCGAACCGTTTCCACCTCATCAAGAACCTCGGGGACGTGATCTTGCGAGTCTTTCAACGACGCTCCGAGTGCCTTCGGTCCGTGCCCGCTCCCGGTCCTCACCACCTACAGCTTACCCGCCTCAGGTTGGACCGGGAGGCCTCCCGCGACCATACCAGGACCCAGATGCGAAGCCTGTTTAGGTCCATCCGGGCTTTGAGCAAGGCGGGAATGAACAAGTCCGCCATCGCCCGGACCCTCGGAGTCCATCGCCATACCGTTCAGAAATACTCGGCTCTGGAGAGCGCTCCCGAGAGAAAGCCTCGCGTCCGCAAGGCGAGCGCCCTTGCTCCCTACGAGGATTACATCCTCAAACGTTTCACGGACGGATGCCACAACGCCACCCAGATCCACAAGGAGATCGTCGAACAGGGTTACCCCGGCGCGTACAACAACGTCGCGCGCGTCACCCAGTATCTGAAAAAGTGCGAGCGCGAGGGGAAGCATCTGCCCGACTCGCCTCCCGGTCTTTCCGCAGCACAAGCAAAAAGGGTCCTCATTACGCGGCCCGAGAAACGCACGGAACAACAGAGGCTGACCATCGAGCGTATGAAGATGGCCGACCGTCACGTAGGGAAATGCTGCCATCTGTTCGAGGAGTTTGCCCGCCTGTTCAGGGATAGAGAAAAGCGTGTCACTGGCGCTCGGAATGAGGAAGCCCGAATGTTGCTACAGCAGTGGATGGAGGAGGCGAAGGAATCCGAGACGCCGGAGCTGAAGGCGTTTGCGGCAAAGCTTTTTCAGGATATGGACGCGGTGGTAGCGGCGATGGTGATGCCTTACAGCCAGGGCCAGACCGAGGGTAGGGTCAATAAGCTCAAGCTCATCAAGCGCTCGATGTACGGACGCGGAAACTTTGATCTGTTGAGGCAGCGCGTGATGTACGCTTCGGCCGCTTGAGTACTCGCTCTTCTACTCGACGAGAGCCTGGGCCCGATTCATCAAATTCTCGGAAACTGGCGGGCGCGCGAATAGGGTAGGACGAGTAGCGGACGGACGACTCTGTCCGTCCGCATGGGTGTGAAGGGCATCAGACGCCAGGCGAGCGGGGGACCTGCCCACCTTTGGGGGCACCGGCGCGCTCGTGGCCGATTTCCCGCAAGGCGTCCACGGCCTCGGCGGTGCCGCGCTCGGCGCGCACGTGTCGCCCGAGCTCTTCGGATTTCTTTGCTATCTCCCGATCACCGACGGCGCGGCGGAGGGCGTCTGCCAGCTTCTCCGTCGTCAGCCCGCGCTGCGGTACCGGCGGTGGCGCCACCCCGAGGAGGTGCATCCTCCTCGCCCAGAACGGCTGGTCGGCGACGAACGGACACACCACCTGCGGCCTGCCGGCCACTACGGCTGTGCCCGTGGTGCCGGCCCCGCCGTGGTGCACGACGGCCGCCACGCGCGGGAACAGCCGATCGTAAGGCACCCCGCCGACGACGAAAACGTCTTCGGTGGGGCCGCCCACATCGAGCCCTCCCCAGCCGGTGGCGAGCACGGCGCGCACCCCCGCCCGCCGTACCGCCTCCTCCACCACGCCCGCGGTCCGCTTCGGATCGCTGCCGGCCATGCTGCCGAAGCCGACGAAGACGGGGGGATTGCCCGCCTCCAGGAAGTCCACGAGTCCTTCCGGCAGGGCTCCGCCGTCCGCGTCGGACCCGCCGTCGGAGGGCAGGAACCAGTAGCCGGTGGTCTCGACCGTCGGCGGCCAGTCGGCGGGGGGCGGCACCACGCGCGGGCTGAAGGCGTGCAAAACCGGCGCCGGGCCGCCGTCGGGCCTCAGCAAAGGGTCGTGGCGCCCGCGCCGGCGGGGCAACCCAAGCGTCCGCTCCCGCCAGCGGTCCACCGCGCGCCCGAAGGCCAGAGACGCCGCCTTCATGCCGAGGAAGGTGGCGCGGTTCACCGCCGCGGGGAGCCCCGCGGGCAGGGACTGCCCGGGCCAGGGAAACTCCCCGGTCGGCACGTACATCGGTATGGGCAGGGCGAGCACGGCGGGGACCCCGAGCGCCTCGGCGACGTGCTGGCCGCAGACGACCTGGCCGTTGTGGACCACCATGCCCGCCCCCGCGCCTTCGCCCTTCGAGGCCACCGCCCAGGCGTCCTCGAATAGCGCGTCGAACATCTTGGGCAACCGCCGGATCAGGGCCACCCGCGCCCGCACCCCTCCCTCCATCGCCTCGCGCCCCCCGGTCGTGCCGACCACCCGCATCGGCCCGTCGTCCAAAGCCGCGAACCTCACCCCGTGCCCCTTCACGAACGAACCGAACATCTCCGGGGCCGCCAGGACGGCCTCGTGCCCCGACCTCTCCAACTCCAGCGCCAGCGCCACGTAGGGCTGGACGTCGCCACGGGTCCCGAGCGTGAGCATCAATACCTTCACGGTTCCCTAACCCGCCTTCCCGGCTCCCCGCCGCTTCTCTTCTTCCCACCGCGCGAGGACCTCCGAGAGCTCCCGCTCCCAGAAATCGTAGAAGCCCCGCATGGCTTCCAGGCCGCGCCTGGCCTCCGGCTCGTCGGCCCCCTTCAGGCCCAAGCCCCGCTCGGCCATCTCCCTGAAGGCGCGGCTGCCGGAGATCTGCCGGCGGGTCGTCTCCTGCCAGGCGTCCGGGCTCGCCGCGAAGTACGCCCGCCGCTCGCCCGCCCTCGTGCGACGCCTGACCAGGCCGGTCCCCACAAGCGTCCGCGTGGCGGTGCTGATCGCCCCCTGGCTCGCCCGCAGGGACCCAGCAATCTCCTCCGCCGAGAGCTCCGGCGTCTCGGAGACGAGTAGCAGCCCGAGCACCCTGCCGACCATCCGGGAGCCCCCTACCCCCTCGAAGAGCTGCCCGAAGTCCTCGACGTAATCCCGCCTCGACCCGTCCATACGTTCTCCCCGCCGGTACGCAACACCGAGGGTATATTACATTCATCAGTAATATTAGTAAATACTGAAAAATCACATAAACCAAACCCAACGCCGCGGGAAAGGCAAGAGGTCCCGCCGTCTGCGGGTTACGCCGGGAGGGTACGCCGCCGGCAAGTCCCGGGAACCTTGACAAAGGGTTCCCACCAGCGTATTTTGAGCATACACTCATTTTAGTGAGTAATTGCTCAGAAGGGGGCCTGCACGGTGTCGGAGCCACGTGGCGGGGACGGGGTGCGCGATCTGGTGGTCCGGGCCCGCCGGGAGCAGATCGTCGGTGCGGCCACGCGGGTCTTCGCTGGGAAGGGATTCGGCCGCGCCACCACCAGGGAGGTCGCTCGGGAGGCGGGCGTCTCGGAGGGGACCATCTACAACTACTTCGAGGACAAAGAGGCCCTCCTGATGGCGATCCTGGACCGGTTGAACGAGACGGAGAGGCGGGCGGAGGACTTCGAGGAGGGGATGGCCAAGGACTTTCGGGGGTTCTTAGAAGGGTACCTGCGACGGCGCGTGGCCTTGATTTGGGAGAATCGGGAGGTCTTCCGGGTGGTCCTCTCGGAGGTGCTGGTGAACGCCGAGCTGCGCGAGCAGTACCTCCGTCAGGTCGTGGACCCGACCATGAGGATCGCCGAGGAGAACTTCAGGTCCCGGATGGAGCAGGGAGAAGTGCGGGAAACCGACGCGCCCCTTGCGATGAGATCCGTCGCCGGGGCGGTTCTTGGGGTCCTGGTTCTGGGCCTGCTGGGTGACGAGGAGATAGGCGCACGGTCGGGCGAGGTGCCAGACGTCCTCGCCGGGCTGCTCCTCGACGGCCTCGACGCGGCCGGGGGGGATCGGCATGAATAAGAGCGTGAACGAGACCTGCTCCGACAAGATCGTCGCGCCCGACCTCGCGAGCCCGGAGTTCAAAGCGAATCCCTACCCGTTCTACGCGCGCCTGCGCGACGAAGCCCCCGTGTGGCGCACGAGGCTGCCCGGCAGGCGGGCAGCCTGGTTGGTGACCCGCTACGACGACGTAGCCTGGGTACTGAAAGACGACACGTTCGCCAAGGATAAGTTGAACGCGATGGATCCGGAGCAGCAGGCAAGAACACCGTGGGTGCCGCGTTTCCTCAAGCCCATCGAACGCAACATGCTCGATCTGGACGCCCCGGACCACATGCGGCTGCGTGCCCTCGTTTCGAAAGCTTTCACCCCCCGCCTCGTCGAACGTCTGCGGGGCCGGATCGAGGAGCTCTGCGAGGAACTCCTCGACGCCATGGAACGCGAGGCGGGGCGCCGGGGCGAGGCGGAGCTGGTCGCCGGCTACGCTCTGCCGCTACCGGCGACCGTCATCGCCGAGCTGCTGGGGGTTCCCGCGGAGGACCACAAAAAGTTCCACCGGTGGTCGAGCAGGCTGGTCTCGGTCTCATCCGGCCGCGACATGTTGCGGTTCCTCCCCGCCGCGCTATCGTTCGTGCGCTACCTGCGCAGGCTCGTGGCCGAGCGTCGCGCCGACCCCCAAGACGACCTGATGAGCGCGCTGGTCCGGGCGGAGGAGGGCGACAAGCTGAGCGAGGACGAGGTCTTGGCCATGGGATTCCTGCTCCTGGTCG
Organism: Rubrobacteraceae bacterium; assembly: GCA_051003015.1. Taxonomy (GTDB): domain Bacteria; phylum Actinomycetota; class Rubrobacteria; order Rubrobacterales; family Rubrobacteraceae; genus JACDGB01. The sequence continues at coordinate 15,834 of JBPCLT010000307.1, read as the reverse complement.
CCGGCCACGAGACCACCGTGAACCTGATCTCGGGCGGCACGCTAGCCCTCCTCGAGCATCCCGAGCAGGCAGAGAGGCTCGGGCACGACCCCTCGCTCATCAAGCCCGCGGTCGAAGAGCTGCTGCGCTACACGAGTCCTGTGGAGATGGCGACCGAGCGCTACGCGCGCGAAGACGTGGAGATCGCGGGCACGAGGGTGCCGCGCGGCGAGCTGGTCCTGGCGGTGCTCGGCTCGGCCAACCGGGACGGGCGCCGCTTCGAGGACCCCGACGCCCTCGACCTCGCGCGCGACCCCAACAGGCACCTCGCCTTCGGTCGGGGCGGCGTGCACCACTGCCTGGGGGCGCCGCTCGCCCGGATGGAAGCTCAGATCGCGATTAATGCGTTCTTGAGGCGCTTCCCTGGGGCGCGCCCGGCGGTGGCGCCCGAAAACCTGCGCTGGCGCCGGGGGTTGTTCCTGCGCGGGCTGGAGGGGCTGCCGCTCGTCCTCTGATGGCGGAAGTCTTGGCACCCGAGCGCGACGCCTCCGCCGGCGGTAAGGGTACGAATGGGTTTCCGAGTATCGCGCGAACGAAAGCACCCGGTAAGGATCGTGGGAACCACCGCGCTTTGCGGTCGGCCCTCGGATTCTCCGGCAGACCGGGCTCCCGGACACGCCGCGGCGTGTCTCGCCCAAAGGGATAGGACCAAGCCTTTTGGAGCAGGGCCATCTCCGCCCGCCGCGTGGTCATGGCTCCGGCCGCCGTTCCGTTGGCCCTTCGAGCAGGCGCCACGCCCCGTCGAGCATCCTCCCGCGTAGCTCCCCGTCCGGGGTTTCGGGGAACATGATGAGCGGGTCCCCGAGGGCGGACAGCGCCTGGGTGGCGCGGACCCTTTCGTCGAGATCCGCGCCCGGCCCCGCGACGAGCCCGATGGCGCGCGCCGTCAGGCGGATCGTGCGGTCGTAGAACTCCTGCGGACCCGCCGACACGTCGCGCACCAGCAACAAGAGCGACTTCCGGTAGCGCAGCATGGCGTCGAGGTACCCCTCCAGCACGGCGGCTCGCGCATGCCGCCTGTCTCGGACCTGCTCCGCCCGCTCCAGCACGCGCTCGAGCACTAGTTCGAGCCGGGCACCATCAACGGTGATCGTTTCGGGCAGCGACTTGGACATAGCGCTAGTTTAATGCGCCTCGCGCTTTGAGGATTGACAATGTTGTTGTCAATCGTTAGACTCTCGCTCGGGAGAAGCCCCGATCATGGGAGCGGGGAGGATGAGAGAGGTAGTCTTTACCGACTACGCGCTGATGAGGATGCGGATGAGGGACATAACTCGCGGCGAGGTCAGAGAGGCACTGGAGGCGCCGCGCAGCCGTCACTTCTTTAGTACCAAGCACGGCAGGATGAATGTCCGGCACGGGCTCTCGGTGAGCGGCCGGACCATAGTGGTCTCTTATGAAGAACGCGGCGGGCAGACGGTGGTGATCAACGCGGTGCGTGAGAAAGGTTAGGTGAAGGCCCGTATGTACATAGAGAGAGACAAGGAGTTCGACCAGCTTTACATCAACCTCGCCGATCATTCCGGGGAAGGCTCGGTCGCGGAGACCGTAGAGGCTACACCGGGGGTCAGCCTGGATCTGGATGACTCGGGCAGGCTCGTGGGCATCGAGATTACCGGCGCGAGAAGCATCGTCGGCACCCCAGCCGCAGAGATGGACTTTACCGGAGAGTTGGTCGGTGTAAAGGAAGCCGCGAAGATCTCCGGCAAGGATAAGGCCAACTTCCTGAGAGACCTAGCCTCGCGCGAAGACTTCCCCAAGCCCATAGTAAGTCTCGCCAGCGGTCGCTACTGGCTCTCAGCCGAGATAGAGCGGTACCTGCACAAGGAGAAGATCACCGGTCAGACAGGGTCTCCTCGGGGCCAGTGCAACCCTCCCCAGAAGCCTTGAGTCGTCGAATAATCTTACACACTAAGCCTGCACTTTCCACTTCTTGGAGGTCAAAACCCCATACCTAAAGCAAATACGGCAGATACTTTGTGTAAGATTACGCTAGTAAGCTGCGCGAAACGGGCGAAGGGAGGATGGAATCGATGTCGGAAGCAGAGACACAGATCGCGCACGTGGCGTCGGCGTCCAAGGCGTCCGAGGAGCTCTACCTCGGGGACGCGATCCACTTTTTCTTGAACGCCAAGCGCGCCGGTGGGCGCAGCCAGAGGACGGTAGACGACTATCGCAAGAAGCTCGAGCTCTTCCAGCGCTGGGTCGCCGCTCGCCACGGCGGCGAGGACGCTGTCGACGCACCCTATATAGATATAGGCGCCGACGAGGTCGAAGCTTACGTGGTTTACCTCAAGGAGGAGCGCGCCATGGCCGACTCCTCGCGCAAGAACCACCTCGCGGTCCTGAGGAGCTTCTTCCAGACCCTCAGCAGGAGGCTCGAGGTCCCCGACCCCACCAGGACCCTCGACGAGGTGCGCTTCCACTCTAGCGCCCCCAAGCGCAACTACCTCACCAAGCGCGAGGCCGAGATACTTCTCTCCTCGATGGACAAGCAAGTGACCGATGTCTCAAATACGGACGAAGGAAGTATTGGGGTCCCGCAAGCGCGAAGGCGAGCGCTGGCGGGGGCCTTGGCCGCCCGCGACCACGCGGCGTTCTCGGCCATGATCTCTGTGGGGCTCCGGATCGAGGAGACCACCGCCCTCACGCTCGAAGATGTGTCCTTCTCTCGCGGCGAGGAGAGGATCCGGGTCGCCAGAGGCAAGGGCAACAAGGAGAGGGTCGTTCCGGTGAGCCCCAAGCTCAGACGCTCGCTCAGGAGGTACCTAAAGGCGCGCGAGGACCTCGTCCTGGACGGGGAGACGCCTCCCCCCACCTCTTCTTGAACGAGAAGGGCGAGCGGGTCACCGAGAACACTTTACGGCGCCGTCTCTACTCCTGGGTCAGGAAGAGCGGAATAAAGAAAACCGACATAAAGCCCCACGACCTCAGGAGGACTTTCGGGACGTGGTTTTTGCAGGCCAACCCAGCTCACGTGAGGGAGCTCGCTGAGCTTATGGGTCACTCTGACCTCTCCCAGGTGATGAAGTACGCCCTCTCCGACGAGCAGCGTGCTCGCGCGGGGGTGGCCAAGCTATAGGAGAACGCGGCCAACGGGTAAAGAGGACGACCAGTGAGATCTCGTCGCTTACCAGCAGTCGCCTCCAGATCATGGGGCTGATCTCGCGCAGGAAGATCTTCAGCTGGTAGATCCGGGGCGAAGACGCTGATTCTGATTCATCTACGCAAGTATTCTACGCTTCAATAAGCCCCGGGATTTTGCTGCTCTCCGCCCTGGCCTTCGCGGTCGCCGCGAGCGCGAACGTGCCGGTCATCCTGCTGACAATCTTCTGGAAGAGGGTCAACACCGCGGGGGCTGTCACCGGCATACTCGTCGGCCTGATCTCCGCCGTGGTGCTCATCGTCATTAGCCCGAACGTGTTACCGGCCCCAACCCCGAGCTGCCGGCGACCCCGATCATCCCGGTAGACGTCCTTTTCCCGCTCAAGAGCCCGGCCCTCATCTCCGTGCCTTTGGGCTTCCTGGGTTGTTACCTGGGTACCATCCTCGGCGGTCGCGGGGCCGAGCGGGAGCGCGAGCAGGGCCTCCGGACCTCCTACGCCGAGATCCACGTGCGCTCCCTCACCGGCATCGGCAAGGCGGAGCGCGAGATCCGGGAAACGGCCCCATCGCAAGGGTCGCGCGCCCCGTAGCCGGGGCGACGTTGCGTGTCTCCGCGTGGGTGTGCTCTAATCTCGATGGGGTTCACCGAGGACAGGAAAGGAGAAATCTTGACTGAAGCACGCGAAGGACACTCCGAGGGCCACGCCTGTCATGGGCCGGGCTACGCCTCGCCCGGGGAGGCGATGAAGGCGGAGCCCGAGAAGACGCTCTACACCGTCGCCCTGTACGTCGGGACGGATATTCAGGAGCCGGACTACCTGGCCACGGTCGACGTGGACCCGGACTCCCCGACCTACTCGCGGGTGGTCCACCGCATCCCGATGCCGAACCTCGGGGACGAGTTGCACCACTTCGGATGGAACGCCTGCAGCTCCTGCCACGAGGAAGAAGGCAAGGAGCGTCGCTTCCTGGTGGTGCCGGGGCAGCGTTCCGGCCGCATCCACATCATAGACACGGCCGATGAGCGGGCGCCCAAGCTCCACAAGGTCGTGGAGCCCGAGGAGATCCTGGAGAAGACCAACCTTAGCGCCCCGCACACCGTTCACTGTCTCGCCGACGGGCACGTCATGATCTCCATGCTCGGCGACGGCGAGGGCAACGGTCCGGGGGGCTTTCTCTTGCTCGACGAGGACTTCGAGGTCGCCGGACGCTGGGAAAACGGCATGGACGGCATGCGGTTCAACTACGACTTCTGGTACCAGCCGCGCCACAACGTCATGGTCAGCAGCGAGTGGGCCGCCCCGAACACCTACCAGGGGGGCTTCGACCCCACCGAGGTCGCCGAGGGCAAGTACGGCAGGCAGCTTCACTTCTGGGACTGGGAGAAGCGCGAGATAGCGCGCAGCGTGGACCTCGGCGAGGACGGTCTGATCCCGCTCGAAGTCCGCTTCCACCACGACCCCGAGAGCACCCACGGCTTTGTCGGGGCGGCCTTGAGTTCCAACCTGATCCACTGGAGCAAAGAGAACGGGAGCTACCAGGTGGAGAAAGTCGTGGACGTGCCCGCCGAAGACGTCGAGGGCTGGCCGATGCCGATCCCCGGCCTGATCACGGACCTCCTCATCTCGATGGACGACCGCTTCCTCTACTTCTCGAACTGGCTGCACGGCGACCTCCGCCAGTACGACATAAGCGACCCTTCCAACCCCCGTCTCACCGGACGGGTCTGGTGCGGCGGCCTGCTCGGCAAGAGCCAGGAGGCCGCCGGGCACACCCTCGAGGGCGGCCCGCAGATGCTCCAACTCTCGCTCGACGGCAGGCGGCTCTACGTCACCAACTCGCTCTACAACAGCTGGGACAACCAGTTCTACCCGAAGATGGCCGAAGAGGGCTCCTACATGCTCCAGATCGACTGCGACACCGAGAACGGTGGCATGAAGATCAACGAGAATTTCTACGTGGACTTCGGTAAAGAACCCGCCGGACCCGCACGCGCCCACGAGATGCGCTACCCGGGCGGCGACGTTACCTCGGACATCTGGATCTAACGGGTACGCGCGCCAACCGCCAGAGCCGAATATACCGAGCGGGTACGGAATCACGCCCCAAAAACCGCCCACCTCGACGCGGCCGTCGTGGCGCAGGCCGGGTGGAGGTGAGATGGTGCACGGCGGCGTCGGCTGGGCTACGCGCGTCTGGATGCTCCACGATGTTTACCGCGGACGGATACCCAGCGCGACCTCGCACTCCCGCAGGGCTTTCTCTTCGGAGGCGTAGTGCTCGTAGGTGACGGGGGTGAAGCGCTCCAGGCCGAACCGGGCGGTCGAGCCGTAGCCCGCAGCTTCGACGAGGAGTACTACGATAGAGTTCGAGAGTACCAGGGGACCGAGCCTTACCAAAAAGCATTATGCAAGAGGAAGGTGTGGATCAAGCCACTGTTCGGTGAGGCCAAACAGTGGCACGGCATGGAGAGGATGAGGCTGAGGATGTTGGAGAGGGTGAACTGTGAGGTGCTGATCGTAGCGACTGGTCAGAACATCAAGAGATTACTCACCTTCGGGAGTCGTGGACCGAGGGATCTGGCACAAGCGGCAGCCCTGCGTCCGCCGGAGAGACCGCTACTCCATTTCGATCATCATATTCGTAGAAACCGCTTCTGTTCATTCATGTGGCAGCGTGGTGTTTTTCAACAGGCTGACCCTTCCCTACAGATGGGATGAGAAGGGAGCGCGAGTAGCAAAGGAGCGAAATCATACGGTAAGCATTAAGCATAAAGTACATCTTGTAATTACAAGGCCGCGCTGCGTCTTGCTGGCAGTGTTCGGTTATTTCTCGGAAGGTGTCTCGAACTCGTCGATCCGGGCAGGGTCACGCAGGGGTCTGAGCCCGCCTTCGGCGACCGCTTCATCCAGCCGGAAATGGTAGCGACCCATGAAGTGGATGTGGGCGTGCATCAACGGGGAGACGCGCGCCAAGTCTTCTTCCCGCACGTCCTCGCCCTGCTCTCGGAGGTGATGGAACGATTGATCCAGATACTGGGTGTTCCAAAGTGCGACGGCGTTCAGCACCAAGCCGAGCGCGCCGAGTTGATCCTCTTGGCCTTCGCGGTAGCGCTTTCTTACCTGGCCCCGGTCGCCGTGGAAGATCTCGCGGGCGATGTTGTGACGTTTTTCGTGGCGATTTAGCTGGATGAGGACGCGCCTGCGGTAGGCTTCGTCGTCCACGTAGGAGAGCAGGAAGAGGGTCTTGGCTATGCGTCCGATTTCGGCTATGGCTTTCGAGAGCTCGGACTGCTTGGGTCCGGGATGCAGGACACGCATGAGGTCGGAGGCCTTGACCGTCCCGAGTTTGAGGGAACCTACCACCCTGAGTACGTCCTCCCAGTTGTCCCGGATGAGGCTCGTCTTGATCGCGTTGCGGCGCGAGAGGCCGTCGATAGCTCCGTAGTCGGCGCGGGGATCCATTCGCCAGAATCTCGCCTCTCCGGCGTCCGCGAGCCGGGGGCTGAACTGGTAGCCGAGGAGGTAGAAGAGGCCGAACACCACGTCCGAGTAGCCTGCCGTGTCGGAGGTTATCTCCCGCGGGTCGAGGCCGGTCTGGTGCTCGAGGAGGCCGTCGAGAACGAAGAGGGAGTCGCGTAGCGTCCCCGGTATGACGATGCCATGGAAACCGGTGGAGCGGTCGGAGACGTAGTTGAGGTAGGTGATGCCACGTCCGGTGCCGAAGTATCTGGGGTTCGGGCCGGCGTTCACGGTCCTCACCGGGACCACGAAGCGAAGGCCGTCCACCGAGGCTACCTCTCCCGCTCCCCAGGCAGCGACGAGTGGGATCTGTTCCTGGGCGTCCACGAGGCGGGCATTGGCATTGATGAGCGTCTTGTCGCGGAGGTAGTTCTGCTGTACCCAGGAGAGGCGGTCCCTCGTGAGCGCGGGATCTCCAGGGTCAACTAGCGGTTCGAGCCCGACGTTGCACGCTTCTGCGAGCAAAACGGCGCAAACGCTCTTGGGGAGGTCTCTGACCCGGTGACCGCCTTCTGCTACGTGGTCGAACTCGTCAGCGAGGCCGGTCCTCTGCTGGACTTCCAGGAGCAAGTCGGGGAGGTCCACCCTGGGCATCATCGCCGCGAGCGTGTCCCGTAGATGTTCCAGGGACTCGGGCTCCTCCAGCCTGTCGAGGTTCGAGATGTCCAGGGCATCCGCGCCCTGGGTCGTCCGGGAGGGATCTATGCTCACGGCGACGTTATGTGGGAGGTTCTCGGCGGTTCGACGGTACGCTTCGTCCAGGTGCTCGGCAGCTTTGCTCAGGTAATCTTCGGGGTTCGACGAAAGGTCGAGGGCGTGCAGGACACCGGGACGGGCGGACTGCCACGCATCCCCGGAGAGGAGCTTGGCCCGCGGGTCGGACCACCTCTCGCTCGGACTCACAAACACTTCCCGGCCTTTCATTTCTTCGTGCAGGGCCTCCAGGGCGCCCAGGGCGTATGCCTTGCGCTCCACCTGCCCGTCCTCCCTGATGGCATCTCCACCGCTGGCGCTGCCGTTGGTGGAATCATCTCCGCTGAGGGCGAGGCGTCGCCAGCCTTTATCCACCACGGAGAGCGGTGCGTCGGATAGGAGACGCGAGCGAGAGCTCCAGTCTATGTTCTGGAGGTATTCGTAGGCCTGAAGAACGGCTGTTGCAGACTCGGTACCCTCGAACTTCACTGTCGTGAGTAAGCTGGGCAGGAAGGTCCTTGCGGTCCTCCAGCGGGAGAGCAGCTCCAGCTGATGGTCCTCCTCAGGAGGGCGCGCCACCTCCGCGACCTTCGCAAGAGCGCCTTGAAGCCTGTTTGCGCCGGTGCGGGCGACGACCGCCTCCCTGGCCTCCTCCAGGATGCGCTCGCCGGGAAGCGCGGGATCGAGGAACCTCTCCAGGGCCTCTTTGAGCGTGAGGGCCGCCGCGTCGAGGTCCTTGATGGTTCTGAGGCGCTCCTTCTTGCCTTTCCCTTTGGACTGCGCGATCATCTCGGCGGTTAGCGCGTAGAGTACGTCCAGGGCGTCGTCCTGAGCCAGAGCCTCGAGCCGTCCGACGAAGGCTACGAGGGTAGCTATCCTGCGCTCCTCGGGCATACGCTCTATCGCCTGTGCCCGCACCGAGGCAGCCGTGCGGGCGAGGGATCTCAGTCGGCCCTCCGGGATACCCGCGAAGTCAAGAGAACCGGCGTCAAGAGAGCGTATCTCCCGCAGCCGAGCGAGCGCGCTCACGAGCCCTTTGGCGCTGACGCTGGTGGGTGCGCGCCGAAGCCGGTCGAGCCCCGTATGGCGGCTGTCTTTCTCCACGAGGAGAAGTCCCTGCAGACGTGCTTGCTGCCTAGAGTCGAGCAGCCGGGCGAGCTTGGAGTACAGGCGGGCTGTCGCCCTCTCGCGAACCCTCGAAACCAGGCGCTCCAACGTGGTGGGGCCAGGGAGGAGTATCCTGCGTTCGAGCAACCAAGCCGTTGCCAGGTCGAAGAGGACGCCGGGGCGCTCTGCGGAGACCCACGCCCTGTTGTACAGGTAGCGCGTCAGGCAAGAGTGCTCTGGCTGGGAACCGAACGGCTTATGGTTGCGAACCCGGCGGATCTCCGCCGCATGCTCGCGGTGCGTGGGCTCCCGTTCGAGATAGCGCGGAAGCACTGACGATGGCTCCTCGATACTCAATTGCGCGGCCACGTAGCGCACCGCGCCTTCCGGCACGTCGGTGGGGTCGGCCAGGAAAGTGCCGAGGAATCTCACGGTGGCGAGTTGGAGAGCGAAACCCAGCCGGTTGTGCTCACCGCGGCGCATGCTCACCAGTTTCGTGTCCTCGTCATCGAGGTGGAAGAAGCGAGCGAGCTGTTCTTGGGTGGGTTCTCCGGTGTAGCGGCCGTAGCTACGCCTCTGCTCCTCGCTGAGGAAGGCTATGGGCATCGGGCTGTCCGGCGAGCGAACGCGAGCGCAAGTATCGCGGTGGTAGCCACCACCGTCCCGGCCAGAGACAGTGCGGCGAACCCACCGAGGGCGACGACCATCCCGGCTATCGGCGCGCCCGCTCCGGCGGCGAGGCCCATGGACACCTCGCCGATCCCTTCGACGTGCGGACGCAGCCCCGTCGGGATCGAACCCGAAAGCATGGCGCTGCCGCCCACGACCCCAAGGTTCCATCCCACCCCCATGGTCACCAGCACCACCGTCATCGAGAGTGCGCTGGTCGTGTCGAGGATGAGGCCAGCCGCGCCGGAGACGACGATGAGCAGGAAGCCGCCACCGGCGACGGTCGCGGGGCCCGCCCGGTCGGCGGCCCAGCCCGAGATCGGCGAGGGGGCGAACATGCCGGCCACATGGATACCCACCACGACCCCGACGAGGCCGAGATGGTGGCCATGGGCGGCCAGGTGTACGGGAGCTATCGCCATGACCGCGACCATGACGAGGTTCGTCGCGGCCAGGATCACCACCGCAGTACGCGCCGACTGTGCGCCCATACCCGAGGCGATCTCCCCGCGCGTGATCCGTGTACCTCGCGAGGGACCGAGCAGGCCTGCCCCGCGCCCGAGATACGGCACGGTGGGGTTCGAGGCAGCAGAGAGGAGCAGGGCGGCTACCGTGAAGCATAAGATCGCGACCACGTAGAGCCCGGTGAGCGGCGGCAGCCCGACCGTATGCGCGAGATCGCTGCTCGGACCTAGCAGGCCCGGGCTCACGACAGCGCCGAGGGCCGTGGCGAAGAACACCGTACCCAGAGCCGTCCCCCGCGCACCCTCGCCGCCGACCTCCGTCGCCGCGTAGCGCGTCATGAAGACAGCCGTGTTGCCCGCTCCCAGCACCGCCGAGCCCGCAAGGAGTAAAGCGAAATTGCTTGCAACGGCGGCCAAGATCACCAGGACGGCGCCGGTCAGACCTATGGCGTAGCCGAGCGCCAGGCTCGGATCGCGCCCCGCCCGGCCCGTCGTGCCGGAGACGAGGGCCGCCGCGGCGGCCTGCCCGACGACGAGCAGCCCGAGCGGCAGGCCCGCTGCTGCCTCGGTTCCGGCGATCTCGGCGCCGAGCAGGGCACCGGCGGTCCCCCCGGCGGCGAGCCCCGCGCTGCCAATGGCCGTCGCGAGCGCGAGCACGAAGAGCGTCCGACGGCGTGGCGGGTCCGCTTTGCTACCGTGGACACTCATAAACGGGAGCGCAGAACCCCCATCTCCTCCAGCTCCAGGGTAATGACGAAAGTGCCGCGCAACACATCGAATAGCTCATCTGCGGACAGATCGCGGCGCTCGGTGGTTCCGTCCGGGCGGATGGTGGTGGAGCCACCAAAGTTTATCGGGCACCGGTCGAAACACTCTCCGGTAGATGCGTCCCCTGTGCTGGCCGGCGGCCGTAGACCCACTGTAGGGTGACGGTGGCCACGCGCGAGCCGAGTTCTTCGGCGTCCTCAAGTCGCTGTCGGGTGGGGCGGTATCGGGTCCTTCGTCGCCGTTGGATTGGGCCATTGCTCCCAGCCAGCTGCCGAGGCGATTGAGATCCTCCGGACCGCCCGTGCTGGAATTCCAGCCGGGGTAGAGGCCGAGGCTCACCCAGTGCATGCCGTGCTGGGCGGCGAGGATCACGAGGTCGAACAGGGAGTTGAGCTTGTCGCCGTTCATGTTCGCGGAGTTGGTGAATCCCGCTGCGATTTTGTCCTTCCAGCGCAGGCCGTCGCCCCACTGCTTCACGGTGTCTTCGGCGAAAGCCTTGAAAACGGACGAAGGACTGCCCATGTAGGTCGGGGCTCCGAAGACGATGGCATCGGCTCCGTCGAGGGCGTCCCTTAGCCTATCGGATAGCTCCGAGACGTCGTGAAGCTCGGCCCTGGCGCCGGGCACGGAGGCGGCGCCGCGGACGACGGCCTCGGCCTGCCTTCTGGTGTGACCATGGCCGCTGTGATAGGCGATAGCCACCAGGATCATGTCATCCCGCATTCTGCTCCGTTCACTGGTCATGCGAACCCTCCTTTGTTGGTAGCTACTGTCCACCGTCTCATGCCCCCTCCCGGGGCTTGGCGACCGGAAGAGCCAGCGCGGCAACGACGATCAACAGCGGGAGTGCTACGGCCCAACGGAAACCGGCACGGTATCCTGCCGTAAGCGCTTCGGCCGCGGGAACGCCGGCCCCGTCCGTGGCTGCGACCGCGACCGATACGAGAATGGCCACCCCCAGGGCGCCTCCGACCTGGAAGGAGGTGTTGAGGATTCCCGAGGCGAGCCCTTGCTCACCTTCGGCGACCCCGGTGGTCGCGGCGATCATGGCCGGCGCGTACGAAAATCCCGAGCCCACCCCCACGAGCATCAAGCCCGGCAAGGCGTGGGTGAAGTAGGAGCCGTCCGCCGACACGAAAGCCAGTAGCACGACGCCCGCGGTCATGAGTAGGTTGCCGATGAGCAACGTAGTCCGCAGCCCGAGGCGTTCGATGATCCTGGCTATGTAGCCGGAGACGATGGCGATGGCGAGCGTGACCGGCGCGAACCCGAGGCCGACCTGCAAGGGCGAGAGCCCGAGAACGCGCTGGAGGTAGAGCGTCGTGAGGAAGATGACCACCCCGACGGCGGCGGCGCTGAGAAGACAGATGAGGTTCCCGTAGCGTACGTGGCGGTTCTCGAACAGCCCAAAACGGACGATGGGGTCGCCGCCGCGCCCGGCGGTACGCCGCTCTACTACCACGAACGCGGCGAGAGCCAGCAGTCCACCTACGCCGAAAGCGATTTCGGTGATCTCGAGGCCCCGTTCGGCGAGATTGGAGATGGCGAAGACCACCAAGACGAGTCCGCCGGTCAGCAAAGCGGCCCCGGCGAGGTCGAGTCGCGCTCGCGCACTCGGTCGGTCGCGCGCGAGCAGCTTCGATCCCAGGACGATCACGCAAACGCCAACGGGCACATTGATGAAGAAGATCCAGCGCCAGTCAAGCAGGTCGGTTATGAGCCCGCCGAGGAGTTGGCCCGCGACCGCTCCGCCCGAAGCGACCGCTCCCCATATGCCCAATGCCCGGTTGCGCTCCGGCCCTTCCGCTAAACTCCCAGTGAGTAGCGCGAGCGCGGCGGGAGAGACGACGGCCGCCGCAAGGCCCTGCGCGCCGCGCGCGAGGACCAACTGCACTGTATCCTGGGCCATACCACAGCCCAGCGAGGCGACGACGAAGCCGAGCACGCCGGCAAGGAACACCCGTCGGGCGCCCAGGAGATCCGCCCCCCGACCGGCCACGATCAGGAAGCCGCCGAAGGCGAGGGCGTAGGCGGAGCTTATCCATTGCAAGTCCACCGGAGCGACGCGGAGGTCGTCCTGGATCGAGGGTACGGCGACGGCCACGACCGCCACGTCGAGGATGAGCATGAACTGCGCCATGCACAGCACGGCCAGCAGCACGTTGCTTCTCGTGCCGCGCTTGGCGTCCGTGTGGGTGGGTCCCGAGCTCATGTGGCCTGCGGTCCTGATGAATTCTGAGAGAGCCGCTCGAAGACGGTTCCCCAATCCGGCCGGCGGCCGTCCCGGTCGGTGAAGCCGTACTCCCTGGCGAGTTGCCAGGTGGACACCGCCTCTCCGGTTCGATCCAGGATGTTCGGGTCGGTTGCGAGCGCGACGACCGCCCGGCCTATGTATGCGGGCGTCTCCGACTCGGCGAAGTACCGGTCCTTCTCTACCGCGTCGCGCCAATTCGCTTCGGCAACCCCGAAGTGCTCCAGGACGGCCTCCGAGCGCAGAAAACCGGGGGTTAAGGCCAGCGCCGCGACGCCGTGGCGCCCCAACTCCTCCGCCTGCGCCAGCCCCAGCCGGATCACCGAGGTCTTCGCCAGGTCGTAGAAGAGGTTGCCCCGGTAGCCGGAGCCCACACCGTCTGTGATCTCCAGGATTAGGCCGCGCTCCCGCCGCACCATCAATGGCGCTGCGTAACGGCTCGTAATGATGTGCGTCTCGACCGCCTGCCTGAGCAGGGCCAGCCCGTCCTCCAACGAGTGCTCCCAGAAGGGCGTGTCCCACTTCGTCAGGGAATCCCCGCCCCACACGTCGTTCACGAGCACGTCGAGCCGACCGCCCTGCTCCTCCTCGACGCGGGAGAAGAGCGCCTCGACCTCCTCGGGGCGCGAGTGGTCCACCCGCACGGCGATCCCGCGCCCGCCCGCAGCCCCGACCATCCCGGCCGTCTCCTCGATGGTCTCCGGCCTCTCCATAGGGGAACGGTCTTCTCTGGTCGATCTCCCCGTAACGTAGACCGTAGCGCCCGCCGCCCCGAGTTCCACGGAGATCCCACGCCCGGCCCCCCTAGTCCCACCAGCCACCACCGCAACCTTGCCCTCCAACCACCGCTCCATGGCAATACCTCCATCCCTTCACCGTTAATAAGTCTATATCGTAGACTTACGGGACTGTAGCCTACGTTGTAGACTTATGCAAGGAGGTGATCGATCGTGTCGAGAGAAGAGCCGGTTCGGAGCGGCAGGAAGATGGGCCGCCCGAGGGCGGGGCAGGAGCGGCTGAACCGCGAGCGCATCCTGGAGGCGGCGCTCCGGATCGTGGACGAGGAGGGGATGGAAGCCCTGAGCATGAGGCGGCTCGGGGCGGAACTCGGCGTGGACCCGATGTCCGTCTACCGCCACCTGCCCGGCAAAGAGGCCGTCGTCTCCGGCTTGGTCGAGCAGGTCTTCTCGGAAATGAGGCTCCCGCCTTCGGGCGGAGCGACTTGGCAGGAGCGCGTGCGTGCGTGGGCCACGGCCTACGTCGAGTTGGCGAGATCCCACCCCAACCTCGTGCTACGGATCGTCTCGGATGCGGCTGCGGTCTCAGACGCGATGCTCCAGGTCAGCGAGCCGCTCTACGCGGCGCTCTGGGACGCGGGGCTGCCTCCGCGCGAGGCAGCGCTCGCCGCGGGCACCGTCGTGGACTTCGTCCACGGCCACGCGCTGTCCGAGGAGTCCTCGTCCACCCCGGACGACGCGGCCCCCGTGGAGGACTCCGCCTTCGAGCGAGACATGCTGGCACGTCTCGAGGCGCAACCTGCCGAGAGCTTTCCGACGATGCTCCGCGTCTTCCGAGTGCTCGCCGAAGACGCAACAGACATGAACCGCCACCCCGTCTTCGACGGCAGCCTAGACGTCCTCCTTGCAGGCATCGAAGCCATGACGTACGACAACGCCGGCTGAAAGTGTATCAATTATACTCTATCTCAAATGGTACGCTTCCCCGTGGCCGAAAGTCCGCTGTTTTGGCGGGTCACAAAATCCGAGGTTCGGAGGGGTTTAGTTGGTACAGCGAAATGAGGATTCGGAGCGGCGCCGGCCGGTGGTTCTGTATTGCAGGGTCTCGACTTCCGATCAGGACAACGACCGCCAGGAGCGGGACCTGAGAGCGTACGCCGAGAGGGCTGGTTTTGAGATAGTCGGTGTTTTCAGGGAGACGCTCTCGGGGATTCGGAAGGCCAAGGGGAAGCAACCCATCGAGCGGAAGAAGGTGATGGCGCTCGCCCAGGACCGCAGGATGGATGCGGTGCTGGTGACAGAGCTTACGCGGTGGGGCCGTTCGACACAGGATCTGATGGACACGTTAGGGCAACTCGCCTCGTGGCAGGTGTCTCTGATCGCGCAGACGGGGCTGACGTTCGATCTCTCGACGCCGCAGGGCAAGCTGATTGCTAACCTGATGGCTAGTCTCGCCGAGTTCGAGCACGACCTCCTACGAGAGAGGGTGAGGAGCGGGATCGCCGCAGCGAAGGCGAGGGGGCAGAGCTTCGGAAGGAAGCAGGGTTACAGGCCCTCCGACCGGCACGCCCCGGAGGTGATCCGTTTAGCAGAAGAAGAGAAACTTTCGCAGAGGCAGATAGCCCAGACGCTCGGGATCTCCAAGACCACCGTCAATGAAATACTAAAGCGTTACCGAGCGGGGAGCACAGAGAAGGTCGAGGGCTAGGAGCCGGCTTCGACCGGCTCGTAATGGAGTACCAGTAGTTGCTCAGCCTTCAGCGCAACCAGCGCATAAGCGCGCCCCTCGTCGTCGGAAAACTCGACCTCGAACACGCCGGGTTCCAGGATCTCGACGACCGTCCCGACCTGACCCCTGTAGAGGCCCCGCTCGGGCAGGTCCTCGGTGAGGGCCGCCACGTCCAGAATGTCCACGCCGTCCTTCACGTTCCTCCAGGTCCCCTTTCAGTGCACCCAACAACTGGTAAACCTCGGGAAGTCCTCTCCGGAGCGAACTATCCATCCGCCGCGCACGATGGTACTCCCTACCTCGGTGCTCATCTCGAAGTCTAGCACGTACCTCTGACCGTACTCGTCGTCTTCAGTCGGAGCCGCTTCCTCTGAACGGGCTGCCGAAAGTAGCGCCTGGCGAAGTATCTCGGAGTCCTCGGCGGTGATGCCCAGGGCGGAAGCGAACACCCTGGCCTTGTGTCTTCCCCTCGGATGTTCCGGGCTTAGGCAGTAGTCGCGGAGCTTTCTCATCTCCACGACGGCATTCTCGGCATTAGGGAGCTTTGCCATCGCCACAGAGTAGCGGGCTGCTGGTTACTTCGCAGGAAGGTACGGAGCTTACTGTACGTTTTCGCTCCGATGCTGATGCTGTTGGCGAATTCGGATCGGACGTTCATGCCGCCAACTGGGCGAAGGCAGAGACCCGGCGCTTGGCGGGAGGCGTCCCGGTCAGCCACTCCACCGTCCTGAGCACGCTGAGAGCAACGGCC